>JBKQNN010000107.1:0-2688 GCA_052145975.1 Rhodomicrobium sp. | reverse complement strand
GGCGTGGGCTGGTTCGAGGTCCATGCCGAGAACTACATGGGTGCGGGCGGCGCGCCGCATCGCTTTCTCGAATGGGTACGCGAGCGTTATCCCCTATCGGTGCACGGCGTCGGGCTTTCCATCGGCGGAGCATCCCCGCTCGACAAAAACCACCTCCGCCGCCTCAAAGCGGTCGTAGACCGTTATGACCCCGGCCTCTTTTCCGAGCATCTTGCCTGGTCTACCCACGAGGGCGCCTACTTTAGCGATTTGCTGCCGCTGCCCTATACGGCGGAGACGCTGGCGCATGTCGCTAGCCATGTACACGAGGTGCAGGACGCGCTCGGACGGCAAATCCTGATCGAAAACCCGTCAACCTATATCGCGTTCGAAACCACCGAACTGGCCGAAACCGAGTTCCTGTCCGAGCTGGCGCGCCGCACCGGCTGCGCGCTCCTGCTCGACGTGAACAACGTCTATGTCTCGGCTCAGAACCACGGCTTCGATGCAGACGCCTATATCGGCGCGTTCCCTGTGCAGCATGTGCGCGAAATCCACCTCGGGATTTTTCGAGGCCGAAGATAGCGCAGGCGAGCGCTTCCTGATCGACGCGCATGACAGCCCGGTGCGGGATGCCGTTTGGGCGCTATACGCGCGCGCCATGGGACGCACAGGCGCGGTGCCTACGCTGATCGAGTGGGACAACGAAATTCCCCCGCTCGCCACACTTGTTGCGCAGGCGGAAAAGGCCGATGCAGTGGCGCAAGAAAGGCTCGCCGATGCGCTCGCCCATTGACAGGGAAAGCCTTGCGTGGCTGCAAGCGGAGTTTTCGCGCGCCATGCTCGACACCGGCTTGGCGGCACCGGCCTGCCTGTTCCCCGCCCGCCGTTTCAGCGTCCACCGCAACAACCTGTACGCAAGCCTCATCGACGTCCTGCGCGCCCGCTATCCCGTGATCGAGCGCCTTGTAGGCGAGGAGTTCTTCGTATCCGCTGCGCGCCTATTCGCCGGGGCTTATCCTCCCTTGAGCCCTGTGCTCATCGAATACGGCGAGCGCTTCCCCGCGTTTCTCGAAAGCTTCGAGCCCGCGCGCGGCCTGCCCTATCTCGCCGATGTGGCGCGGCTGGAGTGGCTGAGGCACGCGGCATATCACGCCGCCGATCGCACGCCGATGACCGCTGCAAGCCTCGCCGCGGTGCCGCCAGAGCAAGCGGAGAGCCTGACTTTCGCGTTTCATCCCTCGGCCAGCCTCATCGCCTCGCCATACCCCCTCGTCAGCATCTGGGAGACCAACGCATTCGACGCGCGAGTCCGCCCTATCGGCCCGGAGCTTCCCGGCGAGGCGGCGCTGGTCATCCGTCCGCAGCTTCAGGTGAACGTGCTGCGGCTCGACGCGGCTGAGCACGCCTTCGCCGCGGCCCTTGCGGCGGGCCAAACGCTTGCTGACGTGGCCGGCAAGGCTGCGGCCCATGACGGCTTCGATTTAGGCCCGTCGCTCGCAAAACTCATCGCCGCAGGCACCTTTAGCGATTTCACCGCCGGCCCCACCCAAGCAGGAGACTCGCACCATGCTTAGCCTGATCGCGAAAGCCACCGCATTGTTCGAGCGTATCCCCGGCGACCTCATCGCCATTATCGCCCGCATTGGCATCGCAACGACATTCTTTCGCTCCGGCCTGCTGAAGCTCGACGGCTGGAGCAACGGCAACACGCTGGCGCTGTTCCAATACGAATACAAGCTGCCGGTCATACCGCCTGAAATCGCGGCCCCGTTGGCTATGTCCATGGAGCTGTCGATGCCAATCCTCATCGTTGCCGGGTTTCTCACCCGCTTTGCCGCGCTGGCTCTGCTCTGCATGACGCTCGTGATCGAGATTTTCGTCTACCCCAACGCTTTCGACACGCATGGCGTATGGGCCACGGCGCTGCTCTATCTTATGAAATACGGTCCCGGCACCCTGTCTATCGACAATTTCGTCCCGCCACTTCGTGGCTCTATTCAACGAAAGTCGAACACTGTCTGACGTAACGTTCAAGCTTGCCCACGCGAATTCCTTATTGATGCTGCCGGGAAGTTTATAAGGCGCGGTAGCAGACAGTACAGTCACGGGTTAATTCGACGTTAAACAAGAGGAATACGTCATGAAGCTTTCCAGCCGCTCTGGAACAACCATCGCCGCCACCGTCGCCGCCCTTATGCTCGCAGGTGCCGCTATGGCGCCGGTCGCCCAAGCCGAAGAGGCCATGGGTCAGTGCATCGGCGCCAATTCCTGTAAGGGCCAGGGCGCCTGCAAGAGCGCCAGCAACTCCTGCAAAGGGCAAAATGCTTGCAAAGGCAAGGGCTTCCTCTCGCTGACCAAGGTGGAATGCGCAAAGATCCCCGGCACGAAGTTTGAAATGCCAAAGATGTAAGAAGCGGGGAGGGGCTGGGCTGCGTGCGGCCAGCCCCTTTTTCTTATCGGAGCCTGATTTTTTCGCCGCAGCGCCGGGGTAACGAACGAGGGTCACGCCCCACACCCCAGCCCTCACCCCATGGGTGAGGGAGCAGGCTGTGCCCGATGCGAAGGCGTCCCC
Source organism: Rhodomicrobium sp. (assembly GCA_052145975.1). Lineage (GTDB taxonomy): Bacteria > Pseudomonadota > Alphaproteobacteria > Rhizobiales > Rhodomicrobiaceae > Rhodomicrobium. Next base: position 134 of record JBKQNN010000107.1, on the reverse strand, counting down.
TCTCCCATGGGGCTACGGTGTTCATACAAGTGAGTCTGGGATTCCCGCCTCTGTCTTTTTGTGCGAGTCAAGAGAAAATTAGGTTGATTCGCGGGGAGGCGGGGATGGGGCTGGCCAAGGGGCAAAAGACGCGA
>JBKQNN010000106.1:0-13103 GCA_052145975.1 Rhodomicrobium sp. | reverse complement strand
ATTCAACACGATGATGATACAAATTTCCGGGAATTGCCGTAGCGGGCCGCCGCCTGTCTGCGGGCCGGACATGGCATGGGATGGCGTCCCCGACAGGATTCGAACCTGTGACCCCCAGATTAGGAATCTGGTGCTCTATCCTGCTGAGCTACGAGGACACAGCCTCCATTAGAGCGCGCTTTCGCAAAAGGTCAACAGGCGAGTCCTCGCGGCTTCGCTGAAGGAGCCGCAAAGTTTGTCGCGGCCGCTTTGCCGCCGGGCGCAAGCCGGCGTACCCCGCCGGCCGCGCGAGGATTACGTGGTGCCGTACTGACGATGCTCCGCGGTTCACCACCGTTTCGTTCACTCCAGTAGTATTCAGTTAACGCCATCCGGCGTGCTTTTGGGCGGCCGGAGTGCCAAACGCCTATTCCGTGGTCCGCAATATCCCGGCAGGCTTCGGCGCGGCCAAGGCGCGGCAGCAATTTAGTCTGCGAACGGGTTGCTGCGCAGCCGTCTTCGCAACTCCGGCGCGAAATTGCCGAGGGATAAGGCCGCCTGCGTCCTGAGTTTGTCTTGAAGTCGCCTTTTACCGCAATTAAAACCTTGCTGACGAACTAGAACCGGGAATAGCCGTGATCAAGAAAATCGCTTCGATCTGTTTTACTCTCTTTGCATCGTGCATTGTGGCGCCGGGGCTTTCGCATGCCCAATATGTGCTCCCAACGCCTCCCCAGCAGGAGCAGGAAGCCCCGCCGGCGATTCCCGACGATGTGCGCCTCGTTCTCATGATTCGCAACGCGGTCATCGCGCTCAATCAGGCGAACGTAACCGGGAATTACACCGTGCTTAGGGAGATGGGCACGGCCAATTTCCAAATGACGAACACCCCGGCCCGCCTGGCTGAGATTTTCGCCACCTTGCGTTCGCGCAAGATCGACCTGACCCCGATCATGGTCTTCAACCCGAAGCTTAGCACCAGCCCGGCCTTGGATGGGCAAGTTTTGCGGCTGACCGGATATTTCCCAACCACGCCCGAGCAGGTGCAATTCGATCTCGCCTACCAGCATGCGGGCGATCAATGGCTTTTGGCTGGAATTGCGATCAGTGTAGCACCTGCCGGCGACGGCGCTCAGGCTTCCGCCGCTCCTGGGGGCCAGCTCTTGCAAGCCTCCGCGGAGCCGCTTCCGGGGGCCCCAGCTAAATCCGGCGAGGCAAAGCCGATCCGCATCGATCTGAACCTGCCGGGCCAAGCTCAGGGCAGTCCTAGCGCGCCCAAGAAGCCCGCCGCAGCGAAAAAGCCGAAGGTGCAGAAAACGGCTGCTTCGCAGGGGGCGGCGGCGACTCCCGCGCCCGAGACACCTGCCCCGGCGCCCGCTCCGCAGCAGGCCGCTCCGGCCGCGAACGCCGCCGGTCCCGCCGCAACCTGGAATCCCTTTGGCCGGTAATCTGAAATACTGGCTCGCTGCTATCGCTATTGCGGCGGCCGGCTTTGGCGCATCCTGCACGCGGAGCTGCGCTGAGGAGCCGGCCCCGGTGGCGGACAGCCGCGAGGCGAAGAAGGCTTTCGGCGCGATCAAGGCGCCGGCCGGGCAAATGGCGCCGCGAGCGATCGGACATTACGACCGCGGCTGCATCGCAGGCGCCGCGAAGCTCCCTATGAACGGCCCCGGCTGGCAAATCATGCGCCTATCGCGCAACCGGTTTTGGGGGCACCCGGTGCTGCTTGCCTATCTTGGCAAGCTCGCTTCGGATGCGCAGCGGCTCGACGGCTTGCCCGGCATTCTGGTTGGCGACATGGCGCAGCCTATCGGCGGACCGCTGCTTGGCGGCCACGCCAGCCATCAAATCGGCCTTGACACCGATCTTTGGTACATGCCCATGCCCGCCCACGTATTGTCCATGGAAGAGCGGGAGCAGACATCGTCCGCGAGCGTGGTAAATCCGGCAACGCTGACCGTCGATAAGGCGGTGTGGACCCAGGCGCAGCTCAAGCTGCTTCGGCGCGCGGCATCCTATCCGGAGGTGGCGCGCATTTTCGTGCACCCCGCGGTGAAGAAGGCGCTTTGCGAGGCCGCCGGCACCGATAGGGCTTGGCTGCAAAAGATCCGGCCATGGTACAAGCACGACGACCATTTCCACATTCGTTTGAACTGCCCGGCGGACAGTCCTTCCTGCGTGGCTCAAGCCCCGCTCCCCGCGGGCGACGACGGCTGCGGCAAAGAGCTGGACGATTGGTTCCAAAAGCTTCGCGCTAAGCCAAAAAAGCCCATAAAGCCGCTGCCGCCCGCCAAACCGGTGCTGGTCTCCGATCTTCCCGCCGAATGCCAAACGCTGCTCGCCGCGACCGAGCAAGCGCAGAAGGTCAAGGCTGCGGATTCGAACCGCTAATTCCAGATCCGGTTGATCGCTTACGCTACGTCATTGCGACGGCGTGCGAAGCGCGGCCGGAAGCAATCCAGATGCAAGTCACGGATACTGCATCTGGATCGCCACGGCGGCTTGGTCGCCTCGCGATAACGATGGCGGAAGTATTCAACCGGATTTCGCACATTTCCATTGTCCCACATCGCGTGGTAGAGCTGCGTGTAAGCGTGAGCGCTTTTAGATAGGGTGACCATGACAAACGCAGCCAGCCGGCAAGAGGCGCAAATCGCTTACTGGAACAACGCGGGCGGCGACCGCTGGGTTGCCGCGGCGGAGCATACCGACCGGATGCTCGCGCCGATTCTCGAGACCTTGCTCGCCCGCGCGAATTTGCAGCCCGGAATGGCCGTGCTCGACATCGGCTGCGGCTGCGGCGCCACAACGGTCGAGATCGCAAAGCGGGTGGGCAATTCCGGGCGCGTGCTTGCTGTCGACGTTTCCCAGCAGATGCTTGCCCGCGCCAAAACGAGCCTTTCGGATTTTCCTCAAGCGGAGCTTCTGGAAGCCGATGCGGCGGCCTATCCATTCGAGCAATTCGCCGATCTGGCCGTTTCGCGGTTCGGCGTGATGTTCTTCGGCGATCCAGCCGCGGCCTTCGCCAACATTCGTAAAGCCATCAATCCGGGCGGGCGCCTCTTGTTCGCCTGCTGGCGCACGCCTCAGGAGAACGAGTGGATGCGCGTGCCGCTCGAAGCGGCGTTGAGCGCTGGCGTGCCTCCCGCGCCGGCGGCGGGGCCGGACGAGCCCGGCCCTTTTTCCTTCGCCGATCCCGAACGCGTGAAGCGGATTCTTTCGGCCGCAGGCTTCGCCTGGCTTACGGTTTCGCCAGGAGAATTCGCGCTGGACGTAGCAGCCGGAGGCGGCCTTGAAGCCGCAGTTCAACAGGCGACGGCCATCGGCGCGGCAGCAGCACTTTTGCGAAAACAGCCTGAAAGCTTGATCGGCGCTGCCCGGGCCGCCATCGAAAAGGCGCTCCGCCCCTATGAGCGCGGCGGGACTGTTTCCTTAACTGGCGCGATCTGGCTTGTCGAAGCCTCGCCGGGTAGAGCGAAGAACGGGTGAATCTCCCCTCATCCTGTCCTTCTCCCCACGGGAGAAGGGACCCTTGAACTCTCCGCAGCGGAAATTCTGGCGTTCCCTCTCCCATAGGGAGAAGGACAGGATGAGGGGTTGAACCTCCTGTAATTGTGACACCAAGCTCGCGGCCTATGTGCCTGCGCGGTATTAGGCTTCGTCGCCTTGCGCGGCGCCCGATTTCGACAGGCGCTCAATCTGAGCCTGCATCGCGCTGAGCTGCGCCTTGAGCTCGGCGATTTCTCCAGAAGTCGCGGCGTTTGCGGCATCGGGCTTCGGCTGTGCAGGCTTCTCGTAGGCTGGGTTATCTTCGGGCTTCGCAAAGGGGGCGAACATCGCAAATGCACGCTCGAACAACACCATGTTCTGCCGCGCTTGTTCCTGCATAGCCTCGAAAGCGGCGGCGCCGAAGGTGTCCGTGAATTGCTTCCGGTATTTTTCCTGTTCGCGCGTCAGCGTTTCAAGGCTGAATTCGAGATATTTGGGCACAAGCTGCTCGATGGAGTGGCCGTAGAACCGGATAAGCTGGCGCAGAAAGCCAATGGGCAGGAGGTTCGAGCCGGTTCTCCCCTCTTCCTCCACAATGATTTGGGTGAGCACCGAATGGGTTAAATCCTCGCCGCTCTTCGCGTCATAGACCAGGAAATCGCGCTCGGACCGCACCATGTCGCCCAGGTCTTCGAGCGTTACGTAGCTGCTGGTCTCGGTATTATACAGCCGCCGGTTCGCATACTTCTTAATAATAACGGGCTTGGACTTGTTCGGTTCGTCCGCTCTCTTTTTCGCCGCAGCCGCCTTCAACGGTTGGACCGCGGCCTCATGAAATCCCTGGCTTGGCGACAACTTCTCGGCAGCCTTGTTCATTAAAGCGTCCACATGTTGATGCTAATGCCTATCATAGATCAAGTTTCAGGTCTTGCGTGGGATTTTTTCGCACATGCAAAAAGGGAAGGCAACCTATCTTGTATACCGGCATGTTGCTCTGCAACCGGAAATAGCTTAATCGAAACTTAAGCAGCCGTTAAATCGCCCCACCTATAGGGCTATCGCCAATACATCCCTACATATCGAAGCAGAAACAGGAGGTAAGCATGGACGGGCAAGAAGCCATTGTGATTGCGAGTGCTGCGCGCACGCCAGTTGGGTCGTTCAACGGAACTCTGTCGGGCGTTCCCGCCCATCAGCTCGGACAAATAGTCATCACCGAGGCGCTCAAGCGCGCGAATGTCGAACCGGGCGGCGTAAGCGAAGTGATTCTCGGGCAGGTGCTCACGGCGGCGCAAGGGCAAAACCCCGCCAGGCAGGCTTCGATCCTTGCCTCGCTGCCCATCGAGACCACCGCGATGACGATCAACTTCGTCTGCGGGTCCGGCCTGCGCTCGGTTGCGATGGCCGCACAGGCGATCCGCAACGGAGATAGCAGCATTGTGATTGCCGGCGGCCAGGAAAACATGAGCATTTCGCCGCACGCCGCCTATCTTCGCTCCGGGCATAAGATGGGCAGCCTCGAAATGATCGACACCATGATCAAGGATGGCCTGTGGGACGCCTTCAACGGGTATCACATGGGCATGACGGCCGAGAACGTCGCCCGCCAGTGGCAAATCACGCGGGTGCAGCAGGATGAGTTTGCGGTCGCGTCGCAGAATAAGGCATCTGCGGCCAGGAAAGCCGGGCGCTTCAACGACGAGATCGTTCCGGTGACGATCAAGGGCAGGAAGGGCGACACCGTTTTCGCACAAGACGAATTTATCCGCGACAATGTCACGCTTGAGGATGTCGCCAAGCTTCGCCCCGCATTCGATCCCAAAGAGGGAACCGTCACCGCGGCCAATGCAAGCGGTATCAACGATGGCGCCGCGGCGCTTGTGGTCATGAAGCTTTCGGACGCCGAAAAGCGGGGCATCGAGCCACTCGCCCGGATCGTGTCTTACGCCACCGCCGGCGTCGATCCCTCCATCATGGGCACGGGGCCGATCCCTGCCTCCAAGCGCGCGCTGGAAAAAGCCGGCTGGTCCAAGGACGATCTCGATCTTATCGAGGCCAATGAGGCATTCGCGGCGCAGGCTTGCGCAGTGAACAAGGCCATCGGCTGGGATCTCGAAAAAGTGAACGTAAACGGCGGCGCGATCGCTATCGGGCACCCGATCGGGGCCTCGGGCGCGCGCATCCTGACCACGCTGCTTTACGAAATGAAGAAACGGGACGCCAAAAAGGGTCTTGCCACGCTGTGCATCGGCGGCGGCATGGGCATCGCCATGTGCGTGGAGCGCGTCTAAGCAAAGCTTTAGGCTTACGCCTAATGTGCAATGTGTCCCCGGTTGTGGCCTTTACTCCGGGGACGTACCATCTGCGCGTGTAGATGAAAAGAGAATCCGATGGCTCCGGCGTTCAATCTCATCCCAGCGGTAACTTTTCAAATCATGGAGGGAGGGCGGCCGGCCGCTCTCACAAGCCAGGCACTGTTTTCGGGGCGCCGGGTGGCCCTTTTTGGGCTAGCGGGTGCGTTTATACCGACCTGTCACCACCTCCACCTGCCAGGCATCATCGACGAGTATGAGTCCATCAAGGCCGGCGGCATCGATCTTGTGGCATGCACCGCGGTGAACGACGTGTTCGTGATGGATGCGTGGCGAAGCGCATTACACGCGCCCCCGGGCATGCTTTTTCTTGCCGACGGGAATGGCGATTTCGTGAGGGGCCTTGGCCTTGGCTTCGACGGACGGCCCTTCGGATTGGGCGAGCGTTCGAAGCGCTACGCCATGTGGGTGATAAACGGTGCGATCCAGCAATTGGCTGTGGAACCGGACATGACCGAGGCAGATGTAAGCACGGCCTATACGCTACTGGGCATGTTCGAAAGCTGGAGCGAAGGCGTAGCTTGAGCTTCAGCGTTATAAATAGTGTGTATTCCGCGTCTAATTCGTGACAGCATTTTAGACTCCGGGCATACATACTTATAAATCTTGAAATGGAGGGAATATGTCTAGGGTTGCTGTGGTAACCGGCGGTACCCGGGGAATTGGTTATGCCATTTCCGTCGAGCTCAAGAGGCGCGGATTTCGAGTTGCCGCGAACTACGGCGGCAACGATGAAGCTGCCCATAAGTTTCAAGCAGAAACGGGCATTCCGATCTTCAAGTGGGATGCCGGCGACTACGAAGCTTGCGCGGCAGGGCTCAAACAGGTCGAGGCTCAGCTTGGGCCCGTGTCGGTGGTGGTCAACAATGCGGGCATCACCCGCGACGCGATGCTGCACCGCATGACGCCTGAGCAATGGCGCGAAGTGATCCGCGTCGATCTCGATAGCGTGTTCAACATGGTGCACCCGGTGATTAACGGCATGCGCGAGCGCCTTTTCGGCCGGATCATCAACATCTCCTCGATCAACGGCCAGAAAGGCCAAATGGGCCAGACGAACTATTCGGCCGCGAAGGCGGGCATGATCGGCTTCACCAAGGCGCTGGCGCAGGAGAACGCCAAAAAGGGCATCACTGTAAACTGCATTGCGCCTGGATATATCGACACGGAAATGGTGCAGGCCGTGCCGGAGAAGGTTCTTGAGGACATTATCGCGCAAATTCCGGTGGGTCGGCTTGGCAAAGCGGAGGAGATCGCGAAATGCACCGCGTTCCTCGCAAGCGACGACGCGGCTTTTATAACAGGCGCAACGATGACCGTGAACGGCGGGCAATATATCGCAACGTAAGTCTTCGCAGCTTTGCCGGTATCCGGGACTTGATTACCCCAATGCTTTCCGCTGGTGCGGAGGCCGGGGGCAATTTCGCCGCAGCGTCGTCTCCGCGAAGGTGGAGAACCACGCTAAGATCTTGTTTTATGGCCGGAAATGGATTCCCGCCTTCGAGCGTGTGAAAAAATCGCCGAACAGGTTGAAACGCTTGAAATCCGGACCGCAGCGTCGTCCCCGTGAAGGCGGGGACCCACGCTAAGGTCTTGTTCTAGTGTCTAGAATGGATTCCCGCCTTCGCGGGAATGACGCTGCGGTATCACGTCTTGCGGAAGATGAGCGAAGCGCCGCCTCCGGTCAACGCCGCGAGGATGACCGCAATGGCCCCGTAGAGCCACGGAAAATCCAGTGCGGCGGCCGACAGTTCCGCCTCTATCCCAACCTTTGAGAGCAGAATATCGGACCCTGTCTCGCCAACGATCTTTCCGTTTTGGTAGATGTAGAACTCGGCCCGGTAGAGGCCCGCGCCTGCCGAGGCCGGCAGATATATATGGGAGCGGAAAAGCCTTGAGCCGAGGAACTCTACGCCTCCCCTGCTCTGCTCCAGGAAAAGGCCGCTCGACTGCTTAAGCCGGATCAGCGCCTTCTGGAATTCCTCTGGAGCCGCCGCCCCGGCTTTGCCCCCGTCCCCGGCTTGCAACGGAAGGGTGAGTGCGTCGAGACCGACGCCGTGGGCCTTGCGTTCTTCGAGGGCTGCGATCTCAGCCGCGGGCTTCGTGGAAAGCACAGCGTAATAGTTCGGGACGCCCTCGAAGGTCAGGCGTTCGGTGTTTATCCACAAACCGGCGTGACGGCCCTTTTTCCAGACCGTTACCGGCCTTATTGGCCCCTTGATGGTTACGGCGACATCGATAGGTTTTCCGCGAAGCTTTTCGCGATCGATCGAGCCGAAAAGCACGATGCTGGAGCCGTTATACCCTGGCTCGATGTAGAAATAGTTCTCCGACGCCTCGGCTTCGATGGAGTCCGGAACCGCGGCGCTGGCCGGGGCCGCTTCAGCCGCCAGCGGGGCAAGCCAAAAAGCCAGGAAACACGCCCCTAACCGGAACCAATTCCGTAAACGGATTTTGGGGGCCGATTTCGCCGCGCCGTCGTCCCCGCGAAGGCGGGGATCCACGCCAACCTCTTGTTCCAACGTTAGAAATGGATTCCCGCCTGCGCGGGAATGACGGCCGTGCATCTTGCAAAGGTCCCGCATCACGACGCCCCGGCCCGGCTTAGGCTGAAAAGATCGGCGGGCGAGAACAGGCCGGCCAGCAAGCGCAAGCCCACGCCCAGGACCAGGATGGCCAAGAGCAAGCGAAGCTGTTCCGCGCGCAGACGCTGACCGGCAGCGGCTCCAGCCTGTGCGCCGAGCACGCCGCCAACCATCAGCATCAGCGCCAGCGCGATGTCGACGGTATGGTTCCACACCGCCTGCAGCACGGTGGTGATGGCGCTCACGAAAATGACCTGAAAAAGCGATGTGCCAATCGCAAGGGCGGTGGGCACGCGCAGGACATAGATCAAAATCGGCACCATGACGAAGCCGCCGCCGACCCCCATGACGCCGGAGAGAAGCCCTACCAGGACGCCAAGCCCGATGGGCGGAAGCGCGCTGATATAAAGCTTCGATGCTGGAAAGCGCGTCCTGAATGGCAAGGCGTGAATCCAGCCGCGCTGTCTCCGGCGCCGCGTGGCCGCGGGCTTGCCCTGCTGCTGCTTCCGGATCGCCTGGAGGCTTTCGACGAACATGATGCCACCGACAACGCTCATGAACACGACATAGAGCAGGGAGACAACGAGATCGAACTGCCCCGCCTGCCGGAGCAGCTTCACGATGTGAACGCCTAAGAGCGCGCCTGCCGCGCCCCCGGCGAGGAGATAGAGGCCAAGCTTTATGTCCACATTCTTGCGGCGGTATTGCGCAATCGTGCCCGTGATCGAGGAGGCGATGAGCGGGTTGGCGCCCGTGGCGACGGCAACCGCGCTGGGCACGCCAGCAAAAATTAGCATCGGCGTCATGAGGAAGCCGCCGCCGACGCCGAACATGCCGGACAAAAAGCCCACCACTCCGCCCAGCACGAGCATGAGCAGCGCGTTGATGGGCATGTCCGCAATGGGCAAGTAGACGTGCATAGGGCGAGGAAGCTCGGACAGTGGCGCGGGCGGCACGATTGCTTTTAGCCCGCAGTTCCCCGCACGTCACGCAAAAACGCATCGACGTATTCGCATCTGATAGCTTTCCGCTTGCGGGAGAATGCCCCGGAAGATAACTTGCTTCAAAAATAAGGGAGGGCGGCTTTGATTAAGTGTCCCGTTTGCGGAGCGGAACTCGCGCGTGGAATCCCGCTGTGCCCGATATGCGGGTCGCCGCTATCCTTTTCGTTCCGGCCGCTAATCGCGGGCCTCATTCACTTGGCGCTTTGTGCGCTGGCGCTGAACTTTATCCCGAAACCCTACGCCTACTTTGCCGCCGCGCCCTTCGGGCTGCTCGCGCTGATGTCGTTCGGCGCGGCCGGGCTCGGGCTTTACCGCAGCCTGGCGAGATGATGCGGCCACGGGTGCGGGGATAAATTTCCGAATTGCCTCAATTTTTGTGTTTCGCAGCCCCGGATCGTGCTAATTACACATAGTACTTGTGCTATTTTGGACAAATTCGCTGTGCTGCGTTCAATCCCGCTTTTGATCTTCCTTGCGCTTTCCGCTTGTACGACGGCGGCAAGCACGCCGCCTGAGATGCTCTTCGTTCTGGCCGATCCGGGCAAATATAATACCGATCTGGAAAGACAGCGCGCGCAGCAATTGGCCGAAACCGCGTGTAAAGCCAAAGCTTTGACGGCCAGCACTGAGCTTGAGAAAACCATCGCGGCCGAGCGGCACAGCATGGCGAATCTGGATAGAGCGCACGAAAAAGCGGCCGAGATGTACAATACATCCTTCGCGCTTTGCATGATGAGCAATGGATACGTAAAAAAATAGCACCTGATTGCGCCCAGCTTACGAATTTGTTAGGTCATAAACGCGGCGCCGAGCAATTTCGGCGTTGACTAGCAGAGATTCGTTCTTCAACATGCGGACCATTTGCGGGTAGGGGACCGCGAGCCGGGGCTCGCGCGCTGTGAAAGCGCTTGGCCCGGTGAGATTTCAAGGGGGTCGGCACAGAAGGGGTATACCTATGAACGACGGTGTTTCGCTGGAAATGCTGGCCTTCAACTTGAAGTTGCTTGGCCGCAAGAGCCGAAAAAAGGTTCTAATCAGTGCAGGCAAGCAGGAAAATAAACAGCGAATGCTTCCTGCAATAAGACAGTTCCTAACATTAGAAGTAGATGTTTATTCGACGCCAGGAACTCACAATTTTCTTTTTAATCACGGCATCGATACTACCGAAATTCATAAGATCACCGACCGGCATGCGCCGAATATTCTAACTTTTCTCAAGGAAAACCGATTCGATCTCGTCATCAACGTTCTGACCGGCGATAACGACTACGACGAATCTTCCGACGCCAAACTCATCCGCAAGCTCTGCATCGAGAACGGCATACCGCTCATCACCGACGCCGATGTCGGCATCGCGACGCTCGAACAAATCGTCGCCGACACCAGCAAGGGCACCTTCCGTTACAAACTCGCGGACAATTCGGAGCCGTGGAACCTGCACCTCCATTTCATGGAAGCGGTCGAGCGGCTCGGCGGGGTCGCCAATCACCACGCCCATTTCGACAAAGCCTACCTCATCAATATGGAAAATCTCCGCCTCTCCCAAGTGGACATGCAGAAGAAGTGGGAGATCTACCGCTACCTGAAGGAAAACTACACCTACGACGACCTGATCGAGCGCATCAGCCGCGGCCTCGAAAAGATGATCGCGCAGGGCGTCACCTACTGCCGCACCATGGTGGACGCGGACAGCACGGTCGGCCTCTTGCCCGTCACCGCCGCGATGGAGGTGAAGAAGCGCTACGCCGGCCGCATTGTCTTCGAGGTGGGCGTGCAGCCGCTGCAAGGCGTGCTCGACCCGGCGTCTTACGAGCAATATGCCGAAGCCTGCAAGCTCGCCGACTACTGCGGCGGCCTGCCTTCGCGCGACCGGCCGCAGCCCGAGGCGCATCTCGACCTGGTCCTCGACCTGGCCAAGCGGCTCGGCAAGCCGGTCGAAGTGCATGTCGATCAGGAAAATAACCCGCTCGAAAACGAAACCGAGCTGCTCGCCACCAAGACCATCGAGCACGGCATGCAGGGGATGGTCTACGCCATCCATGCCATCTCCGTCGGCGCCAAGGAAGAGCGCGAGCAGGACCGGATCATCGCGAAGATCGTCGAGGCCGATATGGGCGTGGTGATTTGCCCCTCCGCAGCGCTCGGCATGCAGAAGCTGCCGATGGTGGCGCCGCTGCACAATTCCATCGCGCCATTCCCGAAGCTCCATGAGGCGGGCGTGCGCTGCTATATGGGCATCGATAACATCCACGATCTGTTCATGCCGATGTCGGACGGCGACATCTGGACCGAGTGCCGGGTGCTGATGGAGGCTTGCCGCTTCTACGACATCGCTACGGTGGCGAAATGGGCCTGCGCGAAGCCCGCGTCCTACAAGGCGGCGCCGGCGCTCGCAGCTTAACAACCGGCCGCATCCGGGCGGCCGGCCTTTGCCGCCGCCCCGGAATGGCGTCGTGGTCGCTAACTGGCTGTTAACCTCAGCCGGCTGGATTTTGGCGCGGGAATGCGCATGGAGGCCGCTCCTTTGAAGCCAATACTATAATGTGGAATTTTTTATAAAGTTTTAGCGCGGCCTAACTTATTGTTCCGTATACGTAAATTATAATTGCGAACGCGGCGTCAGGCGGCCAAATGCACCGTTTTATGGTTAAGATTAAAACTGTCCGTATATTTAATAGGATTTAGGAGTCGCAGAAATCGACCTAAAGAGCGAAAAGATTCGCAGAAAGACGGCGGCGGAAAATAGGAGACGCGCGCGTTTACCAATCCCGCATTAACTATAGTAGGGACTTAAGCGAATCGAACAGTTTGTTAAGTAGGCCCACAGATCGGCGGCCTGTTTTGGATCGCTTGCGGACATGCCGGTGTTCTCGCGCCCCCATGAGCGCTGCGCCGGCTTCAAGATCTAAATGCGCGCGTCTTCGAGAAGCTCAACACGACCCATCTCTGCCATTTCCGGGGTTCGCCCGAGAGATTCGCGAAGGGTGGCAACCCACCCTGACAACCGCCCCACTTCAGACAAACCAGCCGCAGATGGTAAGACTCTGTTAAGGCACGCCAAGGTATACGGATGCAGCTAAACAACCATGAGTAGCGGCTAAGACGGCAAGCATTTACCTGCCTTGTTCGCAGCAAAGTTTTGTGTCTCCACGCGGCGTATAGTTGGAATAGTTGATGTCAGTACCAGTGTGGGAGCGGGGAGCTTTCCTGGGGGGCCTGTTAACGCTGCTGCTCGCGGTAGCGGCCCATGCGGATGAGAGCGCACGAAACGAGACCTCGGTCGCCAAAACTAAGCCTGGGCAAGTCCAGAACGTGTCAATTCACTACAAGACCGTACGCGCGGCGGAGGCCGCGCCGTTCGCTCCAGTCTCGTCCGAAGTGGCACCGGCCAAAAGCGGTGGCGCAATGCAGGCGCAGCTCGTGAGCGCCGCGGTTGCGGACGGGGTTCAGCCGCAAATGCTTGCCGCCGTGCCTCGTTTTGCGAAAGCGGACGATGAAGCTGGGGGGGCGTCGCCGACCGTTGAGGATTCGCAACGGGAGGCTGGTGTTGCGATCTACGATATTGAAAGGGGTAAGGTTTACTTGCCGAACGGCGAGACGCTTGAAGCCCATTCCGGAATTGGGCGGATGCGAGACAACCCCGCTTTCGTGAGCCGGCGCAACAGCGGGCCGAC
>JBKQNN010000105.1:0-16198 GCA_052145975.1 Rhodomicrobium sp. | reverse complement strand
CTTGTGGAAGTCGTTGGCTTGCCGAAGCCAATGGCATCCTGCGCCACGAGCGTGAACGATCTGCGCCCGAACCGCGACGGCACCCCGCCCGCGATCAGGACCGATACGCCGCTCGTCAAGAAAGCGCGGGAAGGCGTGATGGAATTCCTGCTGCTCAATCACCCGCTCGATTGTCCCATCTGCGACCAGGGCGGCGAGTGCGATCTGCAGGATCAGGCCATGTATTATGGCTTCGACGGCAGCCGCTACCGCGAAAACAAGCGCGCCGTGGAAGAGAAATATCTCGGGCCGCTGATCAAGACGTTCATGACGCGCTGCATCCAATGCACACGGTGCGTCCGCTTCATGACGGAGATCGCCGGCGTTCCCGAGCTCGGCGCCATCGGCCGCGGCGAAGATATGGAGATCAGCACCTACCTCGAGCAGGGCATGCAGTCCGAGCTCTCGGGCAACATCGTCGACCTGTGCCCGGTCGGTGCGCTGACGTCTAAGCCTTATTCATTCATCGCCCGGCCTTGGGAGCTTCGCAAGACCGAGACCATCGACGTCATGGACGGCCTTGGCTCGAACATTCGCGTGGACAGCAGGGGCCGCGAGGTGTTTCGCATCCTGCCCCGCAACCACGATGGCGTTAACGAGGAATGGATTTCCGACAAGACGCGTGCAGCCGTGGACGCGCTTAAGCGCAAACGCCTTGACCGGCCCTACATGCGCAACAACGGCAAGCTTGAGGAGGTGTCGTGGTACGACGCCTTCAACGAGATCGCCGCGAGGGTCACCAAGGCAAGCGGCCAGAAAATCGGCGCGATTGCCGGCGATCTTTGCGCCGTCGAGGAAATGTTCGCGCTCAAAACGCTTCTTGACGCCCTTGGCTCCCCCCATCGCGACTGCCGTCAGCTGGGCGCCAAGCTGCACCCCCAGCGCGGGCGCTCAAGCTATCTCTTCAATTCCACCCTCGCCGGAGTGGATAAAGCCGATGCAGTCTTGCTTATTGGCACCAATCCGCGGACAGAAGCGGCGGTGCTGAACGCCCGCCTTCGCAAGGCCTGGCTGCACAATCACACCAAAGTTGCCTTGATTGGTCCGCAGGTCGATTTGACGTACCCCTATGAATGGCTCGGTAATTCGCTCAAGGCGCTCGACGATGTGTTGGAGGGCAGGAACGGCGTTCTCGCGATGCTTCGCGCGGCCTCGCACCCGATGGTGATCGTAGGGCAGGCAGCGCTCAACCATGCTTCGGGCGAAACCGTGCTGTTCAAGGCCGCCCGCGCCGCCGCCGCCGCGATGGAAGGCAAGAACGCAGCAGCCTGGAATCCCTTCAACGTACTCCATGCCAGCGCCGCCCAAGTTGGCGGGCTCGACATCGGTTTCGTACCTGGCGAGAACGGTCTCGACCTCCACGGCATGCTCGACAGCGGCGATATCGAAGTGCTCTATCTCTTGGGCGCGGATGAGTTCGACGTGAGCCGCACGGGAGATGCCTTCGTAATTTACCAGGGCTCGCATGGCGATCGCGGCGCCCGCATGGCCGACATCGTGCTGCCGGGAGCTGCCTATACCGAGAAGCACGGAACCTATGTGAACACGGAAGGCCGCGTCCAGCTTGGCGAACGCGCCGTGTTTCCGCCCGGCGATGCGCGGGAGGATTGGACGATCGTCCGGGCGCTATCGGAGCATTTGGGCGCGAAGCTTCCCTTCGATAACATCAGGGAATTGCGCCAGGCCCTGTACCAGGCGTATCCACACTTGGCCGCGATCGATCACGTGAAGCCCGAGGGAGAGCCTGGAATTGCCAAGGACCGGCTGCCGCCGCTTCCCGATGAGCCGATTGCACCGCTTGTCGAGGACTATTATCAGACAAACCCGATTGTGCGGGCGTCCTCTGTGATGGCCGAGCTTTCGGCCTTGAGCCAAGAAACTCAATTTGGGGCAACGCATGGTTGATTGGGGCGCACTCTGGACGGACTACGGCTTTCCGCTCGCGATCATCCTGGGCAAGAGCCTCTTGCTGCTTGTTTCGCTGTTGCTGATCATTGCCTTTTTGCTCCTCGCAGACCGGAAGATCTGGGCAGCGGTACAGCTAAGGCGCGGGCCGAACGTGGTCGGAGCGTACGGCCTGTTGCAGTCGTTCGCCGATTTTCTGAAGTTCGTGTTCAAGGAGCCGGTCATTCCTGCGGGCGCGGACAAGGCAGTGTTCTTGCTCGCCCCGTTAATGACCACGGTGCTGGCACTTTCCGCCTGGGCCGTTATCCCTGTGGCGGATGGATGGGCCGTCTCCGACTTGAACGTCGGCATCCTTTATCTCTTGGCCATTTCTTCGCTTGGCGTTTACGGCGTCATCATGGGCGGCTGGGCGTCCAACTCCAAATACCCGTTCTTGGGCTCGCTTCGCTCTGCGGCTCAGATGGTCTCATATGAGGTGTCCATCGGGTTTGTGATTGTCACGGTGCTGCTCTGCGTGGGCTCGCTGAACCTCAACGATATCGTGCTTGCACAGCAGACGCATGGGCTTGCCACGCTGCTCGGCATTCCATGGCTGTCTGTGCTCAACTGGTACTGGCTGCCGCTGTTTCCGATGTTCATTGTCTTCTTCATCTCGGCGCTTGCGGAGACGAACAGGCCGCCCTTCGACTTGGCGGAGGCAGAATCGGAAATTGTCGCGGGCTTCATGGTGGAGTACTCCTCAACGCCCTATCTCTTGTTTATGCTGGGCGAGTACGTCTCCATCGTCCTGATGTGCGCGCTCACCACAATTCTCTTCTTAGGCGGCTGGCTGCCCCCCATCAACGTTGCGCCGCTGTCCTGGATACCGGGAATTATTTGGTTCGTGCTCAAGGTTTGCTTCGTCTTCTTCATGTTCGCCATGGTGAAGGCGATTGTCCCGCGCTACCGCTACGATCAGCTTATGCGGCTCGGCTGGAAGGTGCTCTTGCCGGTTTCGCTTGCCATGGTGGTGGTGGTTGCCGCGGTTTTGCAATTCGGAGGCTTGGCGCGGTAGCGTCACAAAAGACTCTTTGTTACAGGAGCGGTTGCATGGGCTTCGCGCAGTCCCTTAGATACGCGGTCTTGGCGGAATTCGTGGCGGCGCTATGGCTTGCTATGAAGTACTTCTTCAAGCCGAAAGCGACGATCAACTACCCTTACGAGAAGAACCCGATCAGCCCCCGTTTCCGCGGCGAGCATGCGCTTCGCCGCTATCCCAACGGGATGGAGCGCTGCATCGCCTGCAAACTCTGCGAGGCGATCTGCCCCGCCCAGGCGATCACCATCGAGGCCGGGCCGCGCCGCAACGACGGGACGCGCCGCACCACCCGCTACGACATCGACATGGTGAAGTGCATCTATTGCGGCTATTGCCAGGAAGCCTGCCCCGTCGATGCCATCGTCGAGGGCCCGAATTTCGAATTCGCGACCGAAACGCGCGAGGAGCTGCTCTACGACAAGGAGAAGCTTTTGGCGAACGGCGACCGCTGGGAACGCGTGCTGGCCAAGAATATCGAGCTCGACGCGCGCTACCGCTGATTTCTCCGGTAAAAAAATTCGCGAACACGCTCCACCGGGGTGCAGTTGAAACGCTCTGTTGAAGCGGATGCGGCAACCCGCTACAAAAGCCTTGAATTGATCGCGTCCTACAGCTAACCCTTACGCTGAAAAGCCGATGCTCCTGCCGCAAGCCGGTTCCGTGCTTGCTCCGCGGCGGGTTCTGCGAGCGCTCGCTTCCTTCCTTCCTGGAGGGCAGCGGACTTCACAGGTTCAATACGTTCTTCAACGGCTTACGCCGCATAAGGATCGGCCGCGCATGACCATTGCAGGGTTTTTCTTTTACCTCTTCTCCATCGTGGCGGTGGCCTCCGGGCTCATGGTCATCACCGCGCGAAGCCCTGTGCACTCCGTTCTCTTCTTAATCCTGGCCTTTTTCAACGCCGCGGGCCTTTTTCTCCTGCTTGGCGCCGAGTTCCTCGCCATGATCCTCGTCATCGTTTACGTGGGCGCGGTCGCGGTCCTCTTTCTCTTTGTCGTCATGACGCTCGACATCGATTTTTCCGAGCTGCGCAAAGGAAGCGCGCGCTATTTGCCGCTGGGGCTTTTGATCGGTGCCATCCTTCTAGCCGAGCTCGTTGTGGTTGCCGGCGGCTTCGCCATCGCACCCGGCGCCATCCAGCCGCTCCCCGCGCATCCGCTTTCGAACACGGCGGCAATCGGCAGCGTCCTCTATACGAAATATTTCTATTTCTTCGAGCTTTCAGGCTTGGTCCTGCTCGTCGCGATGATCGGGACAATCGTCCTCACGCTCCGTCATAAGCGCACGGCAAAGCGCCAGAACGTGGCCGAGCAAGTCGGCCGGCGGCGCGAGGATGCTATGGAAGTGGTCCATGTGGAAACCGGGAAAGGGATTTCGTGACAGCCATGCCGGATATTTCTCCCATCCAGGCCGCGACCGGCATTGCGTTGCAGCATTATCTGACCGTGGCGGCGATCCTGTTCACGCTGGGCGTTTTTGGAATCTTCCTCAACCGGAAGAACGTCATCATCATCCTGATGTCGATCGAGCTGATGCTGCTCGCAGTCAACATCAACCTCGTGGCGCTTTCGGCCTATCTGAACGACATCACCGGCCAGATTTACGCGCTCATCGTGCTGACGGTGGCCGCTGCCGAGGCCGCGATCGGGCTCGCCATCGTTGTGATCTATTTCCGGAACCGCGGCTCCATCGCCGTTGACGACATCAACTCAATGAGGGGCTGAGGCGGATGTATCCAGCGATTGTCTTGATGCCCTTGGCCGGGGCTCTCATTGCAGGTTTGTTTGGCCGCGTTTTGGGCGATAGAGCCTCGGGCATTCTCACAAGCGCACTCGTGCTCGCCGGCGCGGCGCTCTCCTGGTACGCCTTCTATAAAGTTGGCATTCAGGGCGAGGACGCGCACGTTACGCTCCTGTCTTGGATCGGCGTAGGCGATTTGCAGGCCTCCTGGGCGCTGCGCATCGACACGCTCACCGCCGTGATGCTCGTGGTCGTGAACACGGTTTCGGCGCTCGTGCACGTCTACTCCATCGGCTATATGTCCGAAGACGACCGCCAGCCGCTGTTCTTCGCCGAGCTGTCGCTGTTCACCTTCGCGATGCTTACGCTTGTGACCGCCGACAACTTCGTCCAGATGTTCTTCGGCTGGGAAGGCGTCGGGTTAGCATCCTATCTGCTGATCGGTTTCTGGTATCACCGGCCTTCCGCCAATTCGGCAGCGATCAAGGCGTTCGTCGTCAACCGCGTCGGCGATTTTGGCTTCGCGCTCGGTATCTTCGCCATTTTCTACGTTTTCCGCGACGTCAACTTCGACACCGTCTTCGCGGCGGCGCGCGAGAAGCAAGCGCTGATGCTGCCCGTGTTCGGCTACCAAGAGGACGCGCTGACCGTGATCTGCCTGCTGCTCTTCATGGGCGCGATGGGCAAATCGGCGCAATTCCTGCTCCACACTTGGCTACCCGACGCCATGGAAGGCCCGACGCCGGTCTCCGCCCTCATCCATGCCGCCACCATGGTGACGGCGGGCGTGTTCATGGTGGCCCGGCTTTCGCCACTGTTCGAGCTTTCGCCTACAGCACTTTGGGTTGTCACGCTCGTGGGCGCCACCACCGCTTTTTTCGCGGCAACCGTTGGCGTTGCGCAAAACGACATCAAGCGCGTGATTGCCTATTCGACCTGCTCGCAGCTCGGCTATATGTTCGCAGCGCTGGGCTTGCGAGCCTATAGCGCCGGCATCTTCCACCTGTTCACCCACGCCTTCTTCAAGGCGCTGCTATTCTTGGGCGCGGGCTCCGTCATCCACGCCCTGCACGGGGAGCAGGACCTGCGGAAAATGGGGGGAATGCGCACGGCGATACCGTTCACCTTCATGATGATGCTCGCCGGCACGCTCGCGCTGACGGGCTTCCCCTATACCGCGGGTTACTTCTCCAAGGATGCGATTATCGAGGTCGCGCACGCCTCGCACGCGCCCGGCGCCGAGTACGCTTTCTGGGCGTTGATCGTCGCTGCCTTCCTCACCTCCTTCTACTCCTGGCGGCTGGTGTTCATGGCATTCTTCGGCAAGCCCAAGGACGAGCACGCCTTCGAGCATGCCCATGAATCGCCGCCGGTGATGACCGTCCCGCTGCTCGTTCTGGCCATCGGCGCAATCGGGGCAGGCGCCGCGTTCGCGCCCTACTTCATCGAGGACGGCTACGCGAAATTCTGGCGCGCGGCCTTGTTCACGCTGCCCGACAACACCGTTCTCGCCGACAGTCACAACGTGGAATCGCTGCTCATGAAGTGGCTGCCTACGCTGATGATGCTGGGCGGATTCCTGCTCGCCTATATCTCTTATATTGCCCTGCCGGCGATCCCCGCCTGGACCGTACGCAATTTCAGGCCGATTCACGCCTTCCTTTACAACAAGTGGTACTTCGACGAGCTGTACGATCTGATCTTCGTGCGGCCCACCCGCTGGATCGCGCGTGTCCTCTGGGTCTACGGCGATGGCAAGATCATCGACGGGCTCGGCCCCGACGGCGTTGCGGCCGAGGTTACGAGGGTCGCCAAGCGCGCGGTCCGGTTCCAGACCGGCTACGTCTATCAATACGCATTCGTCATGCTGATCGGTGTCGTCGCACTAGTCACCTATTTCGCTTATCTCTTCCACGGGGCGATGTTCAAGCTATGAAGGATTGGCCTATTCTCACCACGATCATCCTTTTGCCCCTGGTTGGCACCCTTCTGCTTGTTATTTTGAGGGGGAGCGACGAGGCGGCGAAACGGAATGCGCGCTGGATTGCGCTGTGGACCACGCTGATCACGCTCGGCGTCTCGCTCGTGCTGGTGGCCCGGTTCGATCCCGCAAACGCCGGCTTCCAGTTCGTAGAGCACCGGCCTTGGCTCAGCGATACGATCTCCTATTACGTCGGCGTGGATGGGCTTTCGCTGCCCTTCGTGATCCTCACCACCTTCCTCATGCCAATCTGTATCCTAGCGAGCTGGAACTCGATCACCGTCCGCGTGAAGGAATACATGATCGCGTTTCTGATCTTGGAAACGCTGATGATCGGCGTGTTCGCTGCGCTGGACCTCGTTGTCTTCTACCTGTTCTTCGAGGGCGGCCTGATCCCGATGTTCCTTATCATCGGCGTCTGGGGCGGCGCGCGGCGCGTCTACGCGAGCTTCAAGTTCTTTCTCTATACGCTGCTGGGCTCGCTGTTCATGCTGCTGGCGATCCTTGCCATGTACGGGCAGGCCGGCACCACCGAAATTCCAGCGCTTTTGAAGTTCCACTTTGCGGAAAACCTGCAAACCTACCTTTGGTTCGCGTTCCTGGCATCCTTCGCCGTGAAGCTTCCGATGTGGCCGGTCCACACCTGGCTTCCCGACGCGCATGTTGAAGCGCCGACGGCCGGCTCCGTGATCCTTGCGGCGATCCTGCTGAAGATGGGCGGCTACGGCTTCTTGCGGTTTCTGCTGCCGATGTTCCCTGAGGCGTCCGTCACCTACGCGCCGCTCATGTTCGTGCTGGGCGTAACCGCGATCATTTACACCTCCCTCGTCGCCTTCGCCCAGAAGGACATGAAGAAGCTCATCGCCTATTCCTCGGTCGCGCATATGGGCTTTGTCACCATCGGCGTTTTCTCTGGAACGGAAGTTGGGGCGCAGGGCGCGGTCTTCCAGATGGTCAGCCACGGCATCGTCTCCGGCGCGCTTTTCCTCTGCGTCGGCATCGTCTACGACCGGATGCACACGCGCGAGATCGCTGCCTATGGCGGGCTCGCCGACCGCATGCCCGTTTACGCTTTCATGTTCATGGTCTTCACCATGGCCAATGTCGGCCTGCCCGGCACAAGCGGCTTCATCGGCGAGTTCCTGTCCCTGATCGGAACCTTCAAGGCGAATTCCGTTGTGGCCTTCTTTGCGACCTTCGGTGTGATCCTGTCGGCGGTTTACGCCCTGACACTTTACCGGAGCGTCGTGTTCGGCAAACTCGAAAAGCCCTCGCTCGTAGGCATCAAGGATATGTCCGCGCGCGAGATCGGGATCATGGCGCCGCTTGTGGTGCTTACGCTTTTACTGGGCATTTATCCCAAGCCCGTGATCGACACCGCTTCCGGCGCCGTCAACGCGATGATCGCGCCCTACAAGGAAGCCATCGGGGTGCGCCAGGCCGCGGCAGCCGCGCCCGCCCGCGCGCCTGTCATTGCACAACTTCAGAATAAGGCCAGCGCCGATGCTCAATGATTACGCTCCGATTTTCCCAGAGCTGTTCATCCTGCTGGCCTCGATGGTTCTCCTGCTTTGGGGCGCTTATCACAGGCGTGAAGCGGGCTTCGCGATCAGCATTGCCGGGATCCTCGTGCTGGGCGGTGCGGCCCTTCTGATCGCGGGCCAGGCAGCCCCCACCGAGCAGCTTTTCAACGGCGCCTTCGTGAACGACAGCTTCGCGCGCTTCATGAAGATCCTGACTCTGGCCGGCGCCGCCTTCACGATCCTGCTCTCCTTCGACTACATGCGGCGCGAGAGGATTCTCAGGTTCGAATACCCGGTGCTGATCCTGCTTTCGACGGCAGGCATGATGCTGACGATCTCGGCCAACGACCTCATCTCGCTCTATCTGGCCCTCGAATTCCAGAGCCTGGCGCTTTACGTGCTGGCTGCGTTCCGCCGGGACAAGCTGCGCTCGACCGAGGCGGGCCTAAAATATTTCGTGCTGGGCGCTCTGTCGTCCGGGCTCCTGCTCTACGGTTCCTCGCTCGTCTACGGCTATACCGGCGCCACGTTGTTCCCGCAAATCGCAGAGGCCGTGCGCGCGCACGGCGCTCCAATCGGCTTCGTGTTCGGCTTGGTCTTTATCCTGGCTGGCCTCGCCTTCAAGATCGCGGCGGTCCCCTTCCATATGTGGACGCCCGACGTTTACGAAGGCTCGCCGACGCCCGTTACCGCCTATTTCGCAGCGGCGGCGAAGATGTCGGCCATGGCCATGGTCATCCGGATCATCCTCGGCGCCTTTCCGAATGCCTCGGATCAATGGCAGCAGATTATTATCGCAATCTCGGTCGCCTCGATGGCGCTCGGCGCGTTCGCCGCAATCGGACAGCAGAACATCAAGCGGCTACTCGCCTATTCCTCTATCGGCCATGTCGGCTACGCGCTGATCGGCCTGGCCGCTGCAGCGCCGCTTGCAGGCGTACCCGCCGAAGACGCGCTGAAAGTGCAGGTTCAGGGCGTTTCGGGCGTGCTAATCTATCTCACCATCTATCTCGCCATGACGCTTGGCAGCTTCGCCTGCATTCTCACCATGCGCCGAGGCCACTCGGTGAGCGAATTCATCCCGGATCTGGCCGGCATATCGCGCGAGAAACCGCTGTTCGCTTTCCTGTTCGCGATGCTGCTGTTCTCGCTGGCGGGCGTTCCCCCGCTCGCCGGGTTCTTCGCCAAGTTCTACGTGTTCAATGCCGCGATCCAGGCGCACCTCTATTGGCTCGCCATCGTGGGCGCGGTGCTATCGGTGGTGGGCGCCTATTACTATTTGCGCATCGTCAAGATCATGTACTTCGACGAAGCGGGCGCCACTTTCGATGCGATCCCGGCATCGGTGCAAGTGACGCTTGGCGTCTCGGCGATCTTCGTGATCCTGTTTTTCCTCACTCCCAGTACGCTCAAGGCTGCCGCCGACGTGGCCTCGCGCTCGCTTTTCTGAGGCGCGCCCCTGCAAAATTCCGCATTCCGCGTTCTGCACTTCGAAAACCTCGATTCGACCAACGCCGAGGCGCTGCGCCAGCTTGGCTCGGGCGCGGCAGGCCCGCTTTGGATCGTCGCGGATGAGCAAAGCCACGGACGCGGCCGCAGCGGCCGGCGCTGGCAATCGCCAAAGGGCAATCTTTACGCGACTTTGGCTTTGCGGCTTGGCGTAGGCGCCAGCGTTGGCACCGGGCTTTCGTTCGTAGCCGCCCTCGCCGCCTACGATGCCATCGCAAGCCAGCTCCCCGCTGAACCGCCCGGCGGCTTGCGCCTTAAATGGCCGAACGACGTTCTGCTAGGCGGCGCCAAGATCGCTGGCATTTTGATCGAGAGCATCGCCGGCCCAAAGGGAACCGGCCTCGCGGCAGCCATTGGCATCGGCATCAATGTCAGCTCGGCGCCCGCGGATACCGGCCAGCCCGTGGCGGCACTCGGATCGGACCCCGGCGCCTGCGCTGGCGTCTTCGAAGCGCTCGCACGCGCCTTCGAAACCTGGCTTGCCCGCTGGGACGAAGGCCGGGGCTTCGCGGGCATCCGGGAAGCGTGGCTTGCCCGCGCACATACAATCGGAGAATCTCTCAACGTTAGTTTGAACGGCTCTTCAATTAGGGGTAGGTTTCTGGGCCTCGACGAGCGCGGCGCCCTTCAACTTCGAACCGATGCGGGGGTTGTCATAACGGTCAGCGCAGGCGACATTTACCCCAGCGCCCAAGGCTGATTAGAGTGCGTCCGGAAAAGCATGCCTTCGGGCTTGACCCGAAGGTGCGAAGCGGTTTTCCGATAAGACGCACGGCAAAACAACAGATTGAAAGCTTAGCAATTCCGCCAAGCAGGAAACCACCATAAGAATGTCAACGACAGGAACGCCTGCCAATACCGAACTTGTGTTTTTGCCTCTGGGCGGAATCGGCGAAATCGGTCTCAACGTCTATCTCTACGGCATCGGCCCGGCCGCGGACCGGCAATGGCTGATGATCGATTGCGGCATCACCTTCCCGGATGCCACCGAACCCGGCGTGGATATCGTGCTGCCCGATCTGCGCTTCATCGAGGAGGAGAGGAAAAGTCTCGCCGGTATCCTCATCACCCACGCGCATGAAGATCACATCGGCGCGGTGGCCGAAATGTGGCCCCGCCTGCGCGCGCCAGTTTATGCTACCAAGTTCGCGGCGCACCTGCTCAAGAGCAGGCTGCAAGAGCACTCCCACCGGGATGAAGTGCCCATCGTCGAAATGGTGCAAGGCAGCCGCTTCAACATCGGGAAGTTCGACGTAGACCTTGTAACGGTTTCGCATTCGATCCCGGAAAGCAACATGATCTTCTTGCGCACGCCGGGCGGCAATGTGCTCCATACCGGCGACTGGAAGCTCGACGACACGCCAGGCTTTGGCGATCCAACCGACGAAGCCAAGCTCGCGCGGCTTGGGGACGAAGGCGTGCGTGTGCTCATCTGCGACAGCACCAATGCGCTGCTCGAAGGCACAAGCGCCACGGAGGAAGCCGTTGCCGAAAATTTGAAGGCCGTCATCGGCCGGGCGAAGGGCCGGATCGCGGTCACGACCTTCGCTTCGAACGTGAACCGGCTCATCGCCATCGGCGAGGCGGCGCGTGCGGCTGGCCGCGAACTCGTGCTGGTCGGCCGCGCGATGCACCGCATTGTGGAGGCGGCCCGCGATACCGGCCTTTGGCCCGAGCATCTCACCTATTTCGATCAGGAAAGCTTCGGCACTATACCGCGCGATAAAGTCGCCGCACTCGTGACCGGCAGCCAAGGCGAGGGCCAGGCGGCGCTTGCCCGCATCGCCAAGGGCGAACATCCTTTCGTGAAATTCGACCGGGGCGACAGCATCGTCTTTTCCTCGCGCACCATCCCTGGCAACGAGGATGGGGTGATCCGCATCCAGAACCAACTCGCCGAGCGCGGCATCGCAATCGTCACCGAAGCGCCGGACGGCGCCATTCACGCTTCGGGCCATCCGCGCCGGGGCGAGCTTACGCGCCTCTACCGGCTTACGCGGCCTCATTATTTGCTGCCTATGCACGGCGAGCCGCGCCACCTCGAAGGGCACGCTGCCTTCGCGGAAGCGCACGGCATTATGGCGATGCGCGGCGTGCGAGACGGCCGGCTTTTCCATCTTGGCCCCAGCGATCCGCATTTGATCGATGGCGACGTCCCCATCGGGCGCCTCTACCGGGATGGCAATCTGGTGCTGCAGGCGGGCGATCCTGCCATCGTCGAGCGCAAGCGCCTGTCGTGGAACGGCCACGTCGCCGTCTCCGTGGTGATCCAGCGCAACGGCGAGTTCGCCGCCGATCCCGAGATCGACGTGAACGGTATCCCAATCTGCGACGCCAATGGCCTCGACATGGGCGAACGCGCGTTAGCTGCGGTCTATAACGCGGTCGAAAGCATCCCGCGCAGTAAGCGTAAGGACCGGGAGCTGGTCCGCGACGCCGTCAGGCGCTCGGTTCGCGCCGAGATGAAACTCGTCTGGGGCAAGAAACCCGTTTGCTCGGTACTGGTTTCAATCCTTTAGCCGGTCGCCCGCCACCGCTGAGGGGTAATACGAAATCCGGTTGAATGGTTCGCGTTGGATGCGAGGCCCCCCCTCACCCCTGCCCTCTCCCCAAGGGGAGAGGGAGTAGGCTGCGGCCTCTCGTCAAGGGACGAGGACCGTTCAGGCGTCCCTTCTCCCCTCGGGGAGAAGGACAGGATGAGGGGGGACTTTGCGATGCAATCAACCGGATTCGGTATAATGCCCTATGCCAAGATCGCGAGCTCTCTCCCTGCGCTTGCGGGGAGCTTACCATTTTGCAAGGAAGTTCTGATTTCCCGAAGCGCCCAAATGTTGTATGGGAGACTTTAGTATTGAGTTACGGCCGAGGCGACCGCGAGACCCTTCCCCATGAGCAAGCCGCCCTATTATAAAACCCTATCCGGACCGCAAATTTTTGTTTGGCGGATGTTCTTGTTTGTGGTCCTGGTCGGCCTCATCGTTGGGATTTTTCACGAAAAAATATTGGAGCTTGTCAATTTCAACAGTAGCACGCCGCTGAAGGTGCTCATTATCGGGGTGCTTCTATTTGGCGTTTTGCTCACTTTCCAGCAGGTGCTCCGCCTCTTTCCCGAAGTGCGCTGGGTCAATAATTTCCGCATTTCGGACCCGGGCATAGCCATGGATCATGTGCCGGTCATGCTGGCGCCCATGGCGATGATGCTGCGGCGGCGCCAGGGACAAGCCGCGATTTCGGCAACGGCCATGCGCTCGATCCTCGATTCCATCGGCTCAAGGCTCGACGAAAGCCGGGAGACAACGCGGTATCTCGTGGGCCTCCTGATCTTCCTTGGCCTGATCGGCACCTTCTGGGGCCTGCTTATAACCGTCGGCTCCGTGGGCGATTTGATTAGGGCGCTTAATACGGAAGGCAGGGAGGCGAGCGAGGTCTTCCAACAGCTGAAAACAAGCCTTGAAGAGCCCCTGCGCGGCATGGGGACCGCGTTCTCCGCCTCGCTCCTGGGCCTTGCCGGCTCGCTGATCCTGGGCTTTCTCGACATTCAAGCGGGGCAGGCGCAATCGCGCTTCTATAACGACCTCGAAGAATGGCTCTCGACCATCACCGAGCTTCGCGGCGAGGGCGCCGGTGAGGCCGGGTCGCAGGCGCAGCTGCGTTTTGCGATGCTCGACATGCAGCGGAGCATTACCGACCTCGCCGAGAAGATCGAACAGGGCGTCATTCGCGGCGGCGGCCAGAATGGCGAGGGCCTGCTCCGGCTAAGCGATGGCATCGACAAGCTCGTGCTGCAGATGCGCGCCGAGCAGAAAGTGCTGCGCGAATGGGTGGACGACCAGTCGCATCATCAGGCGGAACTGGCCGCCGTTCTAAAAGAACAGAACAGGCTTGCAACCGCGCTCCGCGAAATCGCCGCCCGCGCCCCGCGCCGCGATGTGGCTGACCGGTGACGGCGCCAAGGAGCTAGCACATGGCAATATCGAGATCGCGCCGCCGCCCACCCGGTATCGACTACTGGCCGGGCTTCGTCGATGCGCTTTCGACGCTCTTGCTCACCGTGACCTTCCTCATGGTGCTGTTCATGGTCGCGCAGTACTTCGCGGCGCAGGAAGCCAGCGGCAAAGACACGCTGCTGGCCCGGCTGCAAAAGCAGATCGCGCAATTGGCCATTCAGCTCTCGCTGGAGCGGTCGCAGAAAAATTCCGCGCTCGACGACGCCTCCGGGCTTCGCGCGACTCTCGCGGCGTCCGAAGCCGAGAAGAAGCGCCTGGCGGGGCTTTTGGGCGCTGGCGGCTCGACCGAGTCGCAGGTCGCGGCGGTCACCAAACAGCTTGACGAGCAGCGCGGGATCACGGCGCAAGCGCTGGCCCAGATCGAACTCTTGAATCAGCAAATCGTCGCCCTGCGCAAGCAGATTGCCGCGCTGGAGAATTCGCTCGGCGATGCCGACAAACGCGACAAGACATCGCAAGCCCAAATCGCCGATCTCGGGCAGCGGCTCAACGTGGCGCTCGCAAAGCGTGTGCAGGAGCTTGCGCAATACCGTTCCAACTTTTTCGGCGAGCTGAAGAAAACGCTTGGCGACCGCGACGATATCCAGGTGGTCGGCGACCGCTTCGTGTTTCAGTCCGAGATCTTCTTCGATAGCGGCTCCGCCGAGCTGACGCCTGAGGGCTATTCGCAGCTCGACAAGCTCGCCGCGGCTCTTCTAGACCTTGAGGGCAAAATCCCAAAGGAGCTTAATTGGGTGCTCCGCGTCGACGGCCACACCGACATCCGGCCGATCAGCACGCCTACCTTCAGATCGAACTGGGAGCTTTCGGCTGCCCGCGCCATCTCGGTGGCGAGATACCTCATCGGCAAAGGCGTGCCGCCTAACAGGCTTGCCGCGGCGGGCTTCGGCGAATTCCAGCCCATCGCGCCGGGCAACTCCGAAGCGGACCTCCGGCGCAACCGGCGCATCGAGCTGAAGCTCACGGAACGATAGCGCGCCCATCGCGGCGCGCGGCCCAAAGCCCCTCACACTGTCCTTCTCCCGGCAAGCTCGCCTTGGCGACCTTGCCGGGAGAAGGTGACTGCAAAGCGGCCGGGTCGTCACCGGTAAAGCCAGCATTCCGTAGAGCGCGGATCATATTGCGGCCTGTGACCCAGCTACCGTACTTTGTCATGACAAAGCCAGACAAATCCGGTACGGTGACACAAGGAGATGTATATTATGACAAAGCAGGCCAACCGCACCGAGAAACTCGATATCCGCCTTACGCCGAACGCGAAGCGGACTTTGCAGGCTGCCGCTGCCGCGGAGCGGCGTAAGGTGAGCGAATTCGTGCTGGAGAGCGCGCTCGCCCGCGCCGAGGAGACCTTGGCGGACCGGCAGCACTTCGGGCTCGACGCGGAACGCTGGGCCGCTTTCCTTGAGGCGCTGGACGCCTCGCCCAGGGACCTGCCGCGCGTGCGTCGCTTATTTGAAGAGCCAAGCCCGTTCGAAAGCGGTTCCAGCTTGCGCTCAAGCAGCCCAAAGGGCGGTAGCGCCAACAAGTGACCGCCTTCAGCATCGAAAAGATAGGGCCTCATCATGCCGTCGAGGGATTCGATTGCGGACATGAGGCGCTCAACCGCTACCTGATCCGCTTCGCGCTGACCAATCAGCGGGCCAGCACCGCCCAAACCTACCTGGGATTGGCGGATGCCCAAGTGATCGGATTCTATACGCTCGTCGTAGGGGAAGTCGCCTTCGACGACGCACCCGAACGGCTCGGGAAAGGCTTGGCCCGTCATCCCATCCCGCTCATGCTCCTGGCGCGGCTTGCGGTGAGCCTCGATTGGCAGGGGCGCGGCCTGGGCGCCGGGCTGCTCAAGGATGCGATGCGCCGCACCGCGCAGGCCGCAGATATCGCAGGCATCCGGGCATTTGCCGTACATGCCAAGGACGACGCGGCAGTTTCATTTTATCGGAGGTTCGATTTTTTGCCGTCGCCAACCGACCCGCTGCATTTGTTTCTGTTGCTGAAAGACCTGCGCCGGGCAATCGGCGAAGCGGGCTCCTAACCATTGGTCGCGAAGGTCTGCAAAATCGTTACAACAGGTCAAGCAGATCTTCGAGCGCGAGGCCGGTTTGGCGAAGAATGGATTGCAAGGTGCCGCGCTTCAGCATCTTCGCCCCATGCACCGGAACGGTAGTCGCCCGCGACGCGTCGCCGGTATGGACGAGACGGTGATGACTGCCGGAAACACGGACCGTTATGAAGCCGGCTTTCTGCAAAGCGCGCACCTTGTCGCGGCCAGTGACCGGCGGCAGCCGGGGACTCATGCCGCGCGCGAGACGGTCACCTGCCTCATGATCGGCTGATGAAACTCAGAAGGGACCGGTTCGCCGCGCTCAAGGCGGCTCTCGATCACAAGCTCGATCGCATCCTTGGCCATCGCCAG
>JBKQNN010000104.1:0-3833 GCA_052145975.1 Rhodomicrobium sp. | reverse complement strand
GTACGTCGGTCGGGGCCATGATCGCGGCCTGCGCCCCGGCCTCGACCGTTGCCGCCATCGCAAGTGCTGCGACCACGGTCTTGCCCGCGCCGACATCGCCTTGCAGCAGGCGCAACATGCGGCGCGGCGCGGCCATATCCGCTTTGATCTCGGCCAGCGCCTGCTCCTGCGAGCGGGTGAGCCGATAGGGCAGGGTGGCGCGCATCTTTTGGGCCAGATGCCCGTCGCCCACCAGCGAGCGCCCAGCAAGCTGCCGGTAGCCGCGCCGGACGAGCGCGATGGCAAGCTGGGCGGAGAACACCTCGTCGAAGCCGAGCCTTTCGCGTGCCTTGGGCCAAAGCGCGATATCGCAGGGCGATTGCGGCCTATGCAGAAGATGCAGCGCACCCGAAAATGACGGCCAGCCCTCGGCCTCCACAAGCGAAGCATCGAGCCATTCCGCGAACTCCGGCAGCCTCGCAAGCGCGCCGCCCATGACGCGGTAGAGCAACTTCTGGGTAAGCCCCAGCGTCAGCGGATAGATAGGCTCGATCGCGGGCAGCTTGGCGGCTTCGGCGGGCGTCAAGATATAATCCGGGTGCGCCATCTGGAACCGCGCGCCGTACTTCTCCACGCGCCCCGAAACGAGGCGCGGCTCGTTCAGCGGCAACAGTCTTTTGACGGCGTCGCGGCCGCCATGGAAGAACACGATGTCGAGGCTGCCGCTCTCGTCCTCGCTGACCACGCGCAGCGGCGCACGCGCGGCGCCTTTGGGCGGAGCGCTGTATTTCACCGGCCTCACCAGGAGCGTCGCGATACCTCCCGGCGCCGCAGTTGCGATGGAAGGCGAAAGCCGCCGGTCGATATAGCCCGCAGGCAGGTGCCATAAGAGATCGATCACCCTGGGCGGCGAGAGCGGCTTGGCCAGAACCTTGGTCAAGAGCTCTTCGCCGCGCGCGCCAAGACCGCTGAGGCTTTTCAGCGGCGCGTAAAGGCCCTCTTCGCCAAGCGTCGCGGCGGGGGCGGAGGGTTCGTCTGGCTTCGGAAGCGTCATGCGCCCTGGAGATGAGCGCAATTCGCGGCCATGCCAAGGCGCTTCGCCCAATTGAAGGGTATCGCTCATGCGCCTGCACTATCGCAAACGATTCGCTGGCGCGCGAAGCCGAACGTCCGGCCCGCCCCCGTTTTCCACCTCCGATGCACCCGGCAAGGCTGTATTTGACACTTACCGGTCGAACAATGGGGTGTACGCTTGGCCCTCATCGTTTGCGCCTGGCTGGGTTACGCTCACAGACTCAACAACAGGTGCCAATGGTTCAGGCCATTGAAGAATCTCAATTTGGTGCCACCGAAATATGTCTTGGTGGACGCCATCGTAACGCTTTTCTTTCTCGTTCCACTCGTTTAGCGGTACGCGACGAAAACGAACCCGGAAATTCCTCAAAGCGCCCTCGGCCGTAATTTGACCAATTCTTAATCGGGGGTCGCCATACCAGTCGCTGTTTTTCAACTGAATATCTGGCCCCAGTGAGTTTACCATGCCGGTTGCGAAAGCATAGTCGACGCCCTCCTTGAACCGCACGACGATGTCGATGAGCGGTTCCCCAGCACTTACGGCCTCGTCAAGCGAACGGATAATGCTGTGGTCCATAATAGGTGGCACTTTCGGGATTCACAGCTCGACGCCATCCTTGCGGATTTCGCGCATCAGCGGGGACGAGGTGTTGCGCCAGCTTTCCGCAGGGTAGGGCATTGTGGTGCGGCAGGCGATCTATTGCTCAGGGGCCGTCAGAATGGTCATTCTTGGGTTCCAGCTTGGCCAGCGCTTCCCGGCAGTCTTTCACGAGCGGTGGAAGCTGGAGGGATGCGATGCGCCAAATTGGCGTAATTTCAATCGCATCGTAATCGTGGCGCAGCCGGTTCCCAAGGCCCCGGAACTTCTTCCAGGGATACCCCGGAATCAGCTCCGCAGCCTGCTCATCGAGTTTCATGGCTGCTTCCGTGATCCTTTGCAGGCACCGCTCCACGGCATCGCGGGTCTTGCGATCCCTAGCGAAAGCCTCCTCATCGAGGCCGGCAATATAGCTCGCGATGGCTTCGCCGTTTTCGACAATGTCCAGGAGGCGCTGGGCTGGCTTGTTAGAAGGCAAGGACGCGATCCCGGTCAATTTCTGCTTGAAAACGGGGCTTTCTCGCCGGCTCGGAGATTAAGTCCACGTGCCGCCCCAGTGTCTTCTCCAGCCGTTGTTGCAACTCGTCCAGGAACTCGAAATAGTCGAGACCTTGCGGGGTGCGTTCGGGGTCGAGCTGTACGGCCAGGTCGATATCGGAATTCTCATTGCCGTCCCCGCGGGCGATGGAACCGAACAAAGATAGGCTTACGACCCCAAGCTCGCGCAGCTCGGTTTCGCGGTCGCGCAATCTTCCGATAATGGCATTCCGGTTCATGGATGCACTATAACCCAGGTCATTCCTTCCTTGCAATTCGGCCTTGAAGGCTGCGGAGCGCGGCTGCTAATTGCTGGGGTATCGCAAGGGATTGCCCTCGCGCCTATATTGCGCGAAAGATGGGCGATCAACCGGCGCGCCTGCGCTAAAGCAGCGAAGCGACAGCGCAAACACTCGCGCTCAAGCAGCGAAGCGTTAGCGCAAACGCTTGCGCGATCCACAGGGCATTTTCATGGACGGGCTTGAAATCAGGCGCAAGCGCGCGCTTTATCGCGCCAATCATCGCGGCACCAAAGAACTGGACCTCATCTTGGGGCGTTATGCTAGCGAACGCCTTGCGGGCATGAACGAGGCTAAGCTGATGGCCTTCGAGGAGTTTCTTGCGCTGCCGGATACCGATATCGATCAGTGGATTCGCGGCTTCGCGGCGCCGGATGGGATTGCTGCTTCCGTTGCGGACATCCGCGCCTATTTGGGTTTGGAGAAGTAGCAAAAGCCCCCTCACCCCAACCCTCTCCCGCGAGGGGAGAGGGGACGCCTTCTCAACGGGCACGCCCGGACTCCCTCTCCCCTCGCGGGAGAGGGTTGGGGTGAGGGGGCTTGAAGTTGCGCAAAGGCAGGTAGCAGCCTCGCATGGCAGTCAAAGAAGACACAGCGGATAAGGCGAAAGCGCCCACGGCGCTGGACAGGCTCGCGGG
Source organism: Rhodomicrobium sp. (assembly GCA_052145975.1). Lineage (GTDB taxonomy): Bacteria > Pseudomonadota > Alphaproteobacteria > Rhizobiales > Rhodomicrobiaceae > Rhodomicrobium. Next base: position 708 of record JBKQNN010000104.1, on the reverse strand, counting down.
CGGCGAGGGCACCATCGTTGCCGCGGGCGTGCCTGAAGGGTATGACGCCTTCTTGCTCGCGGCCATCGCGCGAAGGCTGCCGGCAGACACGCAATTCCAGCAAGCGGTGCTGCACATCGCCCGCGACGACCATCGGCTCGCGGCCATCCGTGCGCAGCTTGAGTTCTTCGCGCCGGGCGCCGACGTCCTGAGCTTCCCGGCCTGGGATTGCGTTCCCTACGACCGCATCTCGCCCGACAGCGACATCGAGGCCCGGCGCATCGCCACACTGGCCCGGCTTGCCCATGCGAAGGGCGGCAAGCCCGCGCTGATCGTGCTCACGACCATAAACGCCGCACTCCAGCGCGTGCCGCCGCTGGCCGCGATCAAAAAAGCCGCCGCGCGGATTGCCGCCGGCAGCCGGCTTGAAATGGAGCAACTGACCGGCCGGCTTGAGGCATCGGGTTTCCACCGGACGGGAACCGTGATGGAGCCCGGCGAATACGCGGTGCGCGGCGGCATTATCGACCTGTTCGCGCCCGGCCATGCGCGCCCCTGCCGGCTCGACTTTTTCGGCGACACGCTCGAAAGCATCCGGCAATTCGATCCCGTCTCGCAGCGCACCCAGGCCGCGCGCGAGCACATCACGCTCTTGCCCATCAGCGAGCTGCCGGCCGGCGAGGGGCCGGTCAAGCATTTCCGCCAGCGCTATGTCGAGCTGTTCGGGCC
>JBKQNN010000103.1:0-5662 GCA_052145975.1 Rhodomicrobium sp. | reverse complement strand
GCATCAGACTTGCCAAAGACCCGCAATAAGCGAAAATGCAACAAATACAGCCGCTCAAGCCGAGTTCCGCCCATGGTGAACCTGCCCGGAGTCCTGTTCAGCGTTTTCACGCAGCCAGGGTCGAAAGCGGGCCTGGCGGTTTTGTCTTGATCCAATGCGCGCCCTGTCGGTTTGTGGATCTTGAAGCTGCCTTCACTGTCCACCGCTAACAGCGCTGCCGACGGGAACCCGCCGGAGCTGCTCCCTGCGCCATGCGGTGCAGTCGCTGGCCGCGGTCATGCCGGGAGTGGTTGTGTAACCAGCCTGTGCTTAGTCAAGGTACCTCCCCGCTATTTTCGAACCCGGCACGGGCGAGCGTTTCAGCCGCGAATTTGTCCAGGGTAGTTCGGGAGCGTCCCGGCATCTAATCCGCCTAAATCGAGCACCGCAGTCTAAACGCGGCCTATCCGCGCCTGTGGGCAATCTCACCCTGCTACAGCCGGGAAAATTCGAGGGAAAGCGACAGGGCCGCTAGAGTACCACCGGGCGGAGATCGTTTCGGAAATCCTTTGCTATGCTGAGCGAAACTCGCGCTAATCAGTTACAGCGTGCCACACCCAGATTCTACTAATTGATCGTTAGACCTGCGCCGCGCAGCTTCTCCTAATTTATATTCAGCTATCAAACGATTTTCTTCGCGCCTTATAAGTTCGCATGCAGCTTCAGGAGTAGAAGCATCTGAGCAATTGTAAATAAAGGTTCCTTTTTTGCATGAACCAGCCGCAACAAACTTTGCTCGTTCTGCTCGCTCCTCTTCCCTTTCTGCTTCATACCACACAACGCCAGCTAGCACTAATGCTAGCACCAATAGCACTCCGGCTGCTTTTATCAGGAATGGCCCAATTGCCTCTAAAACCGGGAGCGTAGTTCTAAACACTACGAGAAGCAGCACAATAATGATTATTAACGCTACGGGAAGCAGTACAATAATGATCAGCAGTGCGGCTAGCTGGAACATTTCGATGTGTCCTCTCTGTTTTGCCTAGCGTAACTATAGCTTACGTTCTTCAACTAGCCTTGCGTCCGACTTCATTATTTTCTTATAGCGATTTCGTTTGCTAGCCTCTTTCAATATTTCAATAAATTCTTCATTACTCAAGTCTCCAAAACCGATCCATTGCCCTTTCTCGCGCACCCCGGCTCTCGGTCCTCTCTTTCGACGCGCCCCTGATTGTTTAGGATACTCATATGGAAGACAAACTGATCTGTGCCAAAATCCAGTCTCGCCGCCTTAATCTCTTCAATATTAAAAATCAGGGCAAGAGCCGCCTCGCAAATCTCTAGCAGTTTTTTGAGGTAGTCTTGGTCAATCTTCATCGTCGCCCCCGCCAGGGCTATAACCGATTCGCTGCTTGAATGGGACCGGTACAACGTAGGCTTTGACTCAGTCTGCCTGCCACCGTTGTCCCCGCAGATCGTCCGCTAATGGATCTGGAAGCAAGCATCTCAGCTTGAATGGCTTTTAAGACCTGCCACGTCTGCAACCGGCCTCGAGCGGAAGGAAACGATAGAGCCTTTTCTTGATTATACTTACTTATATAAAATGGGCATTTTTGCCGAACGAACCCAATTTTCCCCTGTGAAATCAGCTTCCGGCCTTACGCAGCAAAATTCAGCCCGCTGGCCGTTACCGTCACGATGGCCGCTAACGCCTGGGAAGGCCATGCGTTGGGGAAGCCTGGAAACTCTGCTAGCGTTGCAGCATGGCGGCTATCGTGGCGGAGAGGCCGGTTTCGGTTGCGGGTTTTCTGTTCGCTTGCAGGGAGGCAGCCGGCGTGCCCGCGCAGGAGCCGTTTTCTTCGAGCACGACGCGCGAATCGGCCTTGAGAATTGTTTTGAAAGAGACCTGAAGGTTATTGCGATTGATGCTCCAGGCGTTGCTGTAAGTGCTAAAGCTTTGGCTGAATCTTATGTACGTTGGGCCCGCCACAAAGGACTTCTGGTCGAAATTCTTCAGTAAGCGGCCGCCCTTCAGCACTTGCTTGCCGGCAATCGTAAACGGCAAGGTGTTTCCAGACCGCAAGGTGCAGGTGAGCGAAACGCCGTCCGCTGCTGCCGGTGCCACGGACGCGGCAAATGTTATCGCAATCGCTGTATAGAGTCCTTTGTGCATCGCTGCCCCCGGTCCTAAAGCCGCGGCGGGGCCTTCGCCTGGCCCGCTGTTTTGAGAAAAAAATAGCATGGCTCCCTGTCCTGGCGCTTAACCGGGATAGTGACGTTTGCCGCGTCTAAGACCCGGTCCACTCCGGCTTGCGCTTTTCGAGGAACGCGCCGATGCCTTCCTCCGCGTCGCGGGCGAGCATGTTTTCGACCATCACATTGGCCGTATAATCGTAGGCTTCGGCAAGCGGCATCTCGATCTGCCGGTAGAAAGCCTTCTTGCCTATCGCAAGCGTAAGTGGCGATTTGGCGGCGATTTTTTGCGCGATTTCCATGGCTGCATCAAATACTTGTGCGTCCGGCACAGCGCGGTTGACGAGGCCAAGCTCCAGCGCCTTGGGCGAAGGCACCATTTCGCCCAAGAGCAGCATCTCCATCGCGGCCTTCCGCGGCACATTGCGCGAGAGGGCGACCATCGGCGTGGAGCAGAAGAGGCCGATATTCACGCCGGGGGTCGCGAACTGCGCGCTTTCGCCCGCTACAGCAAGATCGCAGCTCGCCACAAGCTGGCAGCCAGCCGCGGTCGCAATCCCGTTCACCGCCGCGATCACCGGCTTCGGGCAAGCCACGATAGCCTGCATCATCCTTGCGCAGGCGCGCATGGTCTCCTCGAAGAAGGCGCGGCCCCGGTCCGCATCGGCCCGGCGGGCGGTCAGCTCCCGCAAATCGTGGCCCGCGCAAAAGGCCGGCGGCGCGCCGCGAACGATAATGGCGGCCACTTCGCGCGCGGCTCCTTCGCGCTCTAGGGCCGCATGAAGCGCCGCGATGAGGTCCAGCGATAGGCTGTTGCGGGCGGAGGGCCGGTTGAGCGTAAGGATCGCGATGGCGGCCTGCCGCTCGCTCAAGAGAATTCCGGTGCTTCGATCCGCGTTCTGTTGCGCAGCTAAGTCCATTGCGTCCTCCCTTGCAGGAGACAATAGCTCAATCCGCGCCGAATTTCACCGCTGCGTCGATATCGGGCTTCATCTTCTTAACGATGGCGGTGTTCTCTTTCGGGGGCTCGTGCGAGAGCCGATCCTCAAAGCTGTCGATTTGCTCTTTGAGCTTCTGCTTGTTGCTCCCAGTCAGGATCCCGAGCTTCTCCAATTGGCTGAGGGCGGCGTCCTTATTCTGCGCGATCGTATCCTTGGCGACGCCGCGTGCCGGGCCCACGGTGATGAAGAGGTAAGCCTCCCCTACCGCTTTTCCTGTCGCGGCCCAGTCTTTCAAATCCGCAAAGCCGTGAGCTTTGGCGATCTTTTCGGCGCCGGTCTTAAGCTTGCTCGAATTGATGGCCTTCAACACCGCGCCCAGCGGGTTTTTCTGGGCCTCGGAGTCCGTACCGGTCTTCAGCCCTTCCGCGATGGCGATGTCGCGCATCTCTCCAAAGCAGGCGAGGAAGCGGGACACGCTATCCTCGGTCAAAAGCGTTTCCTTCGCCGTAGCCGCGCCGCCCGCCAGGAACGCCGCAAACGCAAGCCCTAGGAAAATTCCAACGACGGTATTTCTAAGTCCGGCCATGCCTGGTGCTCCATTTCTCGAGGCTTAGTCCTAATCGCACGATTGCACGGCACTCCCGCCAGCTTCTGGGCTGCAGCAGACCGGAAAGTATTTGCGATGGCAGCGCTACAGGTAAAAAGGGCCGTTTTTTGGTCCAGGCTGAACCGCCGTTCAATAAGATTTCGCAGGCGCCGCCATTAGAATTGCTGAATAGCCTTTATGGGCCTTTCGGCTAGGATTTCCGCGAGCGAGGCCATAGGCCGTGCCTACGCCTCGCATGCAATGGGAGGAAAACGTGAAAACATGGACGAAGCCGAGTACATCCGCCCGTCGAGGCGAGCTTTGAAGTCACCCGCTATCGGCCGTCCGAGCCCGATCTCGCCGCCAGGGCCGGCTGAACCGACGCTTGGCCGGCTCCGGCCCGGCCTTCGCTCAATCGCCTTCGTATTTGAAGGACACCTTCACCTTGGCGCGATAGGCTTCGATTTTCCCATCGGAAAGCTGCATGTCGAGCTCTAATATCTCGGCGATGCGAAGGTCGCGCAGGCTTTTCGAAGCTCTTTCCACCGCCGCAGCGGCCGCCTTTTCCCACGACTCCGTGCTCGTTCCGACAAGTTCGATGATCTTGTAAACGCTTTCCGCCATTGTTGCCTCCCTGGCGTTGCTGTGGGGGAATATAGTTTGAAGCGGAATTTCCATTAGGGCAAGCGGAAGCGGCGGAGCGATGCTCATTGTAAGCCCCCCAAAGCCGGAGATTTGACATTTATGCAATGTTACATCATTACATCAACGATGTGTTTTTCAGGGGCTCGCAGATGGCAAGGTTTGGGAAGTTTTTGCGCATTTTCCTTGTAGCGATGGCCGCTTCCGGTTTTTTTGCCTCTGGCATTCCGGTTTTAGCGGCACCGCGCATCGTTGTCACGATTAAGCCCATTCACTCGCTCGCGGCAGCAATCCTGGAAGGGGTAGCGGAGCCAAAGCTGCTGCTGGACGGAGCCGCCTCTCCCCATTCCTACGCGCTAAAGCCGTCTGACGCCAAAGCCATAAGCGAAGCGGACGCCGTTATTTTCGTCTCCAAGAACCTTGAGGTATTTCTCGAAAAGGCCATTCAAGCGCTTCCCGCAAACGCGCGGGTGATCGACCTTGAACAGGCGCCGGACCTGAGGCTCCTCCCGGTCCGCGAAGGCGGCTGGCACGAGCTTAGCGGCGAAGACGCCGGCGAGGAGCACGACGGCCACCACCACGGCGAGGGCGGCTTCGACGTGCATTTCTGGCTCGACCCATTAAACGCGGTCGCAATCGCGCGCCACCTTGCGCATGAGTTTTCGGCAATAGATCCGGGGCATGCGGCCCAGTATCGATCCAACGCAAAAAAGCTCGAAGCGGCGCTTATCGCTCTCGACGCGGAACTCAAGACCACGCTGGCAGACCTCGCCGGCAAGCCCTTTATCGTGTTCCACGATGTCACACACTATTTCGAGACGCGATACGGCTTAAACAGCGCTGGAGCCATCACCGTCAGCCCCGAACGCGCTCCCGGCGCAAAACGTCTTTCCGCGGTACGGGCCAAGATCGAGGAAACGAAGGCGATTTGCGTTTTCTCCGAACCCGAGTTTCCGCCAAAGCTCGTGCAAATGCTGACAATGGGCACGAAAGCGAAGCGGGGTGTTCTGGACGAGGTTGGCGCGGCAATCCCCGCCGGGCCGGAGCAGTATTTCGCGCTCATGCGGGCGGACGCGGCAAGCCTGGCTGGCTGCCTGAAATCTTAGGACAGTCTTAATATGGCGCGGGGATTTTGTTCGTCCGCAAGGCACGGAAGGGGCGCATACTTGACGCATGTAATACGAAATCCGGTTGGTCTAATACCAACGGCCCGAAGTCTTGACTCGGCGAGGGGGGATTCCCTTCCGCCCCGTTTTGTGAATCGATGCTGTTTGCATTGATTCGCGGGGGTGGGAGATGGCTGAGGTTGCGATTACTCGAA
>JBKQNN010000102.1:0-29321 GCA_052145975.1 Rhodomicrobium sp. | reverse complement strand
GGCAAATACGTTCCGAGCCTGCTCGCCGCCATCGGCGATATCATCGAGCGGCATCTTACCCATATCGGATTTGCCGGCGCAGACGCGACAGCGCCGGCGGCAGAAGCGGCCAGCGATGCAAGCGGCCGGCCACAAATCCGGGGGAATACCCGGAAGCTTGCCGGTCCCGCTTATTGCGCGCGTTGCGGCTCGCCTGACGTGGTTTTCCAGGAAGGCTGCCGCGTCTGCCGCAATTGCGGGTTTTCCACATGCGGCTAGCCGCAGCCTCTGCACACAAGTCTATGCCAGCCGGCATCTTGCCCGCAGCCTTCGCGTTTGTTATCTCTTGGTGCGGAATCACAGAGCAAGCCGTTCCGCGCGGGTCATCTTTGCCCGGCTGCGTCCGCGGCGCGTTCCCTGGAGGGGTGCTAGAGTGGTTGAATAGACCGGTCTTGAAAACCGGCGTGCGCGCAAGCGCACCGTGGGTTCGAATCCCACCCCCTCCGCCAAACTCGCTGACTTTTCTTCTTTATATCAATAACTTAAACCGTATTCTGGCTAACACCCTATAATCCCTGTTGCCAGCACCTTCTCGCTGTGGCCCGATCCTGAAGGTAAAGCTGCTCGCATATGCTCAGAATGAGCCTGTCCCAAGATGTCCCATTAGCCGTGGTAATGAGCTTGACGGTCACGCTAGAGTCGAGCTCCCAGTGCGAGACGGGAGCTGCGCGCGGCTGGGCGTAGAAGAAGGTGCGGGCTCGGTCTGGTGAGACCGTCCAGGGTCTCGGAACTGAAGGAGAGGGACATGTGTAATTTGCGCGCAAAATCGGTCGCGGCGCCGCTGCTGGCAATCGGTTCCACGTTCTGCCTGCCCGCTGCCCGGGCTGACAATACGCATCTGTGGCACGTGGAGATGATGCAAAGCGGTAAGTCCGTCGCGTGCGACGCTTCGGCACAAGGCATGGCGGGACGGCCGCCTTACGAGGTTCGATTTCGCCGGGAGAAGAATAGGCTTCTTCTAATTATTGCCTATGACGGTCCGCGGATTGGACAGGTGAATACAGCGAAGATCATGCTTGACCGGCGAAGCGTTGGGGAAATGCCAGCCGTCGCCAGCAAGTTCGGCACTCGCAACGCGGTGCTGATTTCAATTAACCCGAATGGCTTTGATTTTCACCAATTCGATGGGCAGCACCTGCTGGGCGTGACGCTTGGGACCGATCGGTTCGAGATCGCATTTCTTCCTGGAGACTCGTTTGGCAGCAGGATGGACATCTGCCTTGCCACTCTCCGTGATCGTCAGGAGTAGTGCGGGCATGGGCGGCGCGGCTGGCGTTGGGCATCGTATCCACGCTGGCCGCGACGTTGAGCATCGCCGGCATGCGGCCGAATGCCATCAGGACGAGCAGGCCTGCGCCGGGGCACGTCCCCTAGAATATTTGTGTAATATCAATAGATTACTCTGCTTAACGCATCTGTAAGGAGCTTTGGGGTATGTTTGCGGCTCATGGAACGCGCCGCCGGCGGCTAAAACGGACAGGAAACCTGAGGAATTGCGGTTAACGGCGGCGGCTTGCGGCGCTGACCTTGCCGGTTTGGACGGAAACAACCCTCGGCCGGTATGGCGATTGGCCGAGGGCGGAGGTGGTCAAGTATTTAGTTTATGCGACGGCTCGCATAAACTACCAGCGGTGCCAATGGCGATAGTGTCTGTAATGATAGTGATAGTACCGATGATAATAATAGTACCGGTGGCGATAGTAGCAACCGTAACAGTACCAACGGTAGTAGTAGTAATGGCGGTGCCAAACCTTTTGAACCGTATTGCTGGACACTGCCTGGGCGTGAACGATGGCCGATGGCGTAGGAGCAGCTTGCGCCGAAACGCTCAGCATCGCTCCAAATGCGATAAACGCAGCAACTATATATTTAATCATTTCTCGAACCTTTGCTACACACCCCCTTCCTCAGCCTTAACAGTTTTAACCGATGAAGGTGATTAGATCAATACTACAAGCTGCGATTGCACAACCAAGTAGACCGGAATTATTGGCTTGCCGGACACGCCGCAGAGGGGTTTAGCTAGAGGCAGGTTTATTTTTGGCTCCCGCGCGGGGGCCAGATTCGGAGCGAACGGGATGGCATCCCTCGACGGCAAAATTGAAAGCGCCGGCCGCCAGCGCTTTGTGAACAGCGTGTTCGACCGGGTTGCCACGCGCTACGACCTGATGAACGACCTAATGTCGGGCGGGGTACACCGGTTGTGGAAGGACGCCGCCATCGATTGGCTGGCGCCCTCGCGCTCCGTGGACGCGGACCTACTCGACGTGGCCGGCGGGACGGGCGACATTACGAAGCGCTACCTGCGCGCGGCCGGGGCAGGCTCGCAGTCCGTGATCTGCGATATCAGCGGCTCGATGATCGAGGAGGGCCGGCGGCGGCTTGAGGCCCAGGAGGCGCAGGGCCAAGTGCGCTTCGTGCAGGGCAATGCCGAGGCGCTGCCGTTTCGGAGGGCAGCGTTTCAGTTTTACACCATCGCGTTCGGCATCCGGAATGTGCCGGACATACAAGCCGCGCTCAACGAGGCGTTCCGGGTGCTGAAGCCCGGCGGGCGCTTTTTGTGCCTGGAGTTTTCGCGTGTGGACGTGCCCGGGCTGGACGCGCTTTACCGGCAATATTCGGACCGGGTCGTGCCGGCGCTCGGCCAGGTGGTGGCGGGGGACGCCGAGCCCTACCGCTATTTAGTCGAAAGCATTACGAAATTTCCGAACCAGCGCCGCCTTGCCCAGATGATGGAAGATGCCGGCTTCGTGCGTGTGCAGTACCGCAACCTTTCAGGCGGTATTGCCGCGATGCACTCAGGGATCAAAGCGTAGCTCGGCGGTGACCTTCCAGCCGATTGCCGCGGCCGTCGCCATCGGCCGCCTCGCATCGGACGGGGACGCGGTTCGCGCTGGGGACCTGTGCGGAAATGGCTTGTGCGCCGCCCTCACTGTGGTATGAAGACGCCTGCGGGCGTTGCATCGCGGCTCCGCAGTTCCCCGGTAGCTCAGTCGGTAGAGCAAGCGGCTGTTAACCGCTGGGTCGCTGGTTCGAGTCCGGCCCGGGGAGCCATTTCACCAGAAGTGGCTCCGCAAATTCGGACAGGACGATAAGTGGAACTTCTGCCTGACAACGGGCACGCTGGTGCCTGCGAATCAGGAGAGACAATGAGCAAGAGACCGCGCCGGAACCACACAGCAGCCTTCAAGGCGAAGGTGGCTTTGGCCGCCGTGAAGGGGGAGAAGACGCTGGCCGAGCTGGCGCAGCAGTTCGACGTCCACCCCAATCAGATCACCCAATGGAACCAATTGTTTCGCGCCTGCCTGGGTCAAAAGAACAAGGACGCCTTCACCCCTGCAGACTTCATCTCGCGCGTCCCGTGGTCCGCCATCGCGCCACCAGACTATTTTTGCAGCCACTGTGCCGTTACCGTCTCGATATACCAACGGGTTCGCCGGGTGTTGAGACCAGACTAGCTGCCTTGTCCAGTAGGGGCATAGCATCAGCAGGTTTTCCGGCGCTGTGGAAATACCATTCGTGTCGACCCTTGCAACAAGTGGTTCGGCCGGACGTCGATAGATTGCCTGCGGCGGCGCGTACCCAGGAGATCGCGTCCAAAAGCCTTTTCTCGGTTGCGACGTTTCGCTGGACGAAGGTTCCGATAGGAAACTGATGACTTCGGCGCCGACCGATGGGATCCGACCACTTGAGCTCGGCCAAGAGTTCCTGCCCGGTCCATCTGTCACGGCCACTCTTGTGATCAACCAATTCGGGTAAGACATGCTTGATCTCGCGAACAGCACGCTCCGCCCGTTCGGTTATGTCCGTGATGGCCGAGGCTTCCTGACCGCACACAAGCCGCAGCGCATGCATGAATTTTTCAAAGTCGGCGTCATCTAACCCGCTTCCTGCTCGCAACTCTTCAACAAACGCGGACCAACGAGTAGATCGCCAGTCCGACAGGGACCTGTCAGGGTTTTCCCTGAGCTCCGCGATGAAAGAAGCGGAGTGATTGGGACCGGGCGTCCCACGAATCAGCTTATCTGTTGTGCTTGGAAAATCCGTCGTTACGAAACGTACTTCGATTCCCACATCACGAAATTGATTACAAAGTATTTTCCAGGCCGTTACCAGTTTCTGAAAAGTCTTGCTTGCGCCAAGCATCAGCGTTCGTAAACTGAATGGCGTCGGGAACTGTGCTGATTTAATCTGATGCCCTACGACCTTTCCTTTTAGACCGAGCACAAGATCGTCCAAAATACCTGCCTGCCGATCGGCTACGCCGAGCCAATCAAGCTCGTTTCGCATGAGAGACGCATATATCAGCGCCGCTGAACTTGCATATTGCGCCTGAAAGCCCCGTTGCGCACGGCGTTCCCCCTCACCTGGCGCGATAGTTGCTCTCTCACCTGTTGCCATTTTACTGCTCGTCCAACGAATCGCGCTGTCCTCAAATTATAGCATTCTCCCTCCGTCGGCTCCATGTTGAGACCCAAGGCGAACTCTTCTGTCCTCTCGTGAGACTGCCGGCGAGCGAGCGCCCAGGTTGCTCGACGGTCAGTTCATTGCAAGACCGAAGATCGAAGATGAGATTTGCTGACCCAACTCGAATTCGAGTCCGTTTGTTGAGTTGGTGCGGACACAGACCGGATCACATTGAAGAACTACTTTATCGCTTCTGTTGACCTCCGCAATCTCTGCATTGCGTTGTTATAGATCAAGCTTGCACCAACCGCTCGCCACGCCTGGTTCGGGTCAGGAGTCCGTTTCGCCGTTCCCGATTCTATTCGAGCGGCGCGCCTATTTTCCTGCGTTGAAGGCAACTTCCGGATTTAGTGGCAGTGCAGGTGCCAGGAATTTTCGCCGCGACATCCGCCCCGACCCGTAGCGGGAGAAAGCGTGCGCTTGGCCCGCTGGACGGACGGCGTGATGTGTCAAACTCGATCACCAGCACCGATCCTCACCGACGGGCCGGACCAGCGTCAAACGTCTTGCCTCGACCTCTCATCCATCAAGGCGAGTATCTTTTTGTCCCGCCTTATTAGCTTGCGCCCTTCGAGGCGCCGGATCGCTGCGTTTAGCGTGCTGAGCGGGATTTGAAGCTCCTCCGCCAGCGCCCGCTGCGGCCCGGTATAGTGCCCCTTCTTCTTGCGCAGGCTATCGAGGATAAGGGCCTCGCCAGCAGCCAGGCTCCGTTTCTTGACTGCCTGTTTGGGTTTCTCGACCACGACCTGGTTTGCAGCCTGTTGCAGGGTTTCCCGAATCCCCTCCTCCCACGCCGCTGCGATGCGCTTGCCGGTCTCGGGGAAGTCGCTTTTGCGGAAATATCGCCGCATCTTGCCGAGCGTGTCGGACAGCGCATCCGCCGTGGCTTCCAGAATGCCCTCGATGTCTTTTTTCGAGAGATTCGCTCGCACCTGCCCCAGTTCGATCAGTTTGCGGACATCCGGCCAGCGCGTCGTGCCATTCAACGTCAGCGCCATGGCATCTTGCGGGAGGTAGGCCGTGGTCGTGACGAGATCATAGACCGGCGCAAGCTCGGCTGCGCCGTTCACGTCGTTGTAGAGGATGCCGAAATTCTTCAAATGCGCGTCGCCATTGCGCAGCGCGCAATTGAGCGCGAAGAGCCGGAACAGATCGCGCGCGGACTTGGTGCGGCTTGCGGGTCCCACATAGTCGCTTAGTCGCTTGAAGAGCCGGGATTCGTAGCTCCCACTATATTTGTCGGCCGTCTGCAAGCCATTGAGGACGCAGAAATCCTCAAAGCCAAGATAGGCTCCGTCGTTCAAATCGAACCTTTCGAGAATGAGCGCCGCGCCATCCTCGGAGAGCTGAAAGTTGGGCACCGTCAGCCCGGCCGCCCGCGCCGCCGACAGGCAGAAGAATTCATTGGCGGCAAGTTCCGGAAACTCCGCCGCGTCCCACAACTTCACGATATGGGTGGCGCTGCGAAGGCTGCTCGACTCCCGCCCGCTCGCTTTCCCCTTCTGGCCCCCCTCTCTAGCTCTTATCATGACCTTAGGCTGAACGCCGGAAAGACCGGAATAGGCGGCGAAGGTGTCGAGCAAATAATCGAACAGCGCGCCGCCCCGCCGGGCGCGGAGTATCTCGTCGATTGACTGGAACGGCACCTCTTCGTCAAGTTCCGCATCGAGTGCGGAAAAACGCAACCGGCCAATCTGCGTGCGCCCGACGACGCTCAAGAGATCGAGATCGTCGAACCGGCCCGTCGCCTTGGCGAAGCGCCGGATAAGCCGTTCGCGCAAGGCTCCTTCGGGCAGATTCATCTCAAAGATCGGCGCGAGCCCGAATTGCGTATTCCAGGATTGCACCCGCACCGGCATCGTGACCGACACCGCGCGCTCGGGCAACGCTTGCGGATCGTAAGCGAAGGTCGATCCTTTGGGGCCGAGACGGTCCAGCACACCGGCGGTGCGATTGTCGGACCAGACGCGGATCACGAGGCCTCTCCGTCATCGGCCCGCATTTCCTCAAGCGTCGGCCGTTGCCTGTTGAGGGGCACCACCCGCAAATCGAGATCGAGCGCATGGAGAATATTCAAGAGATTGCCAAATGTGATATCGGTGATCCTGTCGCCCTCCAGCGCGGCAATGCGTGGGCGGCTGACACCCGACAGCTCGGCAAGCCGCTCCTGCGACAGCCGCTTTGCGCGTCTTGCCTGACGAACTGTTTGTCCAATGGCGCTGAGGGCTGCATGTGTCATGTGATTTACAAAATGGTATAAACACGCTATTTTGTATCACCGATTTGCCAGAATTTCAAGATTTTCGTCAAACGAGCGCCAGGGGCCAGGAAAAGCAGGAAGAATTCGCTCCCGTGAAGGTCCGACCTTACTGCCGCCCTGAAACCCGCCGCAATAAAATGTGAGTTGTGCCGAATCAGGTGAATCGCAAGGATTGAGCGAACCTTCCCTCCAAAGAGGCTCTCTCCCGTCTAACCCAAAGACCCCGCTTCGCCGAGCGGGGTCTTTGCCGATAATCATTTTTCACGGCAATGGCCGGAAAATCATCGTTTTTCACGGACTGTCATCGTTTTTCATGAGCAGCCGCCAGAAACCCTATTTTCACCGCCGCTCAGTTTTTCACGCTGCCCAGCACCGGCCTCGCCGCCTCACATCATCGCTTCGGCTTCACCGGATTCGATCTGGTTGAGGATCTGCGCGGCGACGGCTTCCGGTGTGTCTACGCTCATGCTGGGCCGCCCGGCGCCCGAGTGATATTTCTCGCCCAGCGCATTCTGGCCGAATTCGGTTTCCGTCATCTTGGGATGAAAGACGCTGACGGTGATGTTGTCCCCGGCCAGCTCCTGCCGTCACGGCAATCTGGATATCCGTACGCGTTTGATGGTCCAACTGGCGTCGATGATTGCCTGCCAGGCCCTGCGCAAGTACCGCGTCATGCTTGGAGCGGCGCTCACAATCGGGGTCACGCCCATTGAGGCCAAGGAGATCGTATATCAGGCGGTGCCGTATGCGCTCGGCACACTCGATCTGGACTCCGCTCTTGAACATAAGCTAACCGAGCTCAGCAGGCTCGCGCTCAGCGGGAGGCGATCGCTATCAATCGCCTGGTGCTCGGCGTGTGTTGCCGCTTCCGGAAATTGCTGCAACCTTGTTTGAGGCCGCGATCCAGCATGTCAGCGATGCGGGTTTACGCTTCATTCAATCGGGCGCTACGGGCTCTGCAGCTGGACGGGCTTCATTTCGCCGAGAAGGGTTGGGATAAGTTCCGACACAGTTGGGTGAATCGGCACCGCCCATTTCAACTGCGTGTAGGGGACACGCGCGTTCATCGCGTCGAGAATGCGATGGATCGCCTCGTCGCCGCCGGTTCCAAGAATGGCAGCCCCAAGGATTTGCTGCGTCCCGGCATCGGCGATCGCCGTCATAAACCCAAGCGTTTCGCCTTTTTCGATGGCGCGGCCCACGCGGGTCATCGGACGCCGGCCCACAAGGAGCGGCCGCCCACTGGCGCGCGCCTGCGCCTCGGTCATGCCTACGCGGCCAAGCGGCGGATCGATGTAGAGGGCGTAGCCCAAAATGCGTTCGCTCACGCGCCGCCGCTCGCCGTCCAGTAGATTTGCGGCAACGATTTCGAAGTCGTTATAGGCCGTATGCGTGAAGGCGCCGCGGCCATTGCAGTCGCCAAGCGCCCAGATACCAGGCGCGCTGGTGCGGAGTTCGTCATCGACGGCGATGTAGCCGCGTGCGTCGACTTCCACCCCGGCCTTATCAAGTCCTAAGTCATCGGTGTTGGGGCGGCGCCCTGTCGCAAGCAAGACGTGGGAGCCGATGACTTCGGGCTCACCAGAGGCGCATTCGAGGCCCACGGCGATTTGGGCGCCTCGTGGCTCGAATCGGATGCATTCCGCGTCCAGGCGCACGGCGATGCCCTCGGCTTCGAGAATCTCCTTAATCGCGGCCGAGACATCCTCGTCCTCACGTGCGATCAGCCGGCGCCCCATCTCTACCACGGTCACCTGAGCGCCGAAGCGGCGGAACATCTGGGCGAATTCGAGGCCAACATAGCTGCCGCCGACGACGACCAGATGCTGCGGCAGCGTGTCAAGCTCCAAGATCGATGTGTTGGTCAAAGTGGCAACACGATCGATTCCGGGCAGGTCTGGAACGCGCGCACGGCCGCCCACATTGATAAAGATCTGTTTCGCGGTGAGCCGGTCCGCCCCCACCTCAACCTCGCGCGGCGAGACAAAGCGCGCGTGGCCGCGGAAAACCGTGCAGCGCTCCATGCCTTCAAGCCAGGCCTCCACGCTCTCGCGTGCTCGGGTTGAGATCATGTTCTTGCGCGCCTTCACGGCCTTCATGTCGACCGCGACTGCTCCGGCGCTGACGCCATAATCCGTTGCAGGGCGCGCCAAATGCGCGGCATAGGCGCTGGCGATGAGCGTTTTGGTTGGGATGCAGCCCGTATTGACGCAAGTGCCGCCGAACAGCTTTCGCTCGATCAACGCCACCGGCATGCCGGCCGCGGTAAGCCGTCCCGCCAAAGGAGGACCGGCTTGGCCAGCGCCGATGATCAGGGCGTCATAGGTGTTTGTCACGCAAGAGCTCCCATGAAACGTTAGAGATCGATGACGACGTCGCCCTGAGGCCGGGAGCAGCAGATCAGCAAATTGCCTTCCGCTGGTGGGTCGATCGGGTCGGGCCGGTAGGCAACTGTCCCCGCCACAAGCCCAGTTTCACAGCTGTGGCAGGCGCCGGTGCGGCACGCCCATCGCACAGGGATATCGCAGGCTTCGGCAAGCTCCAGCAGGCTATGAAATGCAGAATCCCATTGGACATTTAAGCCGCTCCGGGCGAACGAAATTAGCGGCCCCGCGCCGGGAGGCCCGGCCGGCGGGTGTGGCGGCCCGTGCGGGGAGGCGGCTACGCCTGGAGTACCGGCTGGACCGGGACCGAACAGCTCAGCATGGATCTGGGCTTTAGCGAAGCCCCAGGCGGTAAGGCCTGCGGTCAGGTCACTGATGAAGGCCGGCGGCCCGCAGATGTAAACGCCGGCATTGCGCGGCACACCCAGTTCCTTGAGCACCCCCATATCCAAGCGCCCACGAGCGCCGAAATCCACACCTGGCCTATCCTCGGGATCGGGTGCGCTGTAGCGTATGTGACTGTGCCCGTGGGCCAATGCTTTGAGGAGTGTGCGGACTTCCTGGGCAAAAGGATGCTCACGGCCGCGGCGAGCCCCGTATAGCCACCAAACTTCCCGCGGCGACGCTTCGGCCGCCACCGCGTGGAGCATTGCGAGGACAGGGGTCGCCCCGATGCCAGCGCTCAAGAAGACGGCGGGAGCATCGCCCGGCCCCAGAGTGAAGTTGCCTCGTGGCGCGCTCAGGTCCAGCACGTCGCCAATCTGCACCCTCTCGTCGAGATAGGCCCCGGCGATGCCGTACGGTTCGCGCTTAACGCTTATGCGATAGGAGCGGGCGCTGGGTTCGCCGGACAGCGAATAGCTGCGCATGAGTGGCGGCGTCCCGCGCGCCGGCCTCAGGCGAAGCACGGCAAACTGGCCGGGAAGGGCAACGGTCAGGGAAAGTCCATTCATGGGCTCAAGCATGAGCGACATGACGCTGCTGCTCTCGCGAATCTTGCGCGACACCCGCAGGGGGCGGAATCCCGCCCATGCCGGAGGGGGCCCGGAAACCGGCACGAGCCCGGCATTTCCCGACGGCGCGCCGCCACTCTGCTCTTGTGCGAGCAGTGCCTCAAAGGAGCTGCGCCAGCCTGCGCTCAGGGCCGGGATGCGCAGCGCGCGCTCGAGCTGGCTGCGGGGGTGCCCGGGCAGATACAGCAGCGCGTTGATCTCGAAGACACTCATGAGTTCAGGACCCGCCGCGACCTGCACGATCTCATTCCCGGCTTCCACTTCGCCTTCCTGAAGAACCCGAAGATAGAAGCCGGGCCTGCCGTGCGAGACCAGCAATGCGGCCATTCGCGGCTCATTCATTCGAATGCCAACCCGGTAACAAGTGACGCGGGGTTGCGTCACTTCGAACAAAGCGCCGCCGATCCGGTATTGGTCGCCAATGCAGACTTCCCGGTCCTCCAGGCCGTCGACCGTGAGGTTCTCCCCGAACTGTCCATAAGTGAAATCGTTCCGGCCGAGCTCCCTTTGCCAATAGCGATAGGAGTCGAATCTGATAAACAAAAACGGCCCGGTGCTCGCCGCCATGCCCAACCAAGTCTCCTTGCCCATCGCCATCAATGTTGAGACGGCGCACCAGGCGTGGGCCCGTGACCTGATGTTTCCACACGCTGGTGTGGACGGTTCTGCCTTGCCAGGCCACATTCCGCGGCATGCCAACATTCAAGGATAGTAGAGATGGCATCTAGCTTCCTTCGACACTGACAGCCGCCGGCTTTCCCCCTAATCCTGTTCGCCGAGAGTTTGGGCGTAGGTTTTGCCGTAAGGATAGAAGAGTTCCTTGTGGCCTTGCTGCCAGGCTGTTTTGAGCTCTGGCGTTGTGATGTCCCAGTCCGGCCGGCATTTCTTGCTTACGGCGCGAAGATCTTGACGAAGTTCCTCCATGCTAGGCCGGCCGAAGTACCAGTAGCCATTGTAGATCTTGTAAATGATAAGGCCAGGTTCTAGTACGATCACATGTGGGATCATCGGATTGTGGACAGCATCGGTATATTCGGCGATGTCGAGATCTTTTGGGACCTTGCGCCCAGCATCGGAGAGGAATGGCCAGTGAGCGCCGATCCCCGTACGATATTCATTAGTTTCAGTGATGTTGCCGGTACTGATCGTGACAAGCCGGCAATAGCCGGCCTCCATTTCACGATGGAGTTCGAGAAGCCTTTCAGCCTGCGTACGGTCCTTAGGGCAGAAACCGCCGCGGCTGAGAACGAGCACCATGGGATGCTGACCTTGCAGCTCAGAGAGCTTCCGGGGTTTCGCCGTGTGGTCCGAAAGTTCGTCGTCGGGGAACTTGGTGCCAGGGACAAGATCAGAGCGCACAAAAGATCTCCTCGGCTTTATGCCTATTAAAAAGATAACGCTTCACCCCTGCCGGCGCGCCACGGGCAACATCCTCCTGTACCTTTCACGTGCCTTGGGGAATAAAACCAGGCACGCCCGTCTTCACAACAGTATTGAACCGGACCCTCTCCGCGATGTTATCCCGAATCTCCTGCATGGCGTCTTCGGGCAAGGTTGAGACCTCAATGTTTTCCTGAATTTGGCGGGGTTTAGTCGAAGTCGTGAGGAGGGCCGTGCCGCGCTGTACCGCCCAGGCAAGTACAACTTGGGCCGGCGTTTTGTGAGCGCGTTGCGCGATCGCGGTGATCACCGGGTTCTCCAGTAATTTGGGCTCCATTCCATGTCCCAGCGCCGCAAACGCGAGCATCACTATCCCGTGCTGCTGGCAAAAGTCTAGGAGGTCCCACTGGGGCAGGTAAGGATGGGATTCGACCTGCACGACTGCCGGCTTAATCCGGGCGGCTTCAAAAATCTCTTGAACTTTCTCCAAGCTTACATCCGATAAGCCGATCGACTTGCAGCAACCCTCATCCACTAAGTGCTCCAACGCGCGCCAGGTCTCCATCAGCGTCACCCCAGGATCGTAGATCACCTGGCCCTGCCCGTCCCGCGGGTCCTGCTCGTCGCCCGGTTGGAAGGCAAAGGGGGTGTGGATGAGATAACAATCGATATGGTCGAGCTGGAGCCGCCGGAGGCTCGCCTCAAATGCGGGTTTGACCCGCTCGGGACGATGATTGTTATTCCACAGCTTTGTGGTGACGAAGACGTCCTCTCTCCTGATTTTTCCGGAGCTAAACGACCCTTTTAGGGCATCACCGGCCGCATGTTCGTTGCGGTAGCGTTCCGCACAGTCGAAGTGACGAAATCCTACTTCCAATGCGGTCTTGTAGCGAAGGGTGTCGGGGGGCTCCATGCTTATAGTCCTCGACGAATTTTTCGGTTACAGCCGCTCACCCCCTGCCGATAACAGCGACGCGGCGCGCATCACCGCAAATACGAAGATACCACCCGCTCCCTCCAGGGGGCTGCCATTGTGTATCGGCGAGCGCGAGACTCCCGTTGCGTAAGCAAGATGAACGTCTTTTGTTCCATAGCCAACGAGATGCGGCAACAGCTACGCAGCTGAGCGTCCGGGCCACAGCCCGGTTTCACAGCTCTCTTGTGGATGGGAACCAAGCCTTTGACCGGGCATTTCTAGCTGCTAAACACGCCGCTGGCGCGCGTTGCCTAATCTTCCGTTTGGAGCAGGCCTGAAGGCAGGGCTTGGGCAAAGGGAACGGCACAATGCTCACCGAAAAAAGTCAAAGTGCGGATAAGGGCGCGGCAAGTTCAATCGCTGCAAGTTCGAAAGACGGCACCGGCTTACCGGCCGCCGACGCCTCGCAGAGTGAAGTGCCAGCCGCATCGAATTCTCCAGCCAGCCAAAAGCCATTTCGGAGGCGGCACTTGCTATTGGGGGGAGCCGCAGTTTTGCTGCTGGCAGGAATCCTTGTCTTCGGGATCCCGTTGATCAAGCAAGCTCTCAACACCGTCTCGACCGACGATGCCTATGTGAACGGTCACGTGACGTTCGTTTCGGCCCGCGTCCCCGGCCGAGTATCAAGAGTTCTCGTGGATGACAATAACCGCGTGCACAAAGACGATCTCCTCGCCGAACTCGACAGGGAGCCCTATGAAGTCATAGTTGCCACCAAGAAAGCGGCTGTCGATACCGCAAAGGCGGACCTGGCGGCGGCTGAAGCGTCGGTGCGTGGCATTGAAGCAAGGGCCAGAAGTCAGCGCTGGAAACTCCAGCACGCCATGGAGGATGTCGACAACCAGATCAAACTGCTTCAGGCGAAGATCGCCGCCCTCGATAAAAGCAAGGCCTCATTGAAACTGGCGGAGGTGGAATTCGAGAGGGTGAGCAAGCTGGTTGCCACTGGGCTGGCCGCCAGCCACGAGCAGTTCGACCAGCGGGAAGCAGCGTTATCGGTCGCACGGGCAGATGTGACCCAGGCCTTAGCTGACATCCACCAAATCCGTGTCTCTTTGGGGCTATCCGCGACGCCTGAGAGGGGCGGAGAGCTAGGTGAGGTGCCGCCCGATCTGGATCAGACTTTTTCCTCGGTGCGCGAGGCTCAGGCAGAGTTGATTGAGACTGCGGCTGAGCTCGGCGTCAGCCACACCTACAATCAAACTCCAAAACAAATGCTCGAAGACTTCGCGAAACGGGGTAATGGCGACATTGACATAGCCTTTGCCCAGCTGGTACCCGAGGCCCCCGCAGTCAAGCAGGCCAGGGCGAAACTCGAAGCCGCCCAGCGCGATCTCGATCAGGCTGAATTGAACCTTCGCTATTGTCGAATCGTGGCTGACATTGATGGCGTTATCACACGCCGCAATGTCAATCCTGGCGATGATGTTCTGGCCGGGCAAGGTCTGATGGCGATCCGTTCGCTTAGAGAAATCTGGGTCGACGCCAATTTCAAGGAAACGCAGCTAGCAGATTTGCGCATCGGCCAGGCGGCCGACCTCTATGTCGACATGTATGGCGGCCGGCACGTGTTCCGTGGCCGGATCACCGGTTTTACCATGGGGACCGGGTCGACATTGGCTCTGCTGCCGCCTCAGAATGCAACGGGCAACTTCGTCAAAGTGGTGCAGCGGTTGCCGGTCCGCATCGAGCTTCAAGACTACGACCCGGATAAGGATCCCCTGTTCATCGGCCTTTCCGTTGTTCCCTACGTCTACCTTAACAAACCGCCCACGGGGCCCAATGCTGGGAAGTTTCTGCAAGCCCTTGTGCCAAATTCGTCAGAATCCTTCATGCCCGGCAGTCCTGCGGCCCAAAACAGATGACCGAGGCGGCGCTTTCACTTCGCGAACCCCGGGCCGCGCTTAACCCTTGGGCTGTTGCCGCCGCTGTAGTGGTGCCGACATTCATGGAGGTGCTCGACACCACCATTGCGGTCGTCGCGCTGCGCTATATCGCAGGCGGATTATCGACATCGGTCGTCGACGGCGAATGGGTTATCACGAGTTACCTTGCCGCCAACGCTATTATCCTGCCGATGACCGGGTGGTTGAGCGCCCGCTTCGGCCGCCGCAATTACTTCCTGGTCTCGATATTAGTCTTTACAGTAGGCTCGGGACTGTGCGGGATGGCAACGAGTCTTTATCAGCTGATCCTATTCCGCGTGATTCAAGGCTTGGCAGGCGGTGGCCTGCAGCCAAGCAGCCAGGCAGTGCTGCTCGACGCCTTTCCGGCGGAAAAGCAAGGCACCGCAATGACGCTGTTCGCCCTTGCTGCCCTGATCGCGCCGGTTGTCGGGCCCACGCTCGGCGGCTGGATTACGGACAACTATTCATGGCGGTGGATCTTCTACATCAACGTTCCCGTCGGTCTCCTGGCCTTCGCTGCCTGCTATTCCGTAGTCCACGACCCGGATTATCTCGCCGCTGAGCACGCGGAACAAAGGAAGCGCCCCTCGCGCTTTGACATGATCGGTTTATCCTTACTCGTTATCACCATCGTTTGCTGGGAAGTCATGCTCAGCAAGGGGGAGGAGTGGGATTGGCTGGGCGACCCATTCGGGCGTGTGCAGACCTTGGCGATCCTTTTCATACTTGCGCTCGCCGGCCTGATCTTCTGGGAAATGCACCACCGCAACCCAGTGGTTAACTTCCGGCCGCTGCTGGAGCGCAATTTTAGCGCCTGCTGCCTCATTATATTCTGCGCCTATGCGGTGCTCTATGGTGCGAGCACCTCATTGCCCGGCCTGCTTCAATCCCTGTTTGGTTACAATGCGCTGCAAGCCGGGCTCGTCATGTCGCCAGCGGGCTTTTTTGCCCTGTTGACACTGCCGGCCGTGGGTTTCGCGCTCGGCCGCCGGACGGATGCGCGTTGGGTCATTCTGGCCGGTTTGCTCGTTATGGCAGTTGGAAATTATTGGATGTCACAGCTTAACCTGTACATCAGCCCCGGCCAGGTTGTTTGGCCCAGGGTGGTACTGATTGTAGGATTATCAATATGTTTCGCACCCGCAAATGTCGCCGCCTATCTTTACACCCCGGTGGCGTTGCGCGGAGCCGCGGTTGGCCTGCTAAGCCTGCTGCGCAACGAAGGGGGGAGTGTGGGAACCTCGCTAAGTCAAGCCTTGCAGGATCACCGCGAGCAGTTCCACACCCTTCGGCTCGGTGAGTATCTCGACCCCTTCAATTCGGCCGTGCATTCCTTCCTCGAACGGAGCCAGGCGTTATTCCTCCAGCAGACTGGCGACCCGGCCCTGTCACGGGAGCTGGCCTGGCAGGCGCTCGCAAATCTTCGCCAGCAGCAAGCGTCGACCCTTGCCTATTTCGACTGCTTTTGGGTGTTTGCCGTGATTATGCTTGTGCTCGTGCCAATCGTTCTCTTGATGAAGCGGTCGGTAGCCGAGAAGGGCGCGCGCGTTGGCGGGGAATGACAGCCGGGCGTTGTTGGACCGCTATCGGTGCCTTCGGTTTCGACAGTTCCGGGAGCCACCGGCACTACAGCCATAACCTCTCCTCCTTCGGCGCCAATCATCGCGAAAACGGGAATGCGAAAGTTGCGGTGAAACATTTCATTGCAAACGTTGTTGCGAATGGGGGTGGGCAGAGTCCGGCGGCAACATGCGAGTGAAGAGTTACAGCCATGACTGCAGCCCAGGGCGCCGCCCGCCAGGCCCCCCCCGCAACCATGACGATTTTCGGCGCAGCAGGGGATCTGACCAAACGTCTCGTTGTGCCGGCACTCTATAACCTTGTTCGCGCTGGCAGGCTTTCAGACAAATTTTCGATCATTGGTATCGATCATAACGCCCGCACCACGGAATCTTGGCGCGAAAGCTTGACCGGTGAAATGCGGGAACTGGTGCAGAGCGGCGGCGCCGAGTTTCAGGCAAAACAGTTCGATAATTGGGCCTCGGACTGGCTCGCTAGCCGCATGCGCTACCTCCAGGGCGACTTTACGGATCCTGAGACCTATAGCGGACTCAAGTCAGTATTAGCGGAGCAGAACCGTGCAGGCGGCGCGGGGGGGAACGTCCTGTTCTATCTCGCCACCGCGGACCGCTTCTTCTGCGAGATCATTGGGCAGCTCGGCCGCGCCGGGCTCACCGGGCAATCGGAAGGCGCATGGCGGCGGGTCATTGTCGAGAAGCCCTTTGGGCATGATTTCCCCTCGGCCGTGGCCCTAAACAAGGGGATTCTGGAGGTTCTTTCCGAAGACCAGATTTACCGGATCGATCATTTCCTCGGCAAAGAACCAGTGCAGAACATCCTGGTTTTGCGATTTGCCAACGGCATCATTGAGCCGATTTGGAGCCGCGACCACATCGATCATGTCCAGATCACGGCTGCGGAGACTGTGGGCGTCGAGGAGCGCGGACACCTTTACGAACGAAGCGGCGCGTTACGGGATATGGTGCCAAACCACCTCTTTCAATTGCTTGCGATGGTGGCGATGGAGCCGCCGACCTGTTTCGCCGCAAATGCTGTGCGCGCAAAGAAGACCGAGCTTTTTGACGCAATTCATCGCATTTCCCCGGCAGAAGCGGTGCGAGGCCAATATGGGCCTGGAACGGTGCTTGGGCACGCAGTTCGGGGCTATCGCAATGAACCGGAAGTCGCGCCCGGCTCCTCAGTCGAGACCTATGCCGCGCTCAAACTTAGCATCGACAATTGGCGCTGGGCGGGCGTGCCGTTCTACTTACGCACCGGCAAGCACCTGGCCGCGCGTAGGACAGAAATCGCGGTTCAGTTCAAGCAGGCGCCTTACGCACTCTTCCGCGACACCCCCATAGAGAGACTGCCGCCCAATATCATGACACTCCGCATCCAGCCGGACGAAGGATTGTCGGTCACATTCAGCGCTAAACGGCCTGGCCCCGAGATCAAGATCGACGGCGTCGCGATGAATTTTTCCTATCGCGACTATTTCGATCCACTCATGGCTGTTGGCTATGAGACGCTGATTTACGATTGCCTGCTCGGTGACGCGTCGCTTTTCCAAAGAGCCGATACGGTTGAGGCGGCTTGGTGTCCGCTGCAGGGGTTAATCGAAGCTTGGGCGAGCGGGCCTGCCCCGGACTTCCCGAATTATGCCAGCGGAAGCGAGGGGCCGGAGGAAGCCAAACACTTAATCGCCCGCGACGGACGTGCTTGGCTGCCGATTGCGGCAAACAACAGACGCACGGAGCGAGGCTCATGACCGAACCCCGCAAGATCTCGCTCCTGCTCGCGGACGTCGATGGCACCCTCGTCACTAACCAGAAGATTTTGACGGAACGCGCACGCAACGCCGTGCATTCCCTGCAAGCTGCGGGAATACGCTTTGCTATCACGAGCGGACGGCCGCCCAAGGGAATGGCCATGCTGATCGAGCCGCTTGCTCTTAACACGCCGGTTGCCGGCTTCAATGGCGGCCTTTTCGTACACCCCGACCTAACCATTATCGAAGAGCGGGAGCTAGCCCCCGATGTGGCAAAGCAAGCCCTCGATCTGATCTTAAAGCATGAGCTCGACGCCTGGGTCTATTCCGGCAACGATTGGCTGGTGCGCGACCCTGCGGCTCCGCACGTGGACCGCGAAGCCTGGACTGTCAAGTTCCGGCCGAAGGCCGTCCAGGACTTTGGAGGGGCCCTTGAGAAGGCGGTTAAGATCGTCGGAGTCAGTGACGATTTCGATAGGGTCAAACGCTGCGAGTCCGATGCTCAGGCGGCGCTAGGCCGTCACGCAACCGCCGCACGCTCGCAGCCCTACTATCTCGATGTCACCCATCCCGACGCCAACAAGGGCTTCGTTGCCGGCTACCTGTCGCGCGTCCTGGAAATACCGGAAGATGAAATTGCGACCATCGGCGATCAGCCGAACGACGTGCTGATGTTCCGGCGGTCCGGCTTCAGCATCGCCATGGGCAACGCAAGCGGCGAGGTTAAGCGGCAAGCCAGCGCTGTCACCGATTCTTATGAGGACGAGGGTTTCGCCAAAGCCGTCGAGCGCTTCTTGCTTGACGCGGCGGCTCGAGGAGAGGAGGCGGCGCCATGAACGCAACTCAAAAGCTTCACGATCTGGGCCAAAGCCTCTGGCTCGACAACATCACGCGAAACATGCTGACCGCCGGAACGCTTAGCCGGTACATCGCCGAGCTTTCGGTCACGGGTCTGACCTCGAACCCAACGATCTTCGACCACGCCATCAAAAATAGCGGGGATTACGACGCATCCATCCGCCAAAAGCTCAAGGCGCGCAAATCGGCGGAGGAGCTGTTCTTCGAACTGGCCTTGGAGGATATCACGGCGGCTGCGGACCTGTTCCGGCCGGTCCACGACCGTACGCTTGGCGTCGATGGGTGGGTCTCGCTGGAAGTCTCCCCCCTGTTGGCTCACGACACCAAAACCACCATCGCGGAGGCCAAGGATCTGCATGCCAGCGCCGGGCGCCCCAATGTCCTGATCAAGATCCCCGGCACGAAAGAGGGGCTGGCTGCCATCGAAGAAGCGATTTTTGCGGGCGTGCCCGTGAACGTCACGCTTTTGTTCTCACGCGAGCAATATCTGGCGGCTGCGGAGGCCTATATGCGGGGCATCGAACGGCGGATCGGGGCAGGGCTCAACCCTTATGCCGGCTCCGTCGCTTCTCTGTTTATCAGCCGGTGGGACGTGGCTGTTGAGGAAACTGTTCCGGACGCGCTTAGAAACCGGCTCGGCATCGCCATAGCCCAACGTACCTACAAAGCTTACCTCCGGCTGCTTGGATCGCCTCGCTGGATGCGCGCCTGTAACGCCGGCGCCCGTCCGCAACGGCTCCTATGGGCGAGCACGGGAACGAAGGACCCGAAAGCTTCGGACATTTTGTACATCAAGTCCCTAGCCGCCCCCTTCACAGTGAACACCATGCCGGACGGAACGCTAAACGCGTTCGCGGACCATGGCGAGGTTGGTGAGATGATGCCAGAGGACGGGGGCGATTGTGAGGACGTGCTGGCCCGGTTCGCGGAGGCTGGCGTCGACGTCGATGCGCTCGCGGCCAGGCTGCAGGACGAAGGGGCGAAGTCCTTCGTCAAATCCTGGAACGATCTCATGGGCGTGATCGCTTCCAAATGCGCGGTTCTGCAAAAAGCTGGATAGCCCGGCGACGATCGCCCCAGCCGGGAGGAGTGGAATGCCCATGCTTCAGGAAAAACACGCTATGTGGCCGGCTGGCAAAAGGGCGGCGTGGGAGCTCCTTAAAGATCATCAAAGGACGATTCGGGAAGCCATCTGCGAGACCTCTTTTCGAACTCTCCTGGGCGCGGGCGGAGGAGGCAGCGCACAATGACACGCGGATTCGATAAGCAACTCTACATCTTGCCATTCGACCACCGGGGTTCGTTCCAGACCAAAATGTTTGGCTGGAAGGGTACGCTTGACGCACGGCAGACCGCGGAAATAGCCAGCGCCAAGCGGGTAGTCTACGACGGATTTTGCAAGGCCATGGCGGACGGCGTGCCAAGGGACAAGGCTGCCATCCTCACTGACGAGCAATTCGGTGCGGCGATCCTGCGCGACGCAAAGGCAGAAGGCTACATGACAGCCTGCCCGGCTGAAAAATCCGGGCGGGAGGAATTCGAATTCGAGTATGGCGATGATTTCGCCAAGCATATCGAGGCCTTCGATCCAACCTTCTGCAAAGTTCTGGTCCGCTACAATCCAGAGGGCGATGCGGCGCTAATCCGCCGTCAGTCTGGGCGCCTCAGGCGTCTGTCCGAGTATTTGCGCAGCAAGGGCCGGAGTCTTTTCATGTTTGAACTCCTCGTCCCGCCGGAAGAGGAAGAACTCGCAGAGCTGCATGGAGACAAGCAGGCCTACGACAGAGAGCTGCGCCCGCGCCTCATGGTGGATGCTATCCAGCAGCTTCAGGACGAAGGTGTCGAACCCGATATCTGGAAAATAGAGGGGCTTGATCGCCGCGAAGATTGCGAGCGCGTCGTGGCGGCTGCGCGCAGAAATGGCCGCGGCCATGTGAGCTGCATCGTCCTCGGCCGCGGCGAGGATGAGAAAAAGGTTCATGAGTGGCTCACGGTCGCCGGGGGCGTTCCAGGCTTCATCGGTTTCGCTGTGGGACGCACTGTCTTTTGGGACCCGCTCGTCAATTTGCGCGCCGGGAAAATTTCCCGTGAGGCCGCCGTAGGTGAGATCGCCAACCGCTACGCAACCTTTGCCGGCACTTTCGAAAAGGCGCGCACCGCCGGAAAGGCGCACTTCTCGTAGGATACGGCCAATTATCAGCTAGGAGAACGTCATGCAGCTTGGGATGGTTGGGCTCGGCAGAATGGGCGCAAACATGGTACGGCGGCTGCTTAAGGGCGGCCACCAATGCGTAGTTTTCGACAGGTCGCCGCAGGTCAGGGAGGCGCTCGAGCGGGAGGGCGCCGTCGCGGCATCATCCCTCGAGGATATGGCGCGCAAGTTGGAAAAACCGCGTGCAGTTTGGCTGATGGTCCCGGCTGCAGCCGTTGACAGCACGATCGCCAGTCTTGAGCCGCATCTTGCTAGCGGCGACATCGTCATTGACGGCGGCAATTCGTACTATGTTGACGGCATCCACAGGGCGCGAGAACTCGCCCCGAAAGGCATCAACTATGTGGACGCCGGAACCAGCGGCGGTATCTGGGGCCTTGAGCGCGGCTACTGCCTTATGATCGGCGGCCCTGACGAGGCAGTAAAGTATCTCGATCCGATCTTTAAGACGCTCGCTCCGGGGGCGGGGGAGATCGCGCGCACGCCAGGCCGTGAGAATCTCACGAGCACGGCGGAGCTTGGTTACCTCCATTGCGGGGCGAGCGGCGCCGGACATTTCGTGAAGATGGTTCACAACGGGATCGAATACGGCGTCATGGCCGCCTATGCCGAGGGTCTCAGCATCCTCCGCCACGCTAACGTAGGCAAGGAAGGGCACGCGATCGATGCTGAAACCACACCGCTGCGGGAACCCGAACTCTACCAATACGGCTTCGACCTGCGGGACATCAGCGAAGTCTGGCGGCGCGGCAGCGTCATAGCCTCCTGGCTGCTGGACCTTTCGGCGGTGGCCTTGGCGGCAGATCCATCCCTTGCGAGCTTCCGAGGGAGAGTTTCGGATTCCGGTGAAGGCCGGTGGACGATCAAGGCAGCTATCGATGAAGCGGTGCCGGTGCCGGTGCTTTCGTCCGCGCTGTTTGAACGCTTCAGCTCACGCGGTGAAGCGGACTTTGCGGACAAGCTGCTATCGGCGATGCGCTACCAGTTCGGCGGCCATGTCGAAAAATCACGCGGTTAGCATCGTGCAAACGGGGAAAGCCCTGCCCGGCCGGAGGTGCTCTCATGAAGATTGAAGTTTTTGCCGGCCCCGATACCGCCGCTCGGGAAGCAGCGCGGATCATCGCCGCCGAGGCCAGCGAGGCGATCGCTGCGCGAGGGATATTCTTGGCCGCCTTCAGCGGCGGCCATACGCCCTGGCTGATGCTGCGGGCGCTGGCGAACGAAGACGTCCCCTGGGATAAGGTTCACATCTTCCAGGTGGACGAACGCGTGGCCGCTGCGGGAGACCCTGGCCGGAACCTGACGCATCTGCGCGGTAGTCTGCTGGAGCATGCGCCCCTGCCCGCCGGGAACGTGCATGCGATGCCCGTAGAGGCTTCAGACCTCAAAGCCGGAGCCTTCCAATACGCACTGACTCTTAAGAATATTGCCGGCTCGCCGCCCGTGCTTGACCTCGTCCATCTTGGGCTTGGACCCGATGGCCACACCGCGTCGCTCGTGCCCGGGGACCCAGTCCTCGAAGTTACAAATGTGGATGTCGCCGTGACCGGACCCTACCAGGAGCATCCGCGAATGACGTTGACCTACCCACTCCTCAATCGCGCCCGGCGCATTCTTTGGCTGGTGACCGGCGGCGAGAAGGCGGGGATGTTGCTGCGGCTTTGCAACGGCGATCCATCGATTCCGGCCGGGCGGGTGAGTCAGGACGCGGCTCTCGTACTCGCCGACGGGGCCGCGGCTGAACAGCTTGGTAAAAGCGGACGATTGGGGACGGAGACATGAGCGAAACAACCGCTTTTCAGAAACGCCCCGCCAGTTCGATGACAGAGGACCAGTTGGATCAGCTGTCGATCAACACCATCCGCACTCTTTCAATGGATGCCGTCCAGCGGGCAAATTCGGGCCATCCGGGCACGCCGATGGCGCTAGCGCCGCTTGTGTACACGATCTGGAACCGGATTCTTCGGTTTGATCCGCAAGATCCGATCTGGCCAGACCGTGACCGCTTCGTACTCTCGAACGGTCACGCATCGATGCTCTTGTGGTCCGTCCTTCACCTGACTGGAACGCGCGCCGTCAATGCCGAATACGAGCGGCTTGGCCAGCTTGCCGTCACGCTCGACGACATTCGCCGTTTTCGCCAGCTCGACAGCAAAGCGCCCGGTCATCCGGAGTATCACTGGACTTCGGGCGTGGAAGCGACGACCGGCCCGCTTGGGCAGGGCGTGGCAACAAGCGTGGGCATGGCGATTGCGGAAAAATGGCTTGCCAGCCGGTACAACAAGCCGGGCTTCGACATCTTCGATTATAATATCTACGTCACGTGTGGCGACGGCGACATGATGGAAGGCGTCGCCTCGGAGGCCGCATCGCTCGCGGGCCATCTGCAATTGGATAATCTCTGCTGGATCTACGACAATAATCACATCACGATTGAAGGCAAGACCTGCATCACATTTACAGAAGACATTGCTTGCAGGTTTTTAGCCTACGGATGGAATGTCTTGCGCGTGGGCGGCGCGAACGGCACCGGCCTGATCGAAAACGCGCTGGAGACCTTCCAGAGGACCAAGGACCGCCCAACGTTTATCATTCTCGACAGCCATATCGGCTACGGTGCGCCTCACAAACACGATACAGCTGCGGCCCATGGCGAACCTCTTGGCGAAGAGGAGGTCCGCCTCGCAAAGCGCTTTTTCGGCTGGCCCGAGGATGCGAAGTTTCTTATTCCTGACGCTGTCTACCAGCATTTTGCCGGCGGCGTTGGCGCGCGGGGCGCAGAGGCGCGGCGGAAGTGGACGGATCTCTTCGCCGCCTATCGGAGCAAATACCCCGCGGCTGCCGCGGAAATCGACCTGATGCAGCGGCGCGAGTTGCCGGAGGGCTGGGACCGCAATCTCCCTGTTTTTCCGGCCAGCCCCAAGGGTATTGCAGGCCGCGATGCTTCGGGGCAAGTGCTTAATGTCCTTGCGCAGAATATTCCCTGGCTCATTGGCGGGTCGGCAGACCTGGGGACGTCGAATAAAACCGCTCTGAAATTCGAAGGCGCCGGAGACTTCGAGGCCGAAACGCCGGGCGGCAGAAACTTACATTTCGGCATCCGCGAGCATTCGATGATGGCGGCCGTCAACGGCCTCTCCCTCTCCAAGCTCCGGGCTTTTGGAGCGACTTTTTTTATCTTCAGCGACTACGCGCGCCCCGCTATCCGCCTCGCGGCAATTATGGAGCTGCCCGCCATCTTCATTTTTTCGCATGACGCCATGGGCGATGGCGAGGATGGCCCCACGCACCAGCCTGTGGAGCAGCTTGCCTCCATGCGCGCGATCCCCGGGCTGACAGTCCTTAGGCCGGGCGATGCCAATGAGGTCGTTGAAGCCTACCGGTATATCATGCAGCTTCGTCATGAGCCGGCTGCACTGGCCTTGTCACGCCAGCCGTTGCCGACATTGGACCGGAACAAATATGCGCCCGCTTCCGGGGTTTCGCGCGGCGCATACATTCTCGCCGAAACTTCCGGCGCGACACCGGAAGTCATCCTTATCGCTTCGGGCAGTGAGCTCTCTCTGGCTGTGGATGCCCATGAAAAGCTGATAGCGCAGGGCATTCGCTCGCGCGTCGTTTCCATGCCGTCTTGGGACATCTTTGAACATCAGCCCAAGGAGTACCGGGACAGCGTGCTACCGCCGTATGTCACGGCACGCGCTGCAATCGAACAGGCTTCCACGTTCGGCTGGGAGCGATATGTGGGTTGGACCGGCCGCGTCATCGGCATGAAAACCTTTGGCGCCTCCGCGCCTCTCAAAGAGCTGCAAAAGAAATTCGGTTTCGAGCCGGAGCACGTGGTGGAGACCGTCAAGGAGCTGCTCGGCAAAGGCTGACGCCCCAGGAACTCGCGAATATCGGAAACAGAATGGCGCTGCGGATAGAAGACTACGCTATTATCGGCGATTGCAAGACCGCCGCTCTCGTGGGCCGCGACGGCTCTATCGATTGGCTGTGCTGGCCCCGCTTTGACTCGGCCGCATGCTTCGCGGCGCTGCTTGGGACGCCCGAGCATGGCCGCTGGCTGATCGCTGCCGCCGATCCAAATGCGAAAGTGACCCGCCGCTACCGCGACGACACCCTTATCCTGGAGACCGATTTCGAAACTCCCGATGGCGCCGTCAGGCTTGTAGACTTCATGCGCATGCACGCAGATTCGCACAATCTCGTGCGCATCGTCATCGGGCGGCGGGGGCGGCTTGCCATGCAGTGTGAGCTTGTTCTTCGCTTCGATTATGGCTCGATGGTGCCTTGGGTTACGCGTCTCGATGACGGCACGCTGCAAGCGGTAGCCGGCCCGGGCATGGTTCTTTTGCGAACGCCGGCCGAATTGCACGGCGAGGATCTGAAAACGGCGGGCGAGTTCATCGTTGCTGAAGGACAGACGATTCCGTTCGTGCTCACCTATGGCCGCTCACATCGGGCAGCGCCCGAGCCAATCGATCCCATTGCCGCGCTCAGCGAGACAGAAGCCTTCTGGCATAACTGGTCGTCTGGTTGCGCCGGCATGGGCGAGTGGGCTGGGCTGGTACGCCGCTCGCTCATTACACTTAAGGCGCTAACCTATCAGCCAACCGGCGGTATCGTCGCAGCCCCCACGACATCGCTTCCCGAGCAGCTGGGAGGCTCACGCAACTGGGATTATCGCTACTGCTGGATCAGGGACGCAACCTTAACTCTGCTGAGCCTGATGCATGCTGGTTTTTATGAGGAAGCGCTGGATTGGCGGCGGTGGTTGCAGCGCGCCGTGGCCGGCCTCCCTGCGCAAGCCCAGATCATGTACGGCGTTTCCGGCGAGCGGCTGTTGCCCGAACTCGTACTGCCCTGGCTCCCAGGATATCAGGGCGCAGCACCCGTGCGAATTGGCAACGCGGCCTCCGGCCAGTGCCAGCTCGACATCTATGGTGAGATGCTGGATGCATACTATCAGGGACGGCGCGCCGGACTTCCTCCGCCGGATTTTGCGACAAACCTCGCCGCCGTTCTATTGGACCACCTGGCTCAAATCTGGCGTGATCCTGATGAAGGGATGTGGGAGGTTCGGGGCCCGCGTCAGCACTTCACCCACTCGAAGGTCATGGCGTGGGTTGCGTTTGACCGGGCGATCAAGCTCGCTGACGAGTTCGGCCTCCCCGGTCCTGTAGAGAAGTGGGAGGCTGAGCGCACGGCAATTCACGATGAGGTCTGCGCGAAGGCCTACGATGCGGAGCGCAGCGCCTTTATGCAGCACTACGGCGCCAAAACACTCGACGCCAGCGTTCTCATGATGCCGCTCGTTGGTTTCTTGCCGGCCACAGATCCTCGTGTGAGCGGGACAATAGCAGCCATCGAGCGGGACCTTACCGCAGAGGGCTTCGTCCTTCGCTACGATACCGGAAGCGGGCAGGATGGCCTGCCTCCTGGAGAGGGCGCGTTCTTGCCGTGCAGCTTCTGGCTGGCCGACTGCCTTCTGATGCTCGGCCGAACCAGCGAGGCGCGCCGCCTTTTCAAAAGGCTTGCAGGACTCTGCAATGATGTGGGGCTCCTTGCCGAGGAATATGATCCCAAGGCTCAGCGCCTCACAGGCAATTTCCCTCAAGCGTTCTCCCATATTGCGCTGGTCAACACCGCACACAACCTCGTTCTGGCTGAAAAACCTCCTAAGGAGCATCCAGATCACCGGCCCGGCATGAGAATGAGCGCGCTGCGTTAAAGCGGTTCGGCCGCATCGCGATAGAGCGCGGCGATTGGGAACCTGAATCAGTGCTAAAAGAGGAGCCGCTGGCCCGCTATGCCATTCAAAGTCCAAGTAGGCCCACCGCAAGTCGCCATCCATCAAGGCCAGACGGTGCTCGTCACGGATCACGACGCACAGATCAGCTGGCCGAGCGAGCGGGGCCTTTTCTTCTTCGATACCCGCCTGCTCAGCAGCTGGAGGATTTACGCCAATGGCGAGCCCTGGGATCTTTTAACCGGAGGCGAAACAACCTATTACACTTCGGCCGTCTATCTCACCAACCGCACGATCCTAACCGAAGATGGCGCCATTCCAGCACGCACGCTTGGCCTCGTTGTAAGCCGGTCCATTGGCGGAGGGATGCACGAGGACCTCGACATCAGCAATAACAGCGTGAAGCATGTACGCTTCCAGCTTGAAATCGCGCTGCGCTCGGACTTCGCGGATATTTTCGAGGTCAAATCGGGTAACATCGTGCGCCGCGGGCACATTCAGACGGAGTGGTCGGATTCGACGCAGCAATTGCGCACGACGTACCGCAATGCGGATTTTGTGCGATCCCTCACTGTAGCGCCTGAGCTAAGCGGATCGAAGGCGGTTTATGCCAACGGACGGCTCAGCTTCGAGGTCTCTCTTGCGCCAGGCGAGACATGGCATTGCTGCCTTCTTTACTCTCTAGCGGATGGGGAGCGGCACTTCGAGGCGCCGCACCCGTGCGTCCAAGACAGTGAGAATCTGGAACACGCAGAGACTCTGGCCGATTGGCTGAAAAATGTCCTCAGGATCCGCACCAGCAACGAAGAATTCTACCGCCTCTACCGCCAGGCGCTGGAAGACATGGCAGCGTTGCGGTTGCCCGTTGCTGGGACAGACCACATGGTGTTTCTGCCGGCTGCGGGGCTGCCCTGGTTCATTGCTCCATTTGGCCGCGATAGCTTGATCGTCTCGCTTCAGAACATGCTGATCTATCCCGAGTTCGCGCACGGCGCCTTGGATATTCTTGGATCGCTGCAAGCCAAGGAGGACGATGCCTATCGCGATGCCGAGCCTGGAAAAATCCTCCACGAAATACGCTATGGAGAGCTCGCGCACTTCAAGCTGATCCCTCACACGCCGTATTACGGCACCGCGGATGCCACGCCGCTATATCTCATAACGCTGCACTGGGCGTGGCGGGCAACCGGAGACATGGATCTCATCGAACGGCATCTTGATACCGCCGAAGGCTGTCTTGCCTGGATCGACAATTACGGTGACCGCGACGGCGACGGGTTCCAGGAATATCAGACCCGATCTCCCGTGGGTTATGAGAATATGGGATGGAAGGACGCCAGTGATGCCATCGTCTATCCCGACGGATCGCTTGTAAAGGGGCCAAAAGCGCTTTGCGAGTTGCAAGGCTACGTGTACTTCGCTTGGCTTTGCATGGCTGAAGTCTTCGATGCGCTCGGCAAACACGGCCGCGCCAGCAAATTGCGGACCAAGGCCTCCGCTTTGTTCGCGCACTTCAATGAAGTCTTCTGGGACGATGAATCAGGGTTTTACGCCCTTGCCCTCGATGGCGATAAGAGGAAAGTCCTAACGGTCGCCTCCAATCCCGGCCACTGCCTGTGGTCCGGCATCGTGCCCGCTGAACGAGCCCGAAAGGTCGTTGAAAGGCTTATGAAGCCCGATATGTGGAGCGGATGGGGCATACGGACTCTTTCTGCGCTCAACCCGGCCTTTAATCCTTACAATTACCAAACTGGATCGGTATGGCCGCATGACAACGGCATCATTGCCATGGGTTTCAAACGCTACGGGTTCGGCGATGAAGCGGCACGCATCGCCCGCGACATAAGCGAGGCCGGCACTCATTTTCTCCTCAACAGGCTGCCTGAACTCTACACAGCTCCCCAGCGGAATGATGCAACATTCCCAGTGCAATATCTTGGCGCCAACGTGCCGCAAGCTTGGGCAGCGGGCTCTGTATTCAGCCTGATGCAGGCGATGCTGGGCTTTATGCCGGACGCGCCGCGCGGCAAACTCTACATCGATCCATCGCTGCCGCGCTGGCTGCCCGACCTCACAGTTCACGACCTCCGTGTGGGTAAGCATCGGCTCGACATCAGTTTTTGGCGGGAAGGCGACGACACGGAATTTAAAGTCATACGGGGCGATCCCGATGCCGTTGAGCTCTCAAGCACGACCATTCAGCTTGAGCGGCTTAGACAAGGAGCTGCAAACGCCTAGAAAGCGGCTGCCGTCCCACCCCTTCTGCGGTGACAGACTGGGCGCCCGGTTTGGTTGCCTCTTGGGTCACCTGAATCGTAACGATGGGCACTTTCGCTTTTCCTGTGTGAAGCCGGCCAACGCCGCTTTACCCTGGCGTAAGGGCTTTCACACGCTCTTGCGCGGGAATGACGCTCGTGCATCGGCGCACCGGCAATTGCCTGCCCGGACTTTGCGAACGAACCGCCGGCATTCGTTTTTGCGAAGGGATGCATGCCCTTTCCGCGTGTAGGGCGCGTCCCTGAGGCAACCAAGATGCTTCGGGCACAAGCGGTGCCGCGACAACCTATGTGTAAGTTTCTACTTTGGTATTCCCAAAGCCGCGATCGACGGCTCACCTCGTCTAATACCAACGGCCCGAAGTCTTGACTCGGCGAGGGGGGATTCCCTTCCGCCCCGTTTTGTGAATCGATGCTGTTTGCATTGATTCGCGGGGGTGGGAGATGGCTGAGGTTGCGATTACTCGAA
>JBKQNN010000101.1:0-4193 GCA_052145975.1 Rhodomicrobium sp. | reverse complement strand
ATATTCGCTCGATCGGCTCCGGCAATATCGGGGCGACCAACGTATTGCGCACCGGCCGCAAGGATCTCGCGGCGGCGACCTTGCTGCTGGACGCGCTCAAGGGCGCTGTCGCGGTGTTGCTCGGCGGCTGGCTCGCCCCCGGCGCCGCGTTGGCCGCGGCTATCGGCGCGTTCTTTGGCCATATCGCGCCGGTTTGGCTGCGGTTTCGCGGCGGCAAGGGGGTCGCGGTTTTTATCGGCGCGCTGCTTGCGCTTCACTGGCCGACCGGCCTGATCGTCTGCGCCGTGTGGCTGGCCGCCGCCTATCTATGGCGGTTCTCGTCGCTTTCGGCCTTGCTCGCCTCGGCCTCCGCGCCCTTCATTCTCTGCGGTTTCGGCCATTGCGAGCAGGCGCCGGTCATCGCGATGATGGCGGCGCTGCTGTGGTGGAAGCACAGTGAAAATATCGCGCGGCTGATCTCCGGGACGGAGAGCCGCATCGGGCAAAAGACATGACATCGCCGGGCGAATCGACGAGCCGTCTGTCCGATGGACAGTTGCTCGATTGGTTGCGCCTGATTCGAAGCGAGAACATCGGTCCGCGCGGTATTACGGCGCAAACGCCACACAGCCAGAGCGCGGCAGGTGAGGGCGGCGGCGCGGTGCGCGCTAGTAATCCTGTTCTTAGGTGAAGCTATTTCTCCTGTCTGTGGTCTCCCAAGTGCACTCATGCGCAGTGAGGGAGGAGGCGATAAAGGAGTAGCAGAATTCTGTCTTGCGGTCCTTCCCGAAGACATCTTTGTAACAAATGAACCCGTGGAAATAGATTCTGGCGCGGGGCTTTTTCGCGAAAACAGCCTCCCATTCTTGCCCTGCGAAGAGGCGGTCGGCATGCATTTTGCCGACTACGGAAGGGTCATTTGCACCAATAACATTTCCGTGTCCACAAGTGTCACCTTCTGGAAGAACAAAATCATCCGGAAGTGGGTATCGGTAAATATCGATTCGGCGACTGAGGTTTATCACCGTCCCAGGGGTGCTTCCAATATTCCAAATGTTATAAACTACACCAAAATTGACCGGAGCTTTGATATTGAGCGGTCTTATGACTCTTATGGAAATATAAGCGCGCAATTGCCGTTCAGCGGTTTCCTCGGCACCCCTAACAAGTCGGTCGGTAGATCGCCACAAAGCCCACGTAGCGAACCCGAGGATAACCGTGAAGACTGCAATAACTCTCTCTGCGTCAATCCATTCCAATCCGCGGCACCACGCAATCGAGGCCCATTCTTTCCCGTCTTTGGGTTCGGGGCACTCACTTTTCTCGCCAGCATGTTTGGCGGTAAATATATTGATGACTTGAGCGGGCGGCTGTGCGCTAATCCACGAAGGAAGGTTGTAGGGATAGCTTTGCGTTTCGTCGCTTTTCTTATCGTCGGGGTTGGATGTTTCAGTTTTGCGTTTGGGTTCCCTTGGGCTGCTTTCTTTTGAGAAAGCGGGCGCGGATAGATTGAGAGTGATAATACACAATAAAACCAAGCGTCTCATTTTGGCGGCCTCAGGGATTCAAATATCCTCCAAGCTTACGCCATCCTTCCCTATGGCCGCTAGGCTGGCGAGGAAAAAATGAGCCGACATGGTGGCGCGCGAGAGCTTGCTGGCAACGCTGGACTTGGTTTCCTCGAAACCGTGTTCCTTCAGGCGCTCAGCGAGTGCCTCGTAGGTGACATCGGCCCGTTTCAGTTCGGCTTTTAGGTGCCTAGCAGCGCGTTCCGCCCATTCTTTTTCCGTCTTAGCAAACCCCATCTTGCTATCTCCATGGCGCTTTCGCCTCCA
Source organism: Rhodomicrobium sp. (assembly GCA_052145975.1). Taxonomy (GTDB): domain Bacteria; phylum Pseudomonadota; class Alphaproteobacteria; order Rhizobiales; family Rhodomicrobiaceae; genus Rhodomicrobium. Next base: position 2,379 of record JBKQNN010000101.1, on the reverse strand, counting down.
AGATAGCATATCTGACAACTTTCCCGTTGACAAGGGAATGGCATATGATAGCGTATCCGCTAACAAGTGAGCGGATACGAGAAGATGGCGCAGCATTTCCTCCTCTCCCCGGCTTCCAAGACGCTTTCTCTTGCGCGGGTATTCCGCATGAGCGACGCCGAAGCCGAAACGATGTTTCGCGCCATTCGCTGGCCGGAGACCAATGGCGCTCCGGTTTGCCCGCACTGCAATTCGCTCAAGGCTTATGATTGCCGGCGCCCGTCTGGAGCGCCGCGCTTCCGCTGCGCCGATTGCGCGCAAGATTTCAGCGTGACCAGCGGGACGCTGTTCGCCTCGCACAAGCTGGCGTTGAAGGTCTACCTCGCCGCGATCGCGGTGTTCTGCAACGAAGTGAAGGGCAAAGCCGCTCTCGCGCTCTCCCGCGACATGGGCGTGAGCTACAAGACGGCCTTCGTGCTTCTCCATAAGCTCCGCGAGGCCATGGGCGAGGAAATGAAGGGCCGCGTGGTCGGCGGCGAGGGCGAAGTCGTCGAAGTCGACGGCGGCTATTTTGGCGGCTACATCAAGCCCGCCAACCACAAGGAAAACCGCCGCGACCGTCGCTTGGCCAAAAACCAAAATGGCAAGCGCCAGTGCGTCGTCATCGTTCGCCAGCGCGACGGCCGCTCAGTCCCGGCGGTGTTTCGCTCGGAAGGCTCCGCGCTCAGCTTCATTCGCGCCCGCGTCGCCAAGGGGACGGTCATCAACGCCGACGAAGCCAGTTCTTGGGATGGCTTGCACGGCAAATACGAGATGAAGCGCATCAACCATGAGCAAGCCTATTCCGAAGACGGCGCCTGCACGAATGACGCGGAAAGCTATTTCAGCCGCCTGCGCCGCGCCGAGATCGGCCATCATCACCACGTCGCCGGAACCTATCTTCTCCGCTATGCACAAGAGGCGTCATGGCGCGAGGATCACCGCCGCATGTCAAATGGTGAGCAAGTGTTTCGGATTGCTGGCCTCGCCATGAAGGCCAAGCCGAGCGTCGACTTCGGCGGTTATTGGCAGCGGCATATCGCAGCGTAAGCCACGGAACGGAAGCGAAACAAAGAAAAACATAAAATTTAGAGATCACCAGAGCATATTTAGGGGAAATCAGAGGATCATAAATCGGCACTGCGGTGGCGCTAGGATTGGACTTAATTATTGGCGCTACCCCAGCACCTAAAAACATTAAAACGCCATCGGCGGCGCTCCTAGCGGGCTAGATTTGACTCTGCTGTTAAGTTCTGGAATACTTGTTGTTGGATGGCACAGCCTCCAACGTGGAAAGCCGAGACCCTGGCAGGTCTCGGCTTCGCGTTTCAACCGCAAAGGCCCTAGAAAGCTTGCGGCATCTCGATCACACGTGCATCTTATGCACGCGAGCTTGCATGTCAAGTCTTCTAGGGTCCAAGTCAGGACCTATAGAGATGACAAAAGACCGCATTCCATGCCATAAGCTGACCTTCGAAGAAGCAGTTCAGGTCCATATCAGGATCATGAGCGGCGAGAAATACTCGCGCATTCTTCGAGACTTCGATGTAAATCAAGGAAGAATTTCCGAGGTTCACACCGGGAAGCTCCATCCCGGCAGCTATGAAGAGGCACTGCGCCGCCGCTCTGCCGCAGCGTGATGTAAGCTAGAATGGCGACCCGTCTTCATGGCGGGTCGTTATCCCATCAACTTCCACCTCGCCGGCCGGCCCTCGCCAACCCGTTCAACCGTGTTGCCGTCGTTGTTCTTGAGCGAACACGTCACGGCGACGGCAAGGTCGCTCACGGCCCGTGGCTTCGCATCCGTGACGCCTTTCACCGCCAACATGGCGCCGGCGATGTCTCGCGCCGTGACGGGATCGCTAGCCGTCCTGAGAACGTCAACGGCGTGACGGAAGACCGTTCCCCGTTTGAACCACGGGTTGCCTTGCTGGCGGCGCTTGATCGCGATCTTCCGCACGTCGAACGAGGGCTCGAACATGCGAATCACCGCCTCGACATGCTTCATGTCTTGGGCGAGCTTTTCACCGAGCTTGCGGTTTTCGAATATGCGCCCGCCCAGATCGGCGTGGAGCTTGACGAGGCCTGAGAGGATGGGATGGTTTGGTTGCATCCCGAAAAGCTAAGAGTTACCTTGTGAAATGTCTTGTGGCGTTTGCGCCATAATACCGGGTCCGCGCACTTTCCGCGAATTGGTCAACCGCTACGGCGGCGCCTCGGCGGCGCTGGAGGCATTGCCGGAGCTTGTCGCGCGCTCGCTCAAGGGGCGCGCGATACGCATCGCGGACCGCGACGAAGCGCTGCGCGAGATCGAGGCCTCGCGGGCGATGGGCGCGCGCTTCATCGTCACCAGCGACCCCG
>JBKQNN010000100.1:0-10488 GCA_052145975.1 Rhodomicrobium sp. | reverse complement strand
GTTCCGTGAGGTCTCCGCGCAAACTCTCCACCTCTTCTGCCTTGATCCACCAGATCGTCCGGTAGTCGCCTCGATGCCGTTGTGCATAAGCTGCTGCAAGCGTGGTCTTGCCGACGCCCCGCATCCCATGCAGCGCCGTTATCGCGGCGCGGCCGTTGGCCTTTCCGAGTGCCTCAGTGATATCCTTAAACGCGTCGTCGCGGCCAAGGAAGTGCTGTGGCACCATAATTGTGATGTTCGAAATAGTACCGGAAACAGGCGCGCCTCCAGAGCCAAAATGCTTGGTTATTGCTTTAATAATCCGTTGTATATCCCCTTCGAAGCGATCGTTTACCAATGGAAAAGCTTGGCAGGGAACAAGCGGGTGCAGAACCGGCGGCAGATCATCCTTTCTCAGTTGCGGTGCCCCGTTCACCAGGATTGGCATCACGAGCTTATCGAGACGCAAGGCGAGGCCGATTTCCCGCGTGACGTAATCGTCGTCGCGCCCCAAGCGGCGGCCCTGATCGTCATTGGCTCCAAGCCAATTCTTGCCGATTATGACGAGGAGGACGCCGCACGCCCTGATTTCTTTGTCTAGCACTGCGGCGAAATCGTTCGTCGCGCCGAGCGTATCCACGTCCATGAAAACGCGGTCTTCGCCGAAAATGCCCTTCAGCCGATCAAATAGCGACCGGGCAAAGCCCGGGTCGTCGCCGCGCCGGTAATTGATGAAAATCTTGTCATAACTTCCGCCCGCCATGCACCCCCGCACCCATCTACAAGCAAGCCCAACTAGCCGCAGATTAATTTAGTTTTTGCGGCAGAGACATGGCGGTGAGGAAGAATATCGACTTCTGCAACGGGTCATGTGCGGTCGATTGGGCGGTCACGATGCGGTTCCGCGCTAACCCAATATGTAGTGGGTGTCTGTGCTAACCGGATAGGCACGGAACGGACCAGGCCCACTGACGCCCTGCCGGGCGTTCCCGGCGCGGCGGGTCTCGCGGTGCTCGCGGCGATCCTGAGCTTCCATAACCGCACCAGCGGGCTGTGCTGCCCCATCGCGTCGTTGGCGAAGGGTCAGCTGCTAGGCTGCTGCGGTGGTTCTCGGGTCAGCACTTCATCTGATTGCGATTGCCGGCCGATCGTGAGCGCCGTCTCGCCGTACAAGACGCCGTAGTAGCGTAGTAGCCGCGCGGATGCTGCGCTGCGATCTCGAATGTCTCGCAGCCCTGCGTCCCGGCCGCCCAGTCGCGCCAGGTGAAGCTCAGGATGAATTGATGCGTCATGCCCTCGCCGTTCTCATTCCGTTTTTTGGCCTCGTGTGTTTTTTTCGGTTTCCCCCTTTTTGTGGTGGGAAAAATAGCGTCCCCTGCGTCCCCTAGCGTCCCCGTCTGAAAAACCGCCCATTCTTTCAATGACTTGGCAGGGGACGCTAGCAGGGGACGCTGAAACTAAGGGGGACGCTAGCCAATCGCCCAAAACGGGGACGCTGCGGGGGGACGCTGGGGACGCTAAGGGGACGCTAGCTATGTCGCCCAGCGTCCCCCCTCTAACCCGTTGTCCCACAACGTAAAACCCTACTTTACCACAGCGGGGGGGACGCTGGGGACGCTGTTTTCCTCTAAAAAGGGGGAAAGAGCGCTTTTTTAACATGCGCCATCCTCCTTTTCCGGTGCCATCGTAATTTCGATGAAGCGTGTGCGCTTGCCCTTCGAGCTGCCACCGCCCTCGCGGCCCCTCACAATGGTAATGCCGCGTTTGCGCAGGGAAGGTGCGGCAACGGAGAGGCGGTTGCCAAGCCGTGTCGCGTCCGGTGGCCATTCCTTCTTATTGACCACGCCCGCGGCGGCACAATTGGTTAGACAGCCGAGAAGAGCTTCGCCGCCCCCTTTCCAATATCCTTCCGGCTGGCCTTCCATGAAGGATCGCAACGCGGTTGCGACGTGATCTCCTTCCAGAATGGCATCAACAGCCTCGTCCGCATTGGCCTTGAACGCCGCTTGGATATCGCCCTCACCCCAGAGAGCTCCTTCGCATGCTCGCGTCCAGGTGACGAAATCGGCCATGCGGGGTAGGTTTTCGATCTCGATAGCCGGCAGCGTTCTAACGCCATGAGCCGCGGCGTCCAGGAGCGCGCCCAGGATGCGCGGCCGTGCATCGTCGAGCGCGGCTTTGAATTTGCCCTCTGGCATGCGCTTATTATCCGGGATGGCTTTCAAGGTTATAATCACGGCACGGTCGGCGAGATCGCTTTTTGCGATAACCTCGCTTGTGCTCGTGAGCACCACAGGGAGACACGCCGTGAGAATCGTTTCCTCGGCGTCCGTATAGAACTGCCGTTTCGAGTAGCTACCGCCCGTCGCTATGACGCACAGGCTGTCGCTCAGCCATTCCGGGATCCCCGAAAGGTTGTCGTAGACGAGACAAGCAGCGTTTGAGGCTTGAACGAAAAGATCCTCCTCGGTCTTGGGAGCGCGCCGGAGCTTGGCCGAATTCGGATCGAAGAAGTCCCGGAAGAGCCGCGCGGTTGTGGTCTTTGCCGTCCCAGGCTCTCCGATAAACGCGAGCACTGGATAAGGGCCGGCCGGACGCAATGCCGCGAGAAGGCATGCCACCAGCAGCTTGAAGGCAGCCTCGTCCGCCACATTCACAAATTCCCGTAGATTGTCGATGTTGCCACCCCGGACGGGAACAGGAAGAGGCAGCATTCCGCGGCTGCGGATGAAATGGACCGGCGGCTCGTCCACAATGCGCCAGCCGCTCGCATCGATCTCGATTGCGCGCCAAGTTTCATCGCAAAGATCGAGATAGATTTTCCCCTCGTGCTCGGCACGCCGTTTGAAAACCGGCTTTTTTTCGCCGTCCTCACCGCAGGCGATGGCGTCTATCGTATTGAGCGCCTGGTTAAGAGCATCGGAGTTCGGCGAGCGTCCCGTTTCGTTGAGATACTGGTTGATGAGCCAGCGCTTGAAGCCAAGGCTTTTCAACGGCCACGTTTCCCGGTGTCCTTTCAACTGCACAACGGCGAAGGCCGCATCGTCTCCTGGAACGCTGAAGAATGTTGCGGCATCTTGGGCGAGGCGCAGAAGGATATCGGCTTGCGTGCCCTTCTTGCCGTCCCCGTCATCGGCGCTTGCGCGCGCGGCAGCCTTCAATTGCTTTCGCTGCTCCGCCACTGCTTTGTCGAGGTCCGTTGCAGAGATCCCAAGCGCAGCAGCTCGCTTCTTTTTAGCCTTAGCGAAGTCGATGACCTTCATGCACGCGAGGGCCGCGATCTCTGCGGCGGCATCTTCATGTGTGCTGCCGCCGCCATCCTGCGAGCATTGATCCTCCACGGACTCGGCGGGACCGCTGATAACCGAACCTGTAGCCTTGAGCGCTGCCGTTTTTTTCGCCAGCTTGCTGCCCTTCGCGATCCATTGCAGGCGTATCCGGCTAATCTCGTTTTCGAGGTCTCCACGCTCCCAGAATTTGCGGGCAAATGGTGCCTTGTCCGCGACAAGCAGGGCTTCTGCGTCGGTCAGCCCGGCCTCAAGCAGGCTCAGGAGCACGGAAAAGCAGTGCTTCGAACGATCATGGCCCGGCTCGCCGATCTTCTTGCGCACGGCGGGTTTGAGCCACTTAACGATCTCGGCAACGTCTTCTGAGCCGCCACCTTGCCACTCGGCACCATCGCCCGGCTTCAGCTCTGGATAGAGGTCCTGCATGGCCTCAAGAGCGGCGCGCAGCTCTTCGACGTTGACGGGCTCCAAAGTCCCGCCGATCAGGCGCACCGGCTGCGGCGCTTCCGGCCGGCCGCGCTCAATCTTGCGCCAATCAGGATGATTGAGCGTTTCGGGGATGCGCCAGACGTGGGCGATGTCTTTGCCGCCCGTGTCTCCGCCGCACTTGCGGTGCGCCAGCAGGGCAAGCTCCTTGGCCTCCTTCGCGGGCAACGGCCGGTCAAAGAGCCAATGAAAATGCCGGTTCTGCGCCGGATCGTGGCTCGTCTCGATCTCGAAAGTTGGGTTTATGCCATCCGGCAGTTTGACGGATTTGCCTGTGTCTGCATCTTCCTCCAGGACCAAGGCGAGCACAGCCTCGATATCGGCTTCTCTCCCGCGCTCGCCGCGCTTTAAGTCTTTGCGCATAAGAGCCGGGCCGAAATAGACATTCGCGTGGCTTGCCCGGCCCCGCGCTTCCGCGGCCATCGCAGCGGCGGCGCCAGTCAGGAAGCGCTGAACGTTCAGCGGACGTTTCCCGGCCTCTTTGACCTTCGAAGGCGTGATATAGGACAGCACGAACGCGCCGGGCGCGCGTTCAGCCACCCTGTGGTAAAGGCTTAGGACAAGCTCAGCGTTGCCGTGATCCGGCTCGGCCTGCGCAACTTGCGCCTTTTCCGGCTTGCGGATTGCGTCATCGCCGGGAGCCGCAAGGTGTGCGCCAGCCTCGCCGTTTAGATGGCCGTTTACATGCTGTGCGGCATTGATTTCGCAAGACATTTTGGAACGTTCCTTGGGGAAAGTCCGAAATGCCTCTTGCGGCGCACGTCGCTAAATGCGACATTGCGGATTGCACAAATCCAAATATCGCGCTCGCAACGGCAACGTTTCAGGAGGGGTTCGGGGTTTCCCCACAATGGGGTGAATGAGCAGAACATCCGGCGCCGCCCTGGCAGGCAGGTCGCAGGATCAAGCAGAACACGAAATTTACGGCTCGCGATTGGCACTCGCGAGCCGAAATCTTTTCTGGGCATTGGCGCGAGGCGCGCATCAGGCCGCACGCGCCATTTGTAAGCGCGGGCAAACCGGCGCCGCCATGGCCGGCAAATGCTGCTTGGCTCCGCTGTGGCAAAGACCGCGGTGAAATCCCAGCGCTTCCAGCGCATCGCCGGGTTCCAAACCGCAGACGGTGCGCAGATAGCGTTCGGCCAGCGTACCAGCCGCGGATTGGGTCTCCAGCCAGATCCGTTGGGCGTACTCACTGTTTCTGGCATCCTTAGCGGCTGGCGGCGTATACGCCGCCAGTGTCTTCGAAATGGCGAGGCTGGCGTTTGCCAGCCTCAAGCCCGCTCCTGATGGTGGAGCGGGCCTCGGTGCGTGGCAAGCCACAGGCTGCGGCTGCCGCCAGCAGCCTGCCTTCCGCTTCCACCCGGTTGAGCACGCCAGCACCGGTAAGCTGGCCCATGGCGAACGCCTCGCTGTTCAGCACCGCGTTACGTCCTCCGCGCTGCGCGTCTGCAACTTTGCTGCAGGCACTCTCCAGCGCCGCGCGAGCGTAGCTGCCCGAGCGCAAATCATCACATATTGTCATAGGTGCGCCTCCAGGACGATCAGCGCGCGGCCTTGCCTTCCGGGAGCGGAAGGCGTAGCGTAAATTTATCGTGAGATTTCTCTATGCTCGTACGCCGCCGCCGGGTTGCACCCCGGCGGCGGCTTTTATATGCAGAGCTTTTGCGGCTGGCGGTCATCACTTGGCCTCCGCTGCTGCATACTTGGCTTCGGCCGTGCTGCTGCACATGCCCTCGCGCATAACGGTGACCACCACATCACGCAAATAATAGATACGGCGCCCTCGTTTGGTGAATGGCAGGCCGCAGCCGTCCTTGCGCTCGCGCTCAAGGGTGCGCTCCGAACAACTCATAAGCACCGCAAGTTGGCGCGGCGTGAGAAACAGCGGCAGCTCCTCGATGGAAGCCGGAAGGGATTTGCCTTCTCCCCCAGGAATTCTTTGGCTGGTCAATGGACACTCCTTTGCGGTTATTGACGGCGGAAGGATTCCATACGAGGTGGAACACGCTCCATAGGGCGCGCGTGTTCCGGTATGCAATTTGTGCAGTTTTGTGCAGTTTTGAGAAAAAAATTTGAGCGGAAGGAATCTGCCGGACACTGGTCAGGATACTGCGGCAGCGGCGATGCCTGTTGCCACGAAATCGGTGCCCTGTCAGCAGCGGAACGTTCAACACTTTCGCCAGCACGTATGACGTGCAATCGCTAGGATCGAGACGGGCTTAGGAGTATATACCTGTGCTATACTCCCTCAGACGCCTCAAGCGCCCGGGAAGCAAGACGCGTGATGATGGCGCGCACCCGCACTTCATCGAGTTAAAGCTGCGGGGCGGCGACGGCTATGCTGGCCGCGATGCCTTCCTCGGCCTCATGAAAAGCTGTGCTAAGCAAAGCGTCCGCTTCTGGGATTATCTCGGCGCTCGCTTCGGTGTACCAGACGCACCAGCCGTGCCAAGCTTGTCCGAACTCATCCGCGCGCCCGCTTCTGCCTGATTGCCCGGCGTTTTGCCCCTATTGCGTTAGGCAAAAATATTTCGGATTTGATCTGTGCCGTCAGCTTGATTAGTAGTTTTTCTGGGCTATTAGGGGGGCTAGAGAGTAGTCTCATCCTTGAAAGCGCTTCTTCATACCAGCACGCAATTTCCCCTGTTTGCTCCCTTTCCGCTTTCCGCAGCCATTGCTTAACAGTGCGTGGTTGGTAGCTCTTGTCGGCCCGGCCCGGCGGTTTCATCCCGCCAGCATCGAGCGCATTGGCAATCTTTTCGGCTGCTTTTGTCTGGCTCCCTTTGCCGTCGCGCTCCATGAACAAGCGGAGCAATGCAGCGGCCTGAAGCTGCCAGCTTATGCGCTGGTGGGAATGCTGATTCGCTCCCCCCGCCGCACCATCGAGGCGCAGCAGGCGGGCGGGAACGCCTGACATTAGGTTGCCGAATTCATTCCTAAGCGTCATGAGATAAATGGGAAAACTGTCGTTCTCACAGGCACCTTGCAATGAATTGTCCAGCTCCCATAGCGTTTCATACCAAGCCTCCCAGAGCAAACCAGCTTTTCTGCCTTTGGGCGAATGGTGGAGCTGCCAGTCAAGTAATCTGAGTTTTTTCAATAACTTTACAATTTTGTAAGCATAGGCTAATATCTGTTTAAATTCGCCCGCAGGTAAGCTAATCATCTCCGCGTCGTCATGATCGAGCAATTTGTCGATCCAATCTTCGATCTCATCCATCCGGGGAGCCCTGCTTACTGCCGCGGGTATTGCATCCCGCAGCGGGTTAATTCAATTAAAAGGGGTGTTCAGCCGTGCCTTATGGCCGGACAAACCCTACGCTTTTGAGCCCAGCGCTGGCGCAAACAGCTGTCCAGCTTTATTGTTGTGCGGCTTCACTGCGTCATCGACCAGATGAGCGTAGCGGGCCGTGGTCTGCGGATTGGTATGCCCGAGCAGTTTGCCGATCATGAGTAGTGAAGCGCCGCCTGCCGCCACAACCGAAGCATAGGAGTGCCGTAAGTCGTGCAGGCGCATGGGTTCGAGTTTATAAGATGTAGTGCCCGCACATGCTCGCGCGAGATCTGGTCCATCCTGCGCCGCCCTAGGCAGTCGCCTGTCAGCCGGCCGCCCGCATCGCGTGGGGCTACATGGTTGCGCAGCAGGCCGCGGTAATCGGCACGCGTCTTGGGTTTCTGGGAAAGGCCGATCAAACCTCCTCTTTTAATCACCGGCAGGAAAATAGAAGGATCGTGCCTCATGACACCGCCGTTTCCGCTGCGAGAGCTGCTGCGGCTCGGCTTGTGGTGACATCATTGGTGTGCCGGAGCGGATCGTCGGCAAGGTGTGCGTAGCGCTGCGTCGTGGACCATTGGGAATGCCCCAAAAGCTTGCCAACCATTGGCAGGCTGGCACCTCCGCTAATCGCCATCGATGCAAAGGAATGGCGCAGATCGTGGAGCCGGACATTCTCGAACTTGCCATTGGGAAGCTGCATCGGCTCCAACTTCGCAATGACACGCACGCGCTCCCAAACATGCTGCAGCGCTTTGAAATGGTCGCCCTCGTTTCGCCCCGGAAACACAAAGGGATTACCTGCGATCCGGGGCAGGGCGCGCAGGAGGTCGATTGCGGCCGGTCCGAGGTACACCGTTTTGGCGCCGCTCTTACTGTCTGGCAAATTCAGGAACCCGCGTTCCAAATCAACCCATGACCAGCGCGCTTTGAGAATCTCGTTCTTCCTGCACCCCGTTAGAATTAACATCCGTATCGCGGCGATTGCGAATAGATCGGTGCCGTGGCGCTCGACTTCGCGGAACGCCACGCTGATGCGGGCGATCTCGCTGGCACTGAGGAAGCGCTCGCGCTTGCGCTCTTTGTAACGTTTGATGTCCTGAGCCGGATTTTCAGCATCCTTCGCAATCAGCTTAGCCTTGCGGGCCTCCTCAAACACTACACTGAGCATAGCGAGCAGATGGTTTGCAGCTCTGGGCTTCTTCGCCAGGCTCCGATGCAGTGCCGAAATTTGCGCTCGCGTCACCTGATCGATCTTCGAATTGCCAAGGCGCTGTTCACTGCGGTCAGCATCGGGCTTTTGGGCGATATAATTCCGAAGGAAGCGCTCGTAATTGTAAAGCGTGGCGTCCTTAATCACGCCGCGGCGCTCGTCGATGAAGGTCTTGACCCAAGCTTCAAGTGTGGGGGTGCCTTTGGCCTTACGACGCAGCGCGGTTGGCGACGCACCCTTCTGGATGCTTCCTAACAGGATTTGGGCCTCCGCCCTGGCAGTCGCTTCGGTCCAACCAACCCCGTGCTCGCCAATGGTCTGGAAGTGGCGGACGCCATCATGTGCCTTGCGAATGAAATAGATGCGCGCCTCCCCCTTCTGCCGGCGGATCATAAAGCCGGACAGGGCGTTATCAGCGATTGTTTCGCCCAGCTTCAGCGCCTCAACCGCGCGTATTGTGATCTTTGCTTTGCGGTAGGACATAAAGGCTCCCTGTTTGTCGCTAGTGCCAATCTAGTGCCAGACTAGGAGAGGGTTAAAGGGACTTTGTGTCCGTTTGCGGTCAATCAAGAGTCAGAAAATACGGGCGTTTGGCGCATTGTGTCGGCGACTGCGGGCCTATACGGCAAGATTTTCAATCTTGAAAGAGGGGTTCGACTCCCCTAGGGAGCGCCAAAACCAAGAGGTTCCACCGGAACCTCAGCTATCCCAACGCGTTGCAATTGAGCCACTGTCCGCTCCTGCAGAATCCAGACTACGGAAAAAGCGCTTGAGACTTGTTTGCCAGCGCATATCATTGCGACTGACAGAATTGTCATTAGTCCTGGGTGGAGAAAAAAAATGGGTGGGCTTCAAGAGGGGAAGCGCCGTTGGGCAACGGCGCTTCAAGCGTATGCGTTTGGTGCGGCACTGGTGAGCGGAGTTGCCTTCGTGCAATCGCCTGCTCTCGCGGGTTCCGATAACAGCTTCGATGCTTGGGCGGGAGACTATCAAGCGCTCGCTTTGCCAGCGGGAACGCTGCTAGTGCTCGATTATACGGGCATGGAGCATGCGAACACCTATGTTCAAAACTCAAATAACCTTTTCGGAAAAGAGGGGTTGCCGCATAGTTTTGGGGCCAATATTGGTGTGCTCACCGACATCACCCGGATCAGCTACTTTACTAGGCTTTTTGGGCACCCGCTGGTCCTGGAAGGCGCCATCACTGGCGTGGATGTCGTGAATGCAAACATTGAAGGAAACCCGGTATCCTCCAAAAGCGGCATCGGCGACACCGTCCTGTGGTCGACTTTTGGCCTGGTCGTAGAGCCAAAGAATGAGCGGTATCTCGGTGTCACGGGCATTGTCTATCTGCCGACCGGGGTCTACGATAAGAATGCAATCATAAATTTTTTCACGCCAGGCCAGTATACATACGTGCCTCAAATCGGTTTTACTGAGGGGCTGAGCAAGTATGGGGCGCATAATTTCTGGTTCGACTTCATCGCAAATGCTTCTATCCACTCGGACGGTGGCGCTCCGGTTGCCTTTCCTGGAGCTCAGTTCGATAAGCTGACGCAAGACACCTCCTACGATGTGAAGGCATTTCTAAGGTACGACTTCGGCCAAGCCGTTTGGCTCGCAGTTGGTGTCGAAAAATCATGGGGCGGAAACCAAACTGCCTCCGGTGGTCTGCTTGGGCTCCCCAGCCCCCTGGGGTTTGGCCCCACATCTTTGGGATCGGATGACTTCTTGAAAGGGCACATCCAGTTTCAGATGCCGATCACCCGGGATATCCAGGTGGCGGTCGATCTGACGCACGATTTCGAAGTGAGCGGCGGTTTCCAAGAAGATTTCGGATCGGAATTCCGCGTTACGAAGTTTTTCCTCGCCGCCGCTCCCATGGAGTCACTTAAGTAACTCGCTGTACGATGCCTCGATGCGGCAAGTAAAAGTGCCCGTTTCGAGGGGTGCACCATCAGGGCGGCCGGGTATCGGCCGCCCGTTTTCGTGAGAGCCCTTCATTGGTTTTTTTAAGCAGGGGCAAAACTCCGGGCACGCGGTCTTTTTTGCTGTTCCGCTACCGTCGTCCCCGCGAAGGAGCGTGTGAAGAAATCCATGCGCTTGCAGTACGCTCAGTTTGTCATGGCCCGGCTTGACCCACGCCTGTCCGGTTCGTTTTTACAAGCATTGGAATCCCATCTGTCTGTCATTCGGTGGCGTTTCAATGACGTCTCCAAGTAATCGATCAAGCCTCTTGAGGTGCA
>JBKQNN010000099.1:0-19020 GCA_052145975.1 Rhodomicrobium sp. | reverse complement strand
TCCCTTAACGGGATGTCCTTTCTAGACATTGGCTGCGGAAGCGGTCTGTTTTCGCTTGCTGCTAGAAAACTTGGAGCACGTGTATATTCATTTGATTACGATCCTAGGTCGGTTGCATGTGCTGTGGAGTTGAAAAGACAGTACTATCCAAACGACAACAACTGGGTAATTGAAGAAGGTTCCATTTTAGATGAGGAATATCTAAGCCGCCTTGGCAACTTTGACATTGTGTATTCCTGGGGGGTTCTCCATCACACGGGACACATGTTTCAGGCTATTGAGAATGCCTCTAATAGGGTTAAAGCCGGGGGGAAGCTGTTTATTGCTATATACAATAAGGGCAGCACAAGTAGAAGATGGACTCGGATAAAACGATTGTACTGCAGATTGCCTAACTTCCTAAAATTGCCATTTGCGCTCGCGGTGACTTTATCCACTCAACTCTACTCGTTTGGAGTGCACAGCGTTCGAGGTAAAATTGGCTTGTTTATAAACGAGATAATTAACTATCGCGTCAACAGAGGCATGAGCTGGTGGCACGATCAAATCGACTGGATTGGAGGCTATCCGTATGAGAATGCAAAGCCAGAGGAGATTTTCACGTTTTGCACGGGGCACGGTTTTCGATTGGAACGCCTAACGACCTGTGGCGGAGGGACTGGATGCAATGAGTACGTTTTTTCGAAGATTAGTTGAGCTGTCCGCGCTTATATGCCAGCATGAAGAGCTACGTCGTATTTCGCCGACAGTTATTTTCGATTGTCTAAGCCTTTCGGCCTCGCTGGCGCCTGTCAACGCGGCGGCCGGTTTGCTTTTCTTGGACAGAAAGCCATTCGAAGAAAGAAAAGCTAAACGCTAATATGCCTTCTACACCAGCCGAGACACGATTTTACCGGGAACTCTCGCGTCGGCGTAGGTATGCGCTGGCTTTGCCCGGCAGAGAACGTGCTGCCGCAGCGCGGGAGTGTACTATTCCGGCCTCCCAAAGCTGTTACTCGGAAAATGGCCTCAATCAAGGGCGGCGGTAATGTTTTTTGTGTCGAGCGCTTACATTTTTGCAATAGGGTCTGCTGGGCTAAGCTATTACTCGACCGAAGCCCCCTTTGCCGGCCTCGCTATCCTTGCTACGCTTGCCTGGGTGAGCCTCCAGACGCTAGCCGCGCCGCGCAAATACGTAACAGCACCTTATTCAGCTTACGCGCTGTTGTGGACTCTATTTCTCGCGCTTCCCTTTTTCTTGGCAATTACCGGCGAGCGGACGCACGAGCGGGAATTATGGCTGCTGACAATTTCTTCGCCACTTGTTTTTTGTTCGGGGGTTTTTTTGGGGGCGGACAAACGGCGTAATAGCGCCATCGCTATGGGCTCATTTGCGGTAATCGCGGTCTGTTCGGCAATGAACCTTTATGAGTTGATTATAGAACCGAACGTGTGGAGTACGGCGCCTGGGCGCGCAGCGGGGTGGTTCGTGAACCCCAATTCAAGCGGCTTCAGCCTTTGTTTCTACGGCAGCCTCTACCTGTGCACGCGAAAGGATTCGCTCAAGAAGTACGATATTGTGATGCTTGCCTTTCTGTTTGCCGGCGTAATGGCGACATTTAGCAGGAGCGCAGTGATTCTATGTTTCATCCCGCTCTCGACACTCGCGATCCCAGAAGCTGGCAGCACTAAATACAGCAAGTTGATTGTAAAACTTGCTGGGGCGCTGGTCTTCTTAGGTCTGGTGACGTGGCAGGCGCTAATCTTTGCGGAATCGAACCTCGATCTCTCCAGCGATGCAAAGATCAGGATAGAATGGCTACTGGGAGAACAGACGCAAAAGGATGAATCGATCGTGCAAAGGGAAAGCATCGCACAGGAGTATTGGGATCTCGCTATGACGTCTCCATTAACCGGTCTTGGCCCTCTAACAACCTTCGAGGTCGAAGAAGGCCCGCATAATATGTATGTCTCGGTCACGCTAGACGGTGGTGTATTTGCGCTTGCCTCCTATCTAATCCTAATAGTCACAGCCATTTGGATGGGATTGAAAATGACAACTAAAAGAATAAGAGAAGGTTATCTTATGTTGCAATTCGCGGCATTCTTGGCTGTGTATAGTTTTTTTTCGCACAACATTCTTACAGATAGCGCAACGTTACTTGGCATGGGCCTCTGGATATCGCTTGCTGCCCAAGCTGATGCTTACCGGCGGCATTCTTACGCGACACCGCACAGCCACAAACCAGCTTTTTATTGGCGGAAGCCATAAACACCTCTGCGGCAGCCGGCGGGAGCCGCAGGCTGCCTGTTAACACTTTCCGCATTCCGGCATCCTAGACCATGACAAACGCTGTACTGTCTATCCTGATGATCTGCCCCCAATATCACCCCATCGTTGGGGGCTATGAGCGTGCGGCGGGGCGCCTATCTAAAATCTTAGCCGAACGCGGCCACCTGGTCGAGGTGGTGACGGAGCGCCGTGAACGGCGCTGGGCACGCCAGGAGGTCCGCGAGGGCGTTCGCATCGAGCGGTTCTGGTGTCTTTACCGGCCGCGATTGCACACCGTAACAGCCCTCCTAAGCTTCGCCGTTTTTCTTTTGATGCGCGGAAGGCGTTTCGACATTTGGCATATCCATCAATATGGCGCTCACGCGGTTCTGGCCGTAGCGCTGAGCAAGCTGCTTCGCAGACCCGTCCTCCTAAAGCTAACTTCCGACGGACCGGGAAGACTGGAAAAGGTTGTGTCGGAACTGCCGTGGGCTGCCGGGGCCCGGTCCTTGCTACGCCAGACAGACGCTGTGGCGGCTGTTAGCCGCGAAACGAAGGAGGAAGCGCTTGCGTTCGGTTTTCCCCCAGAGCGAGTATTCATACTTGGCAACGGCGTCGATGCGCAAAGCTTCAGGCCGCGAAGCGGCGAAGAACGCGTCCGGCTTCGAAGCAAATTGGGGGTTGCCGCCGTTGGATTGGTACTTTTTGTGGGACGGCTCGCACCGGAAAAGAATGTGGAGGGGTTGCTCGCCAGCTGGAGCCGCGCGATGCAGGAACTGCCGCCGGGCTGGCAGCTGGCCATCGTAGGTGACGGCGAATTGAAGGAGCAGCTTATGTCCATCTCGGAGGCTAAGCATTTGTCCACGGCCGTGAGCTTCGCCGGCGCTCAGAGCAACATCGACGAGTGGATGGCTGCGGCAGACATCTACGTATTGTCTTCCCATTTCGAAGGGCTTTCCAACACCACCCTGGAGGCTATGGCGAGCGGGCTGCCTGTGGTCTCAACCCGTGTTTCCGGCAGCGCGGAAACGCTTGGAGAAACTGGCGCCGGTATCGTCACCGATGCCGGACGCGAAGACCTCCTGGCCGAAGCGCTGGTCAGGCTCGCGCACGATGAAGCACTGCGGAAGACCATGGGAATGGCCGGGCGTAAGGCTGTTGAGACGAAGTATTCCATCGATCATGTTGCGACCCTTTACGAGCAAGTTTACCTGGATTTGCTCAAAGGCAGCGATGCCAAGGCTCTGTTAGAATGTGTGGAATAGCCGGACTGTTGCTGCATAGCCCAGTGGCGCCCGATCCGGAGCTGCTTCGCCGCATGGCCGGACTAATGGCGTCCCGGGGGCCGGACGATGAAGGGCTGTTTGTATCCCAGCATATCGGGTTGGCTCACCGGCGTCTCAGCATTCGCGACTTGAGCCCGCTCGGGCGCTGCCCCATGAGCACGGCCGATGGTCAAATTCATATCACCTTCAACGGCGAGGTCTATAATTGGCGCGAACTGCGCCGCGAGCTTGAAGAGAAGGGCTGCGCATTCGCGAGCCAATCCGACACAGAGGTCATTCTTCGCGGCTACGAGATATGGGGCGCCGGTGTCGCCGAACGGCTGAACGGCATGTTCGCCTTTGCGATCTGGGATGGACGAGAGAGCCGCCTATTTCTGGCGAGGGACCGCGCCGGAGAAAAGCCGCTCTTCTATGCCGTAACTCGGAAGGGCCTGGCCTTCGCGTCCTCTCTGGAGGCCCTGAAACCGGTACAGGCCCGGCGCGAGATCGATCCCATTGGCATGGCTTGCTATCTGGCGCATTCGTTCATCCCATCGAGGCATACTATTTGGCAGGGCGCCCGAGTTCTGCCTCCCGCAACATGCCTCACGCTGGTGCCCGGCGGTATTCCTCAACTCCGCCGCTATTGGGAATTTCCGCGCGTAGGCCCTGCCAAGAGCTCTAAAGGATGCGAAGCCGCCGTCGAGGCCGCTCTCGAAGACGCCGTGTCGCGCTGCCTGGATGCGGACGTGCCGGTGGGCGTATTCCTGAGCGGCGGCGTCGATTCCTCGTTGATCGCGGCCTTGGCAGCCCGGCAGCGGCCTTCCATTGAAGCTTTCTCGCTTGGCTTCGCCGAGGCCCGCTATAGCGAGCTGAAATATGCCCGGCAGGTTGCCAGTCATCTGAAGTTGACCCACCGCACCGTCGAGATTGGTGCAGCCGATGTACTTTCTTGCCTGCCTAATCTTGTCGCGCAATACGGCCAGCCTTTCGGCGACGCTTCCGCCATTCCTACCTATTTTGTTTCCCGCCTCGCCCGGCAGCGTGTGAAGGTCTGCCTTTCCGGAGACGGCGGTGACGAATGTTTTGGGGGCTATTGGCGCCTTCAGTCCGGGGTCTATGCGGCGCACTACAGCGCGCTATTGCCGCAGGCGTTCCGCGCCCGCTATGTGCCGGGACTTGCCGCCATACTCGGTCCGCTTGGCACGCGTTGGAAAGCGCTGAACGATCTTTCTCTTGCCCCGCCCGGGGCGAGCTACACGAATGCGGAGAGCTGGTTCTCCCGGCTCGGGGAACTCGCGGGCCCGGCCCTAGAACCCGCACTCAAGACGGACTTAACTGCGCTGCGCGTTGGCAACGCACTCGGACGGGCGGAAGCCAGCATCGTACAGTCCATCCTTTACGACGATTTTCAGGTGCAGCTACCCGATGCCTATCTCACTAAGGTGGATGTGGCGAGCATGGCAGCATCCCTCGAAGTGCGCGCACCCTTCTTGGAGCGGCGCGTCTTGGAGCTCTCCTGGGGGATCCCGGACAGGATGAAGCTCAATTGGGGCCGGCGCAAATGGCTGCTCAAACGGATTGCCGCGCGTCACGTTCCCCGGGAGGCCATCTACCGTCCGAAGATGGGCTTCGGCATGCCGCTCGCCGAGTGGTTTCGCGGCGAACTGGGCGGAGCTCTGGAAGGTCTGCTCCGGAGTAGCGTTGCCGTTGAGGCAGGCTGGATCCGGTCCGCACCGGTTCTGCACTGTTTGGACGAGCATCGCCGTGGCAAGGATCACGCAACCCGCCTTTGGTTAATACTTTGGCTTGAGCATTGGTTCCGGTTGCAGTCATCGGTCGCAACTGCCGCTCCTGAAAAGCTGCAGAACATGTTGCTTCGGGACGCGGAGCTTACGGGTGATGCACGGAGAGCGGCTGAGGTTTCCCCCCAATAGCCGCGCTCCCGAAGCTGCATAGGATGAGAGTTTCAAATGCCTAAGCCGATCCCACGCGTCATGATGGCCCTCCCAAGATATCCTTTTCCCATTATGGGAGGGCTGGAGCGGCAGGCGCATGAGCTTGCCAAAGCGTTGCGCCTCGCCGGAGCCGGCGTTCAAGCGATCTCTGGCACCTTCGACTCGAGCCAGCCCCGGCAGGAGATGGTCGAAGGCGTGCTCGTGCATCGCATCCCCTGGCCTGCCTCGAAAGCCATCCGCTTGCTGCGCACGCCTTTCGATGTCTTCTATGTGCTGTATTCCACAAGAAAGAGCTACGACGTCATCCACCTTCATCAGCACAGCTTGTTCGGCTTGTTTACGATCCTATGTGCCAAGCTGCTCGGCAAGCCGATTCTCGTAAAACTTCCCAATGTCGGAAAATACGGGATTCCTGGGATGCTTGAAGAGTTCCTCGGCCGGCTTAGGCTTGCGATTCTGCTCAAATCGGATGCGGTTGTGGCCATGTCGGAAGTTAGCCGCGCGGAGCTTGGGAGCGTACGCTTCCCGCCCGGCCGCATTCTTTCCACTCCAAACGGCATCCAGCTCGACGGCCTTCCGCCTTCTCGCGATGCCAGGGCGGGCATGAACCCTTGCAGAGTGGTTTTTGCCGGCCGGCTCAGTGAGGAGAAGATGCTGGATACTCTTCTTCGCGCTTGGCGCGAGGTGCAGGAGGCGAGCGCCCTTCCGGCGGTTCTTGAAGTTTGGGGCGATGGCCCCGAGGATGCCCGGCTAAAGCTCCTTTGCTCCGATTTGGGGATCGAACGGTCGGTCTTCTTCCGTGGGCATGTTGAACAGGTCCGGGAAAAGTTCGCCTCGATGGACATATTCGTGCTGCCGTCAAGCAATGAAGGAAATTCGAACGCAATTCTCGAAGCCATGGCCGCGGGACTTCCCATCGTGAGCACCCGCGTTGGCGGCACACCGATGCAAGTGGGACCCGAAGGGGCGTGCATGCTCGGCGAGCCCGGCGACAAGGACGCTCTAAAGCAAAATCTCCGAACGCTTATCCAAGATGTGCAATTGCGCGTGACGCTTGGTGCGGCCATGCGCCACCGGGCCGAGGTTTACTTCGATATCGGAAAAATCGCCGCAACCTACGCGGAGGCATACCGGCTTCTTCTGGCGGGCGAGAGGGATGAAATCTACAAAACGAGCAACCCAATTATCGCGCCGCTGAACAATGCGGTAACTACCCTGGCACCCTGCGGCAGCCCGCAGCAGTATCCTCTTTCAACACAGATATACTGACCGGCGCAGGGCTCTGATTTAATGGTGTCGAAGCCTTCTGCAGGAAGCCTTCATAACGAAGTAAACATCTGAATCAACATCGGCGATGCAGCGAAGGGCGCCGTGTGCAGGCGTTTGCCCAGATGGGGCGCAGCGAGTAGCAGCAATTTTCAGTGCATAGCGCTATTTTCAATATATTAGAAATTGAACTTTGCTAAAACGGCATATATCCTTCTCCTTGAACGGAGTTGGTTGCCTATATGTGCGGAATTTGCGGATCATATGCCTACGGAAGCCGTGACGTGCCCGACATCGGGGCGTTGAGAGGCATGCGCGATGCCATGGGCGCCCGCGGGCCCGATGCATTCGGCGAGTGGATGGAGGAGCGGGGGCGCGCTTGGCTCGGTCACCGGCGCCTCGCCATTATCGACCTATCGGAGCGCGGCGCTCAGCCGATGACGAACGCTGCAGGCAAGATCGCCATCACCTTTAACGGCGAGATCTACAACTACCGGGCGTTGCGCCACGAACTTGAGGCCAAAGGTCACACATTCCGAAGCGAAAGCGATACGGAAGTTTTGATCGAGGCCTATTGGGCTTATGGGCCTGCGTTCGTTTCGCGGTTGCGTGGCATGTTTGCCTTTGCGCTTTGGGATGCCGGACGCGAGCAGCTTCTTCTTGCCCGCGATCCCTACGGCATTAAACCGCTTTATTATGCAGATTGCGCTGGGCAATTTCTATTCGCTTCAAGCGTGAAGGCGCTGACGGCTCATCCTCTTTGCGGCCGCTCCCCGGAACCTGCCGGCGTTGCCGGTTTCTTCGTATTTGGGAGCGTACCGGAGCCGTGGACGATCTATCAGGGCGCGCACCTTCTAGCGGCAGGCAGCTATTTGGTAGTCGACCGCCACGGGCCCCGTCCCCCGGTCTGCTATCATTCCATCGCAGGCGCCCTCGCCGAAGCCGAAATCGAGGCTTCGCACGGGAGTAGTTCGAGCCCTCAGGAGGCTTTGCGCGAAGCGCTTCTGGATAGCGTCCGTCATCACCTTACCGCGGACGTGCCGGTGGGGGCTTTCCTCTCGGCAGGCGTCGACTCGGGCTCCCTCGTTGGCCTGATGCGCGATGCCGGCCAGGAAGACATCCAAACCATCACGCTGTCCTACGCGGAGTTCAAGGATACGCCTCAAGACGAGGCGCCGCTCGCGGAAATCGTCGCCCGCCACTACGGCACCCGTCACGCGACCCGGCGCGTCGATGCCCGCGAATTCGCCGCCGATCTGCCGAAGATCCTCGATGCGATGGATCAACCGACCATCGACGGCGTCAATACCTGGTTCGTGAGCAAGGCAGCGCGCGAATTCGGGCTAAAAGTCGCTATCTCCGGCGTTGGCGGCGACGAACTTCTCGGCGGCTACAGCACCTTCCGCCTCTCGCCCCGGCTAGCCAGATGGCTCCGCATACCCTCGAAGCTCCCGGCCTTGCCTGCGATTTTCGAAAAGCTTGTCCAGACGTCGCGCGCCTTGGGCATCGGCCTCCATCCGAAAGCCGCGGGATTGATGCGCTACGGCGGGAGCCTATTCGGAGCCTATATTTTGCAGCGCGCCTTGTTCCTGCCGGCCGAACTCCATGCGGTGATCGAGGATGCGGAATTTCTTCGCACCGGCCTGACACGCCTAAATCCCCTCGGCATGCTCGAAGGCTCGCTCAAAGGCGAGGCGGGATCGGCGTTCGGCCAGCTCGCCATGCTTGAATCATGCTTTTACCTTAGGAATCAGCTGCTCAGGGACACCGACTGGACGGGCATGGCCCATTCGCTCGAAATTCGCACGCCCCTTGTCGACCATGTCTTGTTGAGCCGCGCGGCCCCCTTGCTGATGCGGCCGGGACATCCGGGAGGCAAGCATTTGCTAGCGAACGCGCCAGCGAAACCGCTGCCCAGCGCGATCCTGAATCGCAAGAAGACTGGCTTCGGCATCCCCGTCGAGTCCTGGTTCGGCCGGGTGCTGAACAAAGCTCCACCGATCGCTGCCGATGCGCAGATTTTCAGCCGGCGCTGGGCACGCCAAATCGCAGGTATCCAACTCGCGGCTTAAGGCAAACGCGGATTTGACCGATGCCAGGAATAGCCCCGGCCACTTGCGCGCTTGAGACGGCAAATAGGGCAGATCGAGCTCTCGATAGGTGAGGAAGAGCGCAGGAAACGAGGCAGGCGATGGCGAATTCCGCTCCTTGGAAGGTCGATTGCGTGGTGGGCGCCCGGCCCAACTTCGTGAAGATCGCTCCAATTCTGCGGGCACTTAATGCGCATGGGCGTTTCACCGCGCGGCTCATCCATACCGGGCAGCACTACGACGTCGCCATGAACGCAGTGTTTTTTGACGAACTCGCCATTCCCGAGCCCGGCATCAATCTCGAAATCGGCTCGGACACCAATACTGGCCAGACGGCCCGCATCATGATGGGCTTGGAAAACGTGTTCAACCAGAACCACCCCGATATGGTGGTTGTGGCCGGCGATGTGAATTCCACGCTGGCCGCGGCGCTGACCGCTGCCAAACTGCTCATTCCGCTTGCCCATGTGGAAGCCGGTCTGCGCTCCAAAGACCGCACTATGCCCGAAGAAATCAACCGGGTTGTCACCGACCAGCTCTCGGACGTGCTGCTAACAACCGAGCGTGACGCGGCAGCAAATCTTCTACGCGAAGGCGCGCTGCCGGAGCAAATCCACTTCGTGGGCAATGTGATGATCGATACATTGCGCGCGTGCCTCGGCCGGGCTCAACCCGCCCAGGTAACGCTGGCCGAAAACGGGGCTGGGAAAGACTTCATTGCTGCGGCAAAGGCCAGCGGCTTCGGCTTTGTAACCTTGCACCGGCCCTCGAATGTCGACGATCCAGCCAGGCTCAAGGGCCTACTTCAGACGCTGGCGGAAATGTCGTGCGACCTGCCCCTCATTTTCGCCATGCACCCAAGAACCAGGGCCGCCGTTGCCGCTAACCGCCTGCAAGAGGTTCTAGACGCCGGGCGCATCCTCGTCACCCCGCCTTTGAGCTATTTGCGAGCGCTCGGCCTCATGCGCGAGACAAAACTCGCCATCACCGACAGCGGCGGCGTGCAGGAGGAAACGACCGCGCTCGGCGTTCCATGCCTTACCGTCCGCGACAACACCGAGCGGCCCATAACCGTCAGCGAAGGCACGAACATCCTCGCGGGGACATCCAACGATGCCCTGCGGCGCCACTTCTGGGACGCGCTGTCTTCCGGCGGCAAGCGCGGCCGCATCCCCGAATATTGGGACGGCAAAGCCGCGGAGCGTATCGCAGCCCGAATTCAAGATTTTCTGGCCTCCCATACTAGCAAAAGGTGACCTAACCCCCATGCGAATTCTTTTTCTTACCCATTATTATCCGCCGGAAGTGAACGCGCCCGCCTCGCGCACCTCGGAACATTGCCGCATTTGGTCGGACGCCGGCCACGATGTCACGGTGGTAACCTGCGCGCCGAACCACCCCAAGGGCGTCCCCTATCCGGGTTACCGCAATAGGCTGTTCCAGGCCGAAACCGTGGACGGTGTAAAGGTCGTCCGGGTGTGGACGTTCCTCGCGCCCAATGAAGGCTTCCTGCGCCGCATCCTCAACTATGTGTCCTACATGATCTCGGTAGCGCTCGCCGCGCCGAGGCTGCCACGGCCGGACATTATCGTCTCCACCTCGCCGCAATTCTTCTGCGGACTGGCGGGTTATGCGCTGAAACTAATGCAGCGCAGGCCCTGGGTGCTCGAAATCCGCGACATTTGGCCCGAAAGCATCGTTGCGGTCGGCGCCATGCGTAAGGGCGCGATAACTCGAACGCTGGAATGCCTGGAGGCCTTCGCCTATCGCAGGGCGGACAAAATCGTAGCAGTAACCGGTTCCTTCGTGCCGCATATCGCGGAACGGTGCCAGGGCACCGCCAAGATCGCCGTCATCAAGAACGGCGCCGATCTCAGCCTTTACCAGCGCGGCGCGGATGCCGGCGCGATCAAACGCCGCTTCGGCTTCGAGGGCCGGTTCGTCGCAGCTTATGCCGGCACCCATGGCATGGCGCACGGACTCGACACGGTGCTCGATGCCGCCGCTCTGCTGCGGGGCGATCCGCGCTTCGGCTTTCTCCTCATTGGGGATGGCGCCGAGCGGGCCCGGCTTGTCGAGCGGGCGCGCTCGATGAACCTCGATAATCTGCACATCGTGGGACAGCTGCCAAAATCGGAAATGCCCGCGATTTGGGCTGCGACCGACGCCAGCATGATCCTTTTGCGCAAAAGCGAAACGTTCACCAAGGTGCTGCCCTCTAAAATGTTCGAGGCGATGGCGATGGCCTGTCCCATCGTGCTGGGCGTCGAGGGCGAGGCAAAGGCGCTGCTCGAAGAGGCCGGCGCCGGTATCGCCATCGAGCCCGAAAACGCTCATGAACTCGCGGCAGCGGTGGTCCGGCTTGCGGGCGATCCCGCGCTCTGCGCGCAACTCGGGCGGCAGGGTGCTGAGCATACGCGCGAACATTACGACCGCTCCAAGCTCGCCGCGCGCTATCTCGATCTGTTGTGCGCGGCCGCCGCTGCCGGAAGCACAGCGCCCGCCATTCAGCAAGCGCAGCATGGCGTGGCCGTATCTTGAACGCTCTCGCGCGTGCATGGCGCTCGATAGAATTCGCCCGCCACATTCCCATCGCCAAGCTCGCGCGCCGCGGGGAACTGCGCCTACGCCGTAAGATCGCCGATCATCTCCAAAGTGCGCCTTCGCAACTTCGCGCACCAACGCCGGCGCAGGCTCCGCCGCTACCGTTGTTCCCGCCGCGCCTTCACCTGACCTCGCTTGAAACGCCTGGCGGCCTCGTCTTCTCTTTTCTGCACCGCCCGGTCACGATGAGCGGCGCCGGCATCGATTGGACGTCGCCGGGCCCGGGGCCTGCGCATCAATTGTGGCGCATGAACCTGCACTATATGGAACATCTGGAATGCGTCAGCGATGAGCTATGGGCACGGCTTGCGACTGACTGGATAAGCGAAAATCCCCAATCCGCCCGTGACGCTTGGGTAGATAGCTGGAACAGCTACGCGCTCTCGCTTCGCGTCGTAATCTGGCTGCAGGAGCTGGCGCGGCGCGGCGCGGGTTTGCCCGAAGCGGTTGTGCGCCAGGTTGAGAATAGTGCGATCGCCCAGCTGCGTTTCCTTGAGCGCAATCTCGAGACCGACATCGGTGGAAACCACCTCATCAAGAACATCAAGGCGCTTATCTGGGCATCGGCTTTTTTCGAAGGCGAGGAAGCGCAGCGCTGGCGGCGGAAGGGTCTCGGCCTGCTCTCGAGAGAGTTGAGCAAGCAAATCCTTCCCGACGGCGTGCATGACGAGCGTTCCGCATCCTACCATGCTCAGGTTTTTGCCGACCTTCTCGAATGCCGGCACGCGCTCGGGGAAGGCGCACTGGGCGGCGCACTCGAAAATACGCTCCGCCGGATGGCGCAGGTTGTGGCCGATCTCGCCCACCCCGATGGCGGCCCGGCGCTATTTAACGATGCAGGGCTCGACATGGCCTACGGCCCTAGCGATTGCCTCGATGTTTACGAGCGGCTCTTTGGGCGCCGTCCCGTGGAACGGAAGGTTTTCGCATTCGAGGCGGCCGGTTATTACGGTCTGCGCAGTGGCGGCGTTTACTTCGTTGCCGATTGCGGAAGGATCGCGCCCGACGATCTGCCGGCCCATGGTCACGGCGATGTGCTTTCCTTTGAACTATCGGTTGGCGGCGAGCGCATGATCGTGGATCAGGGCGTTTGCGAGTACAGCGCCGGCGAGAAGCGTCAGTGCGCCCGATCAGCGCTCAGCCACAACACCTTTTGTTTCGCTGGCGCCGATCAAGCGGACTTCTTCGGCGCCTTCCGGTGCGGGCGGCGCCCTAACGTCACCGTATTAGCCTACGAGCCCGGCGCAACTGGCTTCGTGCTGGAAGGCACCCATGACGGCTTCTGCCATCTGCCGGGCAAACCGCGCCATGTCCGCCGGTTCGAGGCCTCGCCGGATCGTATCCTTATACGCGACCGCATTGAAGGAACGCCAGACCGCGCCGCCAGTATCGGCTTCCTGCTGCATCCCGATGCCAGAGCCACGGTCGAAGGCAACACCGCCACGGTGCAGCACGGCGCTGGCGTTATCGGCATGGCCTGCAGCGCTCCGATAGGCATCGAACCAGCCGTTTGGTGGCCTTGCATGGGGCTGGAGCGAACAACGTCGCGGCTCATCGTGCGGCTGCAGCCCTCCGTGAAGTCAGTGGTCACAGACATCCGCATTGTTCAATGAGAGATTTCCAGTGAAACAGATTGTGCAAAGTTATCGCTCGGGCGAGCTGAAAGTCGCCGATGTCCCCGCCCCGCGAACAGGAACGGGCAGTTTACTGGTCGCCACGCGCATATCCTTGATCAGCTCCGGCACCGAGAAGCAGCTCATGGAACTTGCCAAGGCCTCGCTTGCCGGCAAGGCGATGGCGCGTCCGGACCTGGTGCGGCGCGTCATACGCAATGTGAAGCGCGAAGGCCTGACGCCCACCGTTGAGAAGGTCTTCGCCAAGCTCGATACGCCAATACCGCTCGGATATAGCATCGCGGGCGAGATCATGCAGGTTGGCCACGGCGTGCCAGACTTTAGCGTTGGCGAACGTGTGGCTTGCGCGGGTGCTGCGATAGCCAATCACGCCGAAATCAATGCCGTTCCAAAGAACCTCACCGTGCCGATCCCAAACGGCGTCGATGACGAGGATGCAAGCTTCGTCACCCTGGGCGCCATCGCGCTGCAAGGTGTGCGTCAGGCCGCCCCGGCGCTTGGCGAGCGCGTGGTGGTGATGGGGCTCGGCCTTATCGGGCTTCTGACGGTGCAGCTCTTGAAAGCCAATGGCTGCCGCGTTTTGGGCTTCGATCCCAACCCGGCCCGCGCCGCCCTCGCCAAACAGCTCGGCGCTGACATCGCAATCGGCGAAGGCCTTGCCGAAACGGTGCAGGGCTTTACCGGAGGCCATGGCGCGGACGCTGTGATCCTGACCGCCTCGACAAAATCGAATGAGCCCATCAACCAGGCCGCCGAGATCAGCCGCCTCAAGGGCCGCATCGTCGTGGTCGGCCTCGTCGGCATGACCATCGACCGCGAGCCGTTCTACAAGCGCGAGCTTGAGCTGAAACTCTCGTTGTCCTACGGGCCAGGCCGGCACGACCCCGAATACGAGTTCGCGGGCCACGATTATCCCTTTGCCTACGTGCGCTGGACGGAGCAGCGCAACATGTCCTCATTCCTCGAACTCATCGCCCAGGGCAAGGTCACGCCCAAACCGCTCGTTACCCATCGTTTTCCCATCGAGCGCGCCGAAGAGGCCTACCAGCTCATGGAGCGCGGCGAGCCGCATTTGGCGATCCTCCTCACTTATTCCGAAGAAACGGCCAAGCGGCCCATCGAACGGCGCATCGAGCGCGCGGGCACAGGCCAGCCCGCACAGGGCGGCGGCGTCGCTTTCATCGGAATGGGCAATTATGCCAAGAGCGTGCTCCTGCCAGCCTTCCGCAAGACCAAAGGCGTTACGCTCACCACCGCCGTTACCTCGACCGGTATTAGCGCTGGCCATGCGGGCGAAAAGTACGGCTTTGCGGCCATCGCCACGGACGCGCAAGCCGCACTCGGCGACGCATCGGCCAGCATGATTGTTATCGCGACACGCCACGACACACATGCCGATCTGGCCAGCGCGGCGCTTCTGGCGGGCAAAAATGTCTTCTGCGAAAAACCGCTCGCCCTGGAGTCGGAAGGTCTCGGCAAGGTGCTGGCCGCTGCAGAGGGTGCGCCGGGCATCCTGACCGTAGGCTTCAACCGCCGCTTCGCGCCTCTGCTCGTCAAGGCCAAACAGGCGCTAGACCCAAGATCCGGCCCGCTCGTGATGCTCTACCGCATCAATGCAGGTGCGATACCGGCCGATAATTGGCTCCAGCGCGGCGAAGGCGGCGGCCGGATTGTTGGCGAGGTCTGCCATTTCGCCGACGCGCTGACCTTCCTCTCCGGCAGCGTCCCCATCGAAGCGCAAGCCGTGACCGCGAAGGGCCATGACGACGCGGTCTCGATCCTCCTGCGCTTCGCAGACGGATCGACTGGCGCCATCGTCTATTCCTCGCTCGGCGATCCCGCCGTCTCCAAGGAATATATCGAGGTGTTCGCGCCGGGCCGGGTGATCCAGCTTGACGATTTCCGGGAACTGACAATCGCGGCGGGCGGAAAGACGCGCACAATCCGCGGCGCCCAAGACAAAGGGCAAGCGGCGCTCGTCCAAGCTTTCGTCGCGGCATCGCGCGGCCAGACGCCAGCACCGATCCCGCTTGCGGAGCTTGCGGCCGTGACCGACGCGACGTTTGCCATCGAGGACTCTCTGCGGCTCGGCGCCGTTGTCGCGCTTGAGGACCCCGGGTCCCTAAGCTGAGCCATCAGGAAAAGCACAAATATAACCTTCACTGGAGCCGCGGCATAAAGGTATAAATAATGCGAGCCAAGAAGCTAGTTAAATACATTGGCATAGTATATAATTGGAAGGTAAGAGCTAGTCTCCTGCCGCCGCTGCCGGACGAAGTCTCTATCGAAGCAACAAATGTCTGTAACTTTAAATGCAAATTCTGTCCGCAGTCCGATCCAAACCATCATAACATCGTTCCAAAGAATTATCTCAGCCCTCAGCGTGCCGAAGAAATAATGCAGAAGCTTAGAGATGGAGGGATTTCGACCAAAACTCTGCATTGGACATTGGATGGGGAGCCATTCATGAACAAGTATTTTCATGAGTTATGTGAGATAGCAGTAATGTACGAATTTAATAACATGTTCTTTGCTACAAATGGCATGCTGTTGACCGAGAATGTCTTAGATAGGTTGCCTAAAGGCAAGGGTATCAGGTACACGTTCACTATCGATTATTGTGCGGACAAGGAGTACTTCGATAAAGTAAGAGGATCAAAAGGATCATGGGATAAGGTGTATAAAAATATCCGATCTTCACTAGATAACACATTCCATGAATCTATATTTTTCATGCTAAGCGATATCACACCTTTTGAAGAGAGCGACCAAGAAAAGATAGAAGAGAACTTCTATAAACTAAAGTACCTGTTTGGAGAAGGAAAAAGGATAAGATATCACAAAAAAACATTTCACAACGCAGCAGGATTATTACAAAGTTCTGTCAACATTGGCGACAGGAATCGGTATTATCTTTGTCCATATCCATGGGCATCGCTTTATATAGCTTCGAGCGGGGATGTTGTGGCCTGCTGCAGGGATTTACGCCGGCAGACTAAGCTTGGGAATATTCTTGAACAATCTCTTCAAGAGATCTGGCACGGAACGCCATACCAGGACCTTAGAAGTAATCTTGTGGATCAAACGCCTTGGAAAACGCCAGCCTGTAATGGGTGCGATTTGCCATACGATTCGGCAAAATTTTCCTTAGTAAATATCGTAAGAACAGCAAGGGGACGTCTTCAAATTTTCGGCAACGAATGATTTTTCATCAATTCAATAGGATACTCGTGTACCAATACTGTCGGCCGTCGCCATCTACGCTTACAGAAAGTCTTGGTAAATAATAAGGCCCTATCCCATGGACATGAGACAAAATTTGCCTGTGAAGCCGTCGGTCTTGGTTTTTCTTTGGTATTACCTGCCAGGGCGGAAGTCAGGCGCCGCAAGTTCAATCGCAAACCTTGTCGACGATCTCGGCGACGATTTCACCTTTCGCATCGTTACCTCGGACAGAGATCTCGGCGACACAGTTCCATATCCGGGCATTGAAGTTAATCGATGGCATAAGGTTGGGAAGGCGCAGGTGCTGTACCTCCCTCCCCGCAGAAAGGGAATGCTGTCGATTGCACGGTTGATGCGAGAAACACCGCATGATCTGCTATATCTTAACAGTTTTGTAAATCCGGTATTCACAGTGTTCCCGCTTCTCGCCCGCTGGACCGGTCTCGCCCCGCGCCGGCCTGCCGTTCTGTCTCCGCGCGGCGAGTTTTCTGAGGGCGCGCTGCGGCAAAAGTCTGCGAAGAAGCGCGCCTACATCAACTTTGTGCGGCAATTGGGCCTTCTTTCCGATGTTTGGCTGCACGCGACGGGCGCGCGTGAGGAAGAGGAGATACATCGGATTATTCCTTCCGTGCGCGCAATACTTAATGTGCCGAATACGCGGATTTTGCGCCCTATGCCTGAACCCGCCGCAGCGGCGCCGGATCAGCGTCTACGCCTGGTGTTCTTAAGCCGCATCGATCGAATGAAAAATCTCGATGGCGCGATCCGGGTCTTGCAGGGCGTTCGGAGCCCCGTCCTATTCGACGTTTACGGCCCGGCAACCGATCCGGATTACTGGGATGAGTGTCAGAAATCGATTGCGAGCCTGCCCCCTCATATCGAAGTCCATTATCGCGGCGCGATCGATAACCGGGAGGTGGCGCAGACGCTTGCCGGCTACGATTTATTCTTCCTCCCAACGCTTGGCGAAAACTTCGGCCATGCTATCTTCGACGCCCTCGAAGTTGGTCTGCCAATTCTCATTAGCGACCAGACGCCTTGGCAGGACCTTGAACGCGAGATGGCCGGCTGGTCGCTTCCGCTTTCCGGCCCAAGCGCCTTTGCCTCTGCAATCGACGGATTTGCACAAATGAGCCCGGCGGACCGGGCGAGGTTGAAGCAGGGTGCCCGGCGTCTTGCCGAGCGCTATGTCAATAAGGAAGAGCTTGCCGGCGGCTACAGCCACATGTTCAGGCAAGCCATAGCCTCGCACGAGGCTGCATGCCACCAGCCGGCCGCATAATGGCGGCGATTCCAGAACCGTCGCCGCGAGGCGGCGAAGCCACCCTGGCGATCCAGCGCAACTTGCTGTTTACGCGTGCATTTACGGCTGGATTGCTTCGGGGCTGAAGCCCCTCGCAATAACCGATGTGAATTACGCAACCGGATCCGGTACGGGATGCCACATTCGTGCGCGGTGACGGAGTTGGATTACTGTGCCGCCACCGGATCGCGCTTTTCGAGAGCGCCTGCCGCCACAATTCCGTCCTGAGGTTCGTCGAAGGCCGGGTCCCACGCCAGAGACACGTTCTTGCCCTCCTCGATCGCTTCGCGAATCGCAAGGAAAAAGCGCGCCGTATTGAGAACATGGCCAGGATCCTCGCCGGCGCCGCTTCCGAACGCATTCCTGTAGCTGTTCACGATGTTGGCCTTATGGCCGTGATCGCGGAAGGCCAGCTTAAATCTATATTTCTTTTCTACCTTATCGATGGTCAATACTTGAAAATCGGCTAGATTGGCGAGAACATTTCCCTTATGCAGATTGAGGATTTCGCGCACGCCTTCGAATGTGTGCCCCTTGGCCGAAAAGGTAATCGCCGCGCACGACCGGTCCGCGAACACCGCTGAGACGACAAAATCCGACCTGGCGCCCTTGGGCGTCGCCGGCATGATGGTGCATGGAAAAGCCTTGCGCATCGAGACGAGATGAAGTGTTAGGTCGGTCCAGTGGCAAAGATTGCCAAGCACCCGTCCGCCTTCAGCCGGATTGAAATACCAATGATTGTCCTCGATTTCGTGGCCGGCCACGAACCAATTGATCATAAGCGGGCCGGTTTCGCTCGCAAGAAACTGCGCGAGTTTACGGAATAATTCGCTTCTCGGCCGGTTAAATCCCAGGAATACTTTGCACTCTGGGTGCTTGTGCATGGCGGCGGCAAGCCGGGCTAGTTGATCCTGCGATACCACATGCGGCTTCTCGATGTGCACGTGCTTGCCCGCTTCAATCGCCGCTATCGCATATTCGGCATGGGAGGCGTGATTAGAGGCGATGAACACGAGCTTGATCGAAGGATCGGCCAAAATTTCGCGCCAATCGCCGGCGGCATAGGCTCCGCGAAACTCCCGGCACAGCGAGAGCGCCTTGCCTCTGTCGATATCGTATGTGGCCTTGAGAAAATTCCGCTGCTCCCTAGCCAGATAATAGCCAATATTGGAGAAGGCATAATTACCGCAGCCGATGATTCCGGCGTTCCGGTTTGGCGCGTCCGGGGTCTTGCAAGCCGGGTTCACCCAGCGCGGACCTTCAAAACCGCCGGCCGACTTGGAATGATACTGCCCCTTAATCTTGATCAGCGTCCGGCGCAGGCCATAGAGGCGAACATAGCGCACTGCCTTATTTATCTTGAAGGACAATTTCGCCGAAGTGTAGTCCATAACTGCCAGGCCTCTGTTACATTCGCGGGTGGC
>JBKQNN010000098.1:0-41324 GCA_052145975.1 Rhodomicrobium sp. | reverse complement strand
GTCTGGCAATGCGCGCGCAGGCTCATGGATTTTGGGCTCTTTGCGCCGAGGTCTTTCATGAGCCGGGCCCAGAGCGCGCGCGCGGCCCGCATTTTGGCGACTTCCATGAAGTAGTTCATGCCAATCGCCCAGAAGAACGACAGGCGCGGCGCGAACGCATCGATATCGAGGCCCGCCGCCATGCCGGAGCGCACATATTCGACGCCGTCCGCGAGCGTATAGGCCAGCTCCAGATCTGCGGTCGCGCCGGCTTCCTGCATGTGGTAGCCGGAGATGGAGATCGAGTTGAACTTCGGCATCTTCTGGCTGGTATAGGCGAAGATGTCGGAGACGATGCGCATCGAGGGCTCGGGCGGATAAATGTAGGTGTTCCGCACCATGAACTCTTTGAGGATGTCGTTCTGGATCGTGCCGGAAAGCTGGGCGGGTGGCACGCCTTGCTCTTCGCCCGCCACGATGAAGAGCGCGAGAATGGGCAACACCGCGCCGTTCATAGTCATGGATACGCTCATCTCGGACAGCGGGATGCTGTCGAAGAGCGTGCGCATATCGTAGATGGAGTCGATGGCCACCCCCGCCATGCCGACGTCACCGCGCACGCGCGGATGATCGCTGTCATAGCCGCGGTGCGTCGCGAGGTCGAACGCAACCGACAGCCCCTTCTGGCCGCCTGCGAGATTGCGCCGGTAAAACGCGTTCGAATCCTCCGCCGTGGAAAATCCCGCATATTGCCGGACAGTCCAGGGCTGCTGGACGTACATGGTGGGGTAGGGCCCGCGCAGGAACGGCGGCAGGCCGGGATAGGTGTTCAGGAAATCGAGGTCTACGGCATCGGCTGGGCCGTATACCGGCTTCAGCGCGATCCCCTCGGGCGTTTCCACAGCAAGCCCCTCCGCCTCCGCTTCAAGAGCTGGCGCCTGCCACTCAACCTTCGAAAAATCCGGAAACTGTGTATTCGTCATCTTATGCCTTCCGAATCCATACGACGCGCATCGCCCCTCACCCTGTCCCTCTCCCCATGGGAGAGGGGACGTTGTCGCGAACGCTGCGCCCAATTCGGGGGTCCCTTCTCCCATGGGGAGAAGGACAGGATGAGGGGCGATTCCCTCTTTGAATGAGACCCGGCTAGCAGCATCCGCAATCGTGGCCGTGAGCGTGGGAGTGAGCTTCGAAGCCGTCTTCGGCTTCGTCTTCTTCGGCGGCGGCCGCGAGTTCCGCGACTTTCAGAGCGGCTTGCGCTTCTTCCAGGATCGCGACCGCGTTGCAGCCTTCATGAACGAGGCGGTCGATGGCTATGGCGCCGGCCGGCTCAAGCGTCTCCAGGACGGCGGCGGGGCCGGCGAGATAGACGGCGACCGCCCCGGCTTTTTTCAACGCCGCCGCGGCGCCGGGCAGGCTTGCGTAAACCTTGGCCGAGGAGCACAGGCAGGCAACCGGCGCTGGGCTTCGCTTGAATGACGCCGCGAGGGCTTCCGCGCTGTCAAAACCCTGTTCGGGTACGATAGATTCGATGCCGCCCGCCGCGAAGAAGCTTTCAACCCAGTTTGCGCGCGCCCGGTAGTCTTCGGGTTTGCCGAGGAGTGCCAGGAATATGGGCGGCCTGGACCCGATGATGTCGAGAGCGACGTCCGCGCGCTGGCGAAGGGATTCGAAAGGCTCGGCGTCGCGCATCGAGGCAAACACGGGCCGCGCCACGATGCTCGCGACCCTGCGTGAGGCCATGCGCAACTCACGAAGGCTGGCGCCCGCGCGCGCTGCCGCGATCGAAGCGGCAAAACGCTCGCCCTTGCCTGCCGCGGGCAGCGCCGGCAGTTTCCCCGCAAAGGGATGCCGGCCTCCCGCGTCCGGATTTACGGACTCGTCCGGGAAGGGCGCTTTTTCCGATGGGTTCGGGAAAACCGAAACCCCGGTGATCTTATCCGCCCGGCAAGCCACGGCACGTTCGCGCTCGCGGGCTTTGCGGTGCAATTCATCCTCGATAAAACCGCTTTCAATCGCGGCCGCGAGCCCGCCCTTGGCTTCCACCTCGCGGAACAGCGCCCACGCGGACTGGGCGAGTTCGTTCGTCAGCGTTTCGAGATAGGCCGAGCCGGCGGCGGCGTCGGCGACGGCGGAAAGATAGCTTTCCTCCTGCAGAATGAGGCTTGTGTTGCGCGCGAGACGCCTTGACAAAGCCGCCGGGCCGCCGCTCGCGCTGTCGAAGGGCAAGACCTCGATGCCGGTGGCGCCGCCAAGCGCCGCGCCGAACGCGGAAGCGGTTCCGCGCAGCAAATTCACATGGGCGTCGTAGGCCGTCAGAATGCGCTCCGGCATTCTCGCAAGCAGCAGCAATTGGGCTTGCGGCTTCTCTCCCGCCGCCTCAAGCGCGCGCGCCCAGAGCAAGCGCAGGGCACGGAATTTCGCGATGGTGAGGAAAATGTCCGAGGGCGCGGTGAGCGAAAAGCCGATGCAGCCCGCAGCAGCGTCAAGCGGCATGCCCGCCTGCGCCAGCGCGCGCCAGTAGCTGACGCCGGCGGCGAGCGTGAAGGCCAGCTCATGGGTTGCGGAGCCGCCGGCGCCGTCCCAGGCGTGGCCGCTGGCCAGGAAAGGAACGAAGAACGGGAAATGCTCGCGGATGTGGAAGGCGGCGTCCACGTGATCGGCGAACAGCGCGGCCTGCTCAGCTGGGCGCTCGCCGCTTAGCGCGAAGGCCGTCAGCGGATCGAAGCCCGCGGAGCCGGCAATCGCGCCGTTTTCCTTCGCCGCAAGCACGAGTGCGGCGTCCGCGAGCGCAGACCCTGGCGCTAGGATGTAAGGCACGTCCGGGCCGAGCCGGCCTTTGAGACCGGCCGCAGTTTCGGCGCCCAAGCCCGCGTTGAAATCGATTGCTAGCGCTGTTGCGCCGGAATTGTCCGCGGCTTGCGCTTCGGAGGCGATGAGCGGCTGCACCGTGTACCAGCCCCGCGAGCCGGACAGCGGCGGCCGGCGCTCAGCCTGCGTGTAGAGCGGCTCGGTTTCGAACCCCTCGTGAAGTGCGGTTCTGAGCGTGTCGAAAGGCGCTCCGGCCAAAGCCTTGCCTACGAAAGCAAGCCATTCAGCCTCTGAGCTTTGCGGAAAGCTGGCGGCGAGAGAAAAGTGATCCATGGGGTCGATGATAGTTGACAGGAAGGGAAGCGTCCACAACCGGGCGGAGGTTTGAAGCGTGCAGTGCGCCCACTCTTACCGTGACCGCCAAAGCCACGCCAGAGTTTTCGCTGCGGGGCAGCGGGGTTACGATGGAGGAATGATAGCTGGATAGTTTTGCTGGATGCCAACGGGCATCAATCGAAACAATGCCCACCACGTTCAGCACGATCCCGAAGACGCTTTATCCATTCATTCGAAAGATCGGTGAGGCAATCCTTTAGCGGCCACGAGGGAGCTGTTTCTACGAGGTGCAGCATCGTCCAGGCTAGACCATAGTAGGTGTCTGGACCAAACAACTTCGTAAGGGCCCTTGCTTCTTCGTCAGTGACGGGCTTTTCAATAGCAGATAGACGCGTTTCAAAGGCTTCGACTTGCTCTTCGGTTGTGGAGTGCTCGTCCGGCATAGGGCCAAGCGCAATCAAATTCCTGACTTGTTCTCGCACGGCGCTCAATTGGCTCCTTGTTACAAATATCCTAGCCCGTATTATTCACGGTCTACGCGCGCCCTGGTTTGATCTTTGTTCCATCAGGCCTTTTTCGATCCTCGCCAATACGTCCTGAATTGGCTCCGCTCTCAAAAGTCCTGCTGGAACAAATCTCTGCGCCATCATCGCGCGATCCCGTGAATAATACGGGCTAGGCAGTCTCCAAGAGCACAGCGGCAGCCACTTTGCACGCGGACCCAAATTTTGCCAACGATGTAAATGGATAGGACGGGTGCCCCAACGCCATTTATGCGGTCGCGCAATTAAGCCGCTAGCCAGGGAACTACAATGCTGCATGAAAATCGACGGCCGCGTCACGAAGTGCGGCTGTCAAGCCCCGGCGTGGGAACGGTGCGCCGTTTCAAACCTTTCTACCGCGCGTCGTAAGGTTAGGAGGAAGAAATGGGTCTCTTGGACGGTCTTCTTGGCGGTGCGGTGGGCGCCGAAATGGCAACCGTGGTCAATAGCTTGATCGAAAAGCACGGCGGGCTTCAAGGTATCGTTGCGCAATTCCAGAAACAGGGCCTTGGTCCAACCATCCAATCCTGGGTGGGAAATGGCGAAAATCAGCCGATTTCGCCAGATCAGGTTCATCAGGCTTTAGGGTCCGATACCATCCAACAGCTCGCCGCGAAACTGGGGATACCCCCGGACCAGCTAGCGGCCAAACTGTCCGAGGTGCTGCCACAAGCCATCGACAAGATGACGCCAGACGGAAAAGTGCCATAAGCTCCGCGCTTGGCATTCCTCGCAAGGAGCGGGCTGCGGCCACCGGCACCGAACTGCACGAGTTCACCGGCCACACGAATTGGGTCAATTCCGCTGTCTTCTCCCCTGACGGCCGTTTCGCCGTCTCCGGCAGCAACGATAACACGCTGAGGCTGTGGATGTGTCCGGGTGGACGCAAGCCCCCGGCGCCTCCGCCGCGAGATAAGCCGTTTGCGTCAGTTGCTTTTGCGCGCGCCATGCCGGATCGAGTGGATCACGATTTCAAATCGCATCGCAGCTTATTGTCTTCACCGCCGCCCAAAACCTGAGGAACAGCGTACCGGCCGCCCACACGAAGGGCTTTCAAAATGTATCCGGCTGCCTCATGCGAGTCGATATATCCCCGAAATAGCGGCTCATTGTATTGGTCATGGAAGCTGAAATCGGCTGGCTTCTCCACCCCCTCAAGCTTTGCCTCAGCGAATACGGGATCGATCAGCCCGAACCAAATAGTTATAAAATCGCCGTCCTTGCTGAGGTACACGTTGAGGCGCAAAAAATCGGGCGCGCCATCCACGATGGGATGATTGTTGTATTCATACACCAACGGCCCGCCGGGGTATTCAAAATCCCGGAGTTTTACAAAATTCCACAGAGATGGATCGAACGCCGCTGAGTTTTTCCCGTTCATAGCAACGAAGTTCCGAATCCCGCTAATGCTTACACATTGTAACAGGCATCCTGTAGCATGCAATGAGGCCGTCCGCATCGGCACGCGCCCCGATATGCGATATATGGACGATAGCAAGAGCACGGATCTGGACGGCCGGATCATGGAACACAGTGGTGCTTCGATCACGCTCACAGACCTTCACAAGCCGAAATTTCTTGGCCGCTGCACCTGCAACAGTCCTTGGCTAACGCCCCGTCGTCACGCGCCTCGAGCCTCCCCCAACCTCGGCAGAAAGCGAGCTTGACGAGATTCAACTTGCTGTAGACGGGGCTGATTTAGCGCGAAATGTCGAATGGCTTCCTGAAATCGAGCAATTCGGCG
Organism: Rhodomicrobium sp.; assembly: GCA_052145975.1. GTDB lineage: Bacteria > Pseudomonadota > Alphaproteobacteria > Rhizobiales > Rhodomicrobiaceae > Rhodomicrobium. The sequence continues at coordinate 35,912 of JBKQNN010000098.1, read as the reverse complement.
AGGGCATATTTCTTCACATCGCGCCTGAGTTCTACTCCCGCGCGTGATGCCCGCTCGCTGTCTTTCCTGAAGAGGTGATATGCGGCGGCAAGCGAAGGACCGAAAGTCCCTCCGGGTCGCGATCCAGGAGCGCAAGGGCGCTGCCAACGGCGCGGCTCGGCGCCAAATCCCCCGCTTCGTACTTCTGAAAAGCGCGCGGGCCGCCGCCGATCAACTCACCGGCTTCCTCCTGCGTCAGCCCCAGTTTGGTGCGAATGCGCTTGATTTCCTCGGGCAAAGGCAAACCTTCCGCGCTTGCCTTCAGCCGGTTGAGGGCGCGATCCGACACTTTCATGTCTTCGCCCGTATGGATGCTCTCGCCGGATTCCTCGCAATACCATCCCGGCATATCGAAGATCGCGGCCGCCCCCTTGTATTCGAGCGTCATAGGCCGCACCCCACGCTGCATCGGCGCTCCCGTTTTCGGACAGACCGGATTACTCATCGTCTTTCTCCTTGAACGACAGCAGCAAGAACTCCGTCACGGCATCCGCCGTGAACTTCACATAAAGCGTCCCCGCCTCCGAGGGCACGTGATACACATCCTGCCAAACGCGATGATCCCCATAGGAGGTCATCGATTTATAAAAGTGCGCACGTTGCATGGTCTGGATCGTCGCCACAATTTCCGCGCGTCCAAAACCGATAGCCGCGGCGCTGCGTACGGCGGAGCCCGTGACGTGGAGCTTGTCCACGTCGTCGAAGGCCGCCTTGAAAGCTGTCAGATCGTAGGCCGGCTTTCGCTTATCTGTCATGGGAGATAATACACCATTATGGTGTAATGTCAAGAAAGTTGATCGGTCAGATAGTCCGGTATGCAGCCCCTTATCCTTTCGGGCTCAAGCTTGTCCCGAGGGGGCTCGCTGTATTTTGCTTCCACTTATGGCTCTCTCGAATCGAGACGCTCTTGCGAGTTGAGAACGCTTACCAATTGTCCTGTCGAAAGATCCCAGATCTCAATTTTACCGCTAGCACTCCTCGATACCAGCCGTCCGTCAGGCGTTATGAGGAGATCATTTCTTTGACCGCTTTGCGACGGAATTCCCGGGACGAATGTCGACAGTTGATTGCTAAAAATTTCCTTCTTTACCGCAGAAGAGAACGGTATTGGTGAATATACTTGCAATATCCGTAACGCCCATGCGTGTAGATTCTCATTATCAACAGTTCGGCGTTCCTTTAGGATTCCGAGGCCAATGTTAACGTAATCTCTGGCGATATTCTGGCTGGCAACTGCCTTGTTCAATCGATACCCAAGATACGCGATCGTCAGAGGAACCGTAACGTAAGCGACAATCTGAGCCCATTTAAGGGTTACGTCCAAATCGAGCGAAATTTCGCTCAAGAGATTGAACATCGCAGCGCCATCTCCTTGAAAAACATTTTCGAGGTGTTGGTATCGGCGTTCTTTGTAGCTATCAAGACAGGGCATCGCGGGATGCTAAGTCTCTGCCGATCCATTCGACCGCGCTGGCCAGGGCAAATCGGCAGACGCAGGTTGAAGTGCATGCCACAGCCGAAGGAATCCTTCGCCGGAAGAGAGAACCGGCAAGCCCCTGTGCAGGCGGCACCCAAGTATGAAGAGGACGAGGGCTGCGGGAAGAGGGGCGACGGGCAAGGGCCGAGAGAGAGTCTCGCGGCCGGCCCGGAACCCAGGTTCAAGGAGCATCTTGCCATGACCAAATCCGCCCCCGTCCAGAAACTCGCCCTCGCGGCCCCGCAAACCATCCCCCTCGACACGCTCACGCTTCAGCGCATCTCCGCGCCCTCGAGCATAATACCGGCCGTCAAAGGTCATGACACCTGCCCCCGGCCGTTCTCCCAGCCAGCAAAAGTATTTACTTATATAAAATTTGCATTTCTGCCGAACGAACCCAATTTTCGCCCGCAAACCGTGGCCTCGGGCACGGAGTTACGCCCGGCTTTAGGCCGCCCCGGCGGAAGAGCCGAAAACTGTGACGGTTGGCATTCAGAGATTTTCCGCGCGCCCATCCCAAGGCAGGCTGAAGACGCGAAAGTGCAAGGCCGTTGCGCATCGGAGCCGGAAGCCTAGATATTGGCGCTGCAGGCTTTCCTGAGCGCCTCCGCCCAAGCCCCGCCACAGTTCTCGTGCCTATGCCCTTTCTACCGCTGCCCGGCGGCGCCATTCGCTCAAGCTGTTGTTGAAACCCTCGCCGCTTCCTTTATAACGCCCGAAACCCGAGCGCCAAAAAATGCCCAGACGCACCGATATTGACTCCATCCTCATCATAGGGGCTGGCCCGATCGTGATCGGCCAGGCCAGCGAATTCGACTATTCCGGCACGCAGGCGTGCAAGGCGCTCAAGGCCGAGGGATACCGGATTGTTCTCATCAATTCCAATCCGGCGACGATCATGACGGACCCGGATCTGGCGGACTCCACCTATATCGAGCCGATCACGCCGGAATTTGTCGCCAAGGTCATCGAGCGCGAGCGGGGCGCGTTTCGGGGCGAGCGCATGGCGCTCTTACCTACGATGGGCGGGCAGACCGCGCTCAACACCTCGCTCAGGCTGTTCCACGACGGTGTACTCGACCGATTCGGCATCGAGATGATCGGTGCCACGGCGCAGGCCATCGACAAGGCCGAGGACCGCCTGCTATTTCGCGAGGCGATGACCAAAATCGGGCTGGCGACGCCGCGCTCGAAGCTCGCCCACAATCTTGCGGAAGCGCAGGAAGCCCTCGACTACGTGCAATTGCCCGCCATCATCCGGCCTTCTTTCACGCTGGGCGGAACGGGCGGCGGTATCGCCTACAATCGCGAAGAATATATGCATATCGCCGAGCGCGGCCTCGAAGCCTCACCCACGGCGCAGGTTCTGATCGAGGAATCCGTCATCGGCTGGAAGGAATACGAGATGGAGGTTGTCCGCGACAAGAAGGACAACTGCATCATCGTCTGCTCCATCGAGAACGTCGATCCGATGGGCGTGCATACCGGCGATAGCATCACGGTCGCCCCGGCGCTGACGCTCACCGACCGCGAATACCAGGTGATGCGCAACGCTTCCATCGCGGTGCTGCGCGAGATCGGCGTCGAGACGGGCGGCTCGAACGTGCAATTCGCGGTAAACCCGGCAGACGGCAAGCTCGTCGTCATCGAGATGAACCCGCGCGTGTCGCGCTCATCCGCCCTGGCCTCGAAAGCTACGGGCTTCCCCATCGCCAAGGTGGCTGCCAAACTCGCCGTCGGCTACACGCTCGACGAGCTCGACAACGACATCACTAAGGGCGCGACGCCCGCCTCCTTCGAGCCCACCATCGACTATGTAGTGACGAAGATTCCGCGCTTCGCCTTCGAGAAATTCCCCGGCGCGCCCGTAACGCTCACCACGTCCATGAAATCGGTCGGCGAGGTGATGGCGATTGGCCGCACCTTCGAGGAAAGCCTGCAGAAAGCGCTGCGCTCGATGGAGACCGGGCTCACCGGCCTCGACGATTATGTGCTGGAGGGGCTTGGCCAGGGCGACGACAAGAACGTGATCCGCGCGGCACTCGGCACGCCCTCGCCGGACCGGATTTTGAAAGTCGCCCAGGCGCTTAGGCTCGGTTTCGATCACGAGCAGATCTATTCCTTCTGCCACATCGATCCGTGGTTCGTCTCGCGGCTGCAAGGGATTGTCGATGCGGAGGCGAAAGTCCGCGCGCATGGCCTGCCGGACACGGAGCGGGGATTCCGCGGCCTCAAGTCCATGGGGTTCTCCGATGCAAGGCTCGGCCTCCTCGCGGGGCTCACGGAAGCCGAAGTGACCTCAAAGCGCCAGGGCCTCGGCGTGCTCCCGGTCTACAAGCGCATCGATACCTGCGCCGCGGAGTTCCCTTCGCCGACGGCCTACATGTACTCGACCTACGAGGAGCCGCTGGGCGGGCAGGTGAACTGCGAAGCCAGGCCCTCGGAGCGCGAAAAGATCATCATTCTGGGCAGCGGCCCCAACCGCATCGGGCAAGGCATCGAGTTCGATTATTGCTGCTGCCACGCGGCGTTTTCGCTTTCGAAAGCCGGCTACGAGACCATCATGGTCAACTGCAACCCCGAGACGGTTTCCACGGACTACGACACGTCCGACCGCCTCTATTTCGAGCCGCTGACGCCCGAGGACGTGCTTGCCATCATCGCGAAGGAAAGCTCGAACGGCAAGCTCAAGGGCGTGATCGTGCAATTTGGCGGGCAGACGCCGCTCAAGCTCGCGCAATCGCTGGATGCCCAGGACGTGCCCATTCTCGGCACCTCTCCCGATGCCATCGATCTCGCCGAAGACCGCGACCGCTTCAAGGTGCTCGTCGACAAGCTCAAACTCCGGCAGCCGAAAAACGGCATCGCCTATTCCATCGAGCAGGCGCTCCTCGCCAGCGAGGAGATTGGCTTCCCAATCGTGGTCAGGCCCTCCTATGTGCTTGGCGGGCGCGCCATGGCGATCATCGCCGATCAGTCCGCGCTGAAGGACTATTTCGGCACGACGCTCGCGGCGTTTGTCCCGCAAGATATTCAGCACCGCTTTGCGGGCAACAGGCGCGCGCAAGTCAACGCCGTTCTGGCCAAGAACGCATTGCTCCTGGACTCCTATGTCCGCGATGCCATCGAAGCCGATGTGGACGCCATTTGCGACGGCCAGGATGTGTTTATCGCCGGCGTAATGGAGCATATCGAGGAGGCGGGCGTCCATTCGGGGGACAGCGCTTGTTCGCTTCCGCCGCACTCTCTCTGCCCGGAAACCCTGGCCGTGCTGGAGCGGCAGACCACGGAAATTGCGCGTGCGCTCAAGGTGATTGGCCTCATGAACGTGCAATACGCGATCAAGGGCAAGGATGTGTACGTGCTGGAGGTCAATCCGCGCGCGAGCCGCACCGTGCCCTTCGTTGCCAAGGTCATCGGCCATCCGGTGGCCGCGATCGCGGCGCGGGTCATGGCCGGCGAGAAGCTTTCGAGCTTCAACTTGACGCGGCCTGCGCCCAAGCATGTCGGGGTCAAGGAAGCCGTTTTCCCGTTCGAGCGCTTTCCAGAGATCGATCCCGTTCTCGGCCCTGAAATGCGGTCTACCGGCGAGGTCATGGGCATCGACCGCAGCTTCGACCTGGCGTTCGCGAAGAGCCAGCTTGCCGCCGGCAGCCGGCTGCCAACATCGGGAACCTTGTTCGTTTCGGTGAAAGAGGCCGACAAGGCCCGGATCGTAGAGCCGGTAAGGGAGCTTGCGAGCCTCGGTTTCAAGGTTCTGGCGACGCGCGGCACCCTGCGTTACCTCGAAGCGAACGGCATCGCCTGCACCAAGGTGAACAAGGTGCTGGAAGGCCGGCCCAACATCGTCGACTCCATGAAGAACCGTGAAGTCGATCTCGTTTTCAATACGACCGAAGGTGCAAAAGCGCTCACCGACAGCTCGACGATCCGGCGCACGGCGTTGATGTACAAAATACCGTACTACACGACCATCGCCGGCGCGCTCGCCGCTGTCGAAGCCATCAAGGCGATGCGCGCCGGCATCCTTGAAGTTCAGCCCCTGCAGAAATATATCGCCTAAAATCTGCGTGCCGGCGCCGCACTCGGCCCCTGGCCCGCAATTCTATTGCGGCCCCCGCTTAAAACGCAATGACTAATACCCGGATGTTATCCGGATCAGGGAGATTGGTATGACCGAGAAAGTGCCGATGACCGCTCAAGGGCACGCAGCGCTTGAGGCCGAGCTTAAACACCTAAGATCGGTCGAGCGCCAGCGCATCATCAAAGCGATCGCGGAGGCTCGGAGTCATGGCGATCTTTCCGAGAATGCCGAGTATCATGCCGCCAAGGAAGCCCAGGGCATGAACGAGGCAAAAGTCGCGGATTTGGAGGACAAGCTCTCCCGCGCTGACGTCATCGATATATCCAAGCTCTCCGGCGACACCGTGAAGTTCGGCGCCACCGTAACGCTCGTGGATGAGGACACCGAAGAGAAGGTGAAGTACCAGATTGTCGGCGATTTCGAGGCCGATATCCGGCAGGGGCGGATCTCTATCGGCTCGCCAGTCGCCCGCGCACTCATCGGCAAAAAGGCCGGCGACTCGGTTGAGGTGAATACGCCGCGCGGCGCCCGGTCCTACGAGATTTTAAAAGTCGCCTACAAAGGCTGACCGGGCGGCGGGTTGCACAACGCTCGCGCCCCTCACCCTGTCCCTCTCCAGGCTGGCGCTAATCCAGCGGGGCGCCCGACTCGTGCTTCGCGGTCTTGATCGTGATAGCTGTCTTGACGGAATTGACATTAGGCGCAGCAGTCAGCTCGCGGATGATGAAATTTTGAAAGGTCACGACATCGGGCGCAACGCACTTCAACAGGAAATCGATATCCCCGGAGAGCATGTGGGCCTCGCGCACGATATCCCAGAAGCGCGTCCGCGCTTCGAATGCCGAAAGGTCCGCCTCGGACTGGCTTTCGAGCTTCACGTAAACGAAAGCCGTCAAGTGAAATCCAAGTCGGGGCAAGTTGAACGCAGCATGATATCCGGAGATAACGCCGGATCGTTCCAGCTCGCGGACGCGCCGCAGGCATGGCGGCGCCGAAAGCCCGACGCGGTTGGCTAGCTCGACATTGGTTATCCGGCCGTTCTTTTGCAGCTCGGTGAGTATCCGCCAATCGGTTGTATCGAGTTTTGCGGGCTTGTTCACGTCTGGAAATGTCTGGGTACGGGCCATGGTTACCCTTCGGTCTAAACATCTTCTAATATCTAGCTATAGCAGCATAAAAAATGATTAAGATCAAAAAATGCAAATTAAGAAGCATTCGTTCGTATTTATGATCCGCCGCTAAGCCCGGGCCCGCGCCTTGACGCCACAGCTTAAGCTCGTCTTCTTGTAAAAACCGCTTTCGAGCCCACTTGTGCGATGCAACAAAAAGACGGGGAGAGAAATGCGCCATGACGGAGCGTGATGCGAGGCTCGTGATCGTAGGGTCCGGTCCCGCTGGCTATACAGCGGCGATTTATGCCGCCCGCGCTATGCTGCAACCGGTCTTGATCGAGGGAATCCAGCCAGGCGGCCAGCTCACCATCACAACCGATGTCGAGAATTACCCGGGCTTCGCCGAGGCGATCCAAGGGCCGTGGCTGATGGAGCAAATGCAGGCCCAGGCGCTGCATGTGGGCGCGGAAATCGTTCAAGACCACATCATGTCGGTGGACTTCGCGCAGCGCCCTTTTGTGCTGCGCGGCGATTCCGGAACGGTCTATCGCGCGGAGGCCGTAATTATCTGCACGGGCGCACAGGCGCGGTGGCTGGACTTGCCAAGCGAGCAGAAATTTCAAGGGTACGGTGTGTCGGCCTGCGCGACTTGCGATGGCTTTTTCTACAGGGGCAAGAATGTCGCTGTGATCGGCGGCGGAAATACTGCGGTCGAAGAAGCGCTGTTTCTGACCAATTTCGCCCGCTCCGTCACGCTGGTACACCGGCGCGACTCGTTCCGCGCCGAGAAGATTTTGCAGAAGCGTCTGTTCGCCAACCCGAAGGTAAGCGTCGTGTGGAATGCGGTGCTGCACGAGGTTCTGGGGAGCGAGAATCCCAAAGCTGTGCATGGGGCGAAGCTGCGCGACACAGGGACGGACGCTATCAGCGAGCTTGCCGTGGACGGCGTGTTCATCGCGATCGGCCATGCGCCCGCTACCGCGATATTCAAGGGGCAGGTGGAGATGAACCGCTCCGGATACATCGTTACCGCCCCTAAATCGACGGCTACGAATGTGCCCGGCGTTTTCGCCGCCGGAGACGTTACCGACGACATTTATCGCCAGGCCGTCACTGCCGCGGGCATGGGCTGCATGGCGGCTTTGGACGCCGAACGCTATCTGGCAAGCCTGGAGACGCTGGCGCAGGCGGCCGAATAGGCGCCTGTAGTTGCGGAGGCAAAAGCCGTGCCCTTGGATTGGGACAAGCTGCGGATTTTTCATGCTGCTGCCGAGGCGGGGAGTTTCACGCACGCGGGCGAGACGCTGAGCATCAGCCAGTCCGCGGTCAGCCGTCACATTAGCGCGCTCGAGCGGGACCTCAATGTTCCCTTGTTTCACAGGCACGCGCGCGGGCTCGTTATGACGGAGCAGGGCGAGCTGCTCTACAGAACCGCGCAGGATGTGTTGAGCAAGCTTGCGACGACGCAAATCCTGCTCGCGGATTCAAGGGGCAAGCCTAGCGGCGAACTCAAAGTCACGACGACAATGGCGTTGGGGACGGGCTGGCTCACACCGCGGCTCAACGAGTTCATGAAGCTCTATCCGGATATCCAGCTCAGTCTCCTGCTCGGCGACGAGACCTTGAATCTCACCATGCGGGAGGCGGACGTGGCGATCTGGTTTGGCGCCCCTACGCAGCAGGACCTCGTGCGCCGGAAATTGTTCACCGCGCACTACCACACCTACGCCTCGAACGAATATGTGAAGCGGTACGGCAAGCCGAAGTCCGCCGGCGATCTCGACAAGCATCGCATCCTGACTTACGGCGGACCAATGCCAAGCCCGTTCAAGGAGATGAACTGGCTTGAGACGGTAAGTCGCGATGGCCAGGGGCCGCGCGAACCCGCGCTTCGGATCAACAGCCTCGTCGCGCTGCGCGAGGCGGTTGCAAGTGGGATCGGCATTGCGGTCCTGCCGGACTATCTCGCGAAGGACTATCCCGGCCTCGCCACCCTTCTCGACGATTTGGAAATGCCGGTATTCGACACATATTTCGTGTACCCAAAGGACTTGAAGGATACAAAGCGCGTCAACGCCTTCCGCGATTTCCTTGTCGCGAAATCGCGCGAGTGGTCTTTCTAATACCGAATCCGATTGAACGGTTCGCGAAGACCCCCTCACCCCAACCCTCTCCCCAAGGGGAGAGGGAGTCCGCTCGCAGCCGTTGTTAGGACGTTCCCTCGCCCCTTGGGGAGAGGGACAGGGTGAGGGGGTCTTTTGCCGAAACCATGCGAAGCGATCAACCGGATTCGGTATAACCCTCAAATGCGATAGCCCTGCGATCGATTTAATTTGCATGGCTGTAGGATGCGATTGTGGCTTCAAGCCCAGCCTCGAAACTCGTAGCGTTTGCCCAGAAGCGGCGGGCGAATTTGGATGCATCCACGAGATAGGGCCTATCGGTTTGAAAGCCCATCTCGATCAGCTCGTAGGCTTGCCGGCCGAACAGGCCGGCGAGATGCAGCATCGCCCGCGGCATCACTGAAATGCGCGGCGCAACGCCGATCGTCCCCGCGGCCTTTACGATGAGCGAACGCAACGTCTGCGTAGGCGCGTTGGGTACATGCCAGGCTTGGCCATAGGCTTCCGCGGGCGCGTGGAGCAAGGTCGCAAGTTCACGCGCGAAGTCGGGGACGTAGGTGAAATCGTGGGGGTGGTCCGGCGAATAAGGAATGAGCGCAGGCTTGCCCTGCAGAAGGCGCTTTACGCCGAAATTCGAAAGCACCGAGTTCTCAACGTCCGGCCCATAGAAGTCCGAGGCGCGGAGCGCAACAGCTTGAACCCGCCCGTTGTCATGCGCCTGTTGCCACGCCCGCGTGATCTCAGCCCTCACCCTCGGCTTCCGGCCAATGTCCGTCAGCGGCATATCCTCGGTTAGCGGCCGGTTCTGCGGGCCGTACATGTAAAGATTATCCGCGAAGATGAACCGCGCCTGCGCCGTTGCGCATGCCGCCAGCATGTTCTCCATCGCCTTCGGCCAGGCTTTCTTCCAGATGCGCGAATCGTAAGGAAAGCCAATGCAGCAGATGACTGCATTGCATCCCGCGCAGACGCGCTGGACGCTGTCCGCGTCGAGTACATCGGTGGCGATAAACTCGGCCGCTTCCGGCAAGTGGGGCGGGGGCTTGCGCTGCGCGATGCGGACCGTTTCGCCCCGCGCCAAGAGCAGCTTGGCGGTTTCGCGGCCTACAGCTCCATAACCTATGACGGCAACATGCATCGGCAAGCCTCCCCCGGAGACGCAAGTTAATACAACTTACATTGTAGGCGGGAAACAAAAAATCGCCATGCTCGTGCGGCGAAGTAGTTGTTAACCTTGTTCTTGCGGCTTTGTTGCCCAACATCGCGTTCCAAAAATGCGGAACCCAAGGATTTCTCGAAGCATATCTGCTAAATTAGTACAAAATTGCGCCGTGATGGCACGGCTTTTGATGGCAAAAAGGGTTAAAGGCAGCTAACCTGGCGGCCGGTTGAGCGCCCGGGCAGCGGTAAGTGGCAGGGTTTAGGATGTTTCCATCTCTCTTTGTGTCTCACGGCTCGCCTTTGATTCTAATTGAGGAAAGCGCCGCGCGGGAGTTCCTTGCCGGGCTCGGGAATACGCTCGGAAAGCCCAATTCCATCCTCGTTGTGACCGCGCATTGGGAAACCGCCGAACCGGCGCTGAACGCGGTCGAGGTGAACGAAACCATCCACGATTTTGGCGGCTTCCCGGCGCAGCTTTATGCGATGAAATATCCGGCTCCAGGCTCGCCAGCGCTCGCGGAAAGGGCTGCGGCGTTGTTGGGGCAAGCCGGGCTCGCCGCCCGGATAGACACGCGCCGGGGCCTCGATCACGGCGCATGGGTGCCTCTTATGCTCGCCTATCCTGCCGCTGACATTCCGGTGGTGCAGCTTTCGGTGCAGCCGCGTCTTGGCCCCGCTCATCATCTTGCGCTTGGGCGTGCGCTGGCGCCGCTTCGCGAGGAGGGCGTCCTCATCGTTGGCTCTGGCAGTTTCACCCACAATCTCCACGAGTTTTTCCGCGATCCGGGCGCCTCTGGCAGCGAACCGGAGTGGGTTACGGCGTTCTCGGATTGGTTCGCCCTTGCGCTGGCGGAGAACCGCCTGGACGATCTCCTCCGCTACCGCGAACTCGCGCCGTACGCGGAAAGGAACCATCCCACGGATGAGCATCTCCTGCCACTCTACGCAGCGCTGGGCGCGGCCGGCGGGAAGGCCCGCGCCGAACGGATTCATGCCAGCTCCGCTGCCGCGGTGCTGCGGCTCGACGCCTACGCCTTCAGCTAGAAAGAAACTAGCCGCGAGTCATGTGGCCAGTTTCTTTCTAGAACAGCGGGGCTATCGAGGCGAGCGGCAGGAATTTGACTACCATGTCGACCCCCTCCCTCATCTCCGAGGTGGGAACGATGACAACGTCGCCGGACTGTAATTGCGGATCCTCCGCTTTGCCGCCGCGAATGTCGGAGATGTCGTATTTCGCGGGCAGCCGCTTGCCGTCCACCAGGCGGAATACGACGGCGGTCTTGTCCGCGGTGGGGCCGAGCCCGCCGGTCTGCGCGATCGCCTGCACCAGCGTCATACCCCCAGCCATGGGGATAACGCCGGGCTTGAGCACGTTTCCCTCGACGGTAATACGCTGGCTGTTGTGCTCCTTTACGAAGACCGTGACGGCTGGATCCTGCAGATATTTGGTGCCGAGTTTCTTGGTCAGCTCCGCCTCTATCTCGCGCGCGGTCTTGTTGCCCGCGACGATTTCGCCCGCAAGCGGATAGCTGAGCGTCCCGTTCTCGGAAACCTGCACGGTCTTGGAAAGCTCGGGCACCTGGAACACCGTGATTTCGAGTACGTCGCGCGGCCCGATCTTGTAGGCTTTGCTGCCCGGATCCGCCACCGATGTGAACTGGACCACCTTTTTCATGGCCTCCTCCCGGGGGGGGCCGGCCGGCTGGGCTGCCTCTTCGGCCCGGCGAGCATCCGAGGGTTGCAGTGCAGCCGTGCTCAGACCGCTGCCCTGAGCCGGAGCGGAGGTGGGGGTAAGCTGCGCCGCGCCGCTGGACAGCTCGCTAATTGAAGAGGCGCCACATGCGCTGACCAAGGCCGCCGCGAGCGCTGCGGTTAGAAGTCTGGGCAGGGTTATCATTTCCGTGCAACTCCTCTTTTGCCGCTCCCGGAGAAGGCTTTGGCAAAGTGCCAGGCAAGCTATTCGTCAGCACTCCCTGCGGCCGGGTGGTCACCAGGTGCAGGGCTTCGGCCGGTCCAACGAGCTGCTCCGCCCGCTTGCGGCCTTCCAAAAGATCTGGCGGACGCGGCCCCATGTTGTGGGCGTCGGTCGCCAGGATCTGCACGATGCCCTCTTCCAGCATGCGTTCGGCCCAATAGCGGGGCCTCCGGCCGAATCGCCCGGTCAGCGAGCCCGAGGTGATCTGCATCCAAACGCCATGCGCCGCGAGCCTCTGCACCACATCGTACTTGTTTTCGATCCACGAAAGCCGCTCCGGATGGGTAAGGACGGGCACGTATCCGGCAAGCAGAATATTGAAAAACAGCTCCTCAAGGCGAGCCGGCGCAACGTGGTGCGGGGGCTCGGCCAGCACATAAGCCGAATCGGCCAGCGTCAGCAGATGGCCGCGCTTAAGGCCGTCCACAAAATCCGGGACGATGTGATTGTCGGCCCCGGAAACGAGCTTGAGCGGGATGCCAGCCTCCTCAAGCCTCGATTGCAGCTCCGCAACCGCCTGCCTGATCTGCGGCCCCGTATTGTAGTAGAGGCCGGGCAAGATATGCGGGGTGCAAGCGACGCATTCGACGCCTTGTTCCACGAAGGCGCGCGCCATCGCCAGCGAGGTCTCCAGATCGGGGGCTCCATCGTCGATGCCGGGAAGCAGATGGCTATGCAGATCGAACATCGAGTCTCTCATCCAGACGATTACTAACGTCCCGTAGGCCCGGCCGCGGCGCAACGGATACTGGTACACAGCCAGTTGGCCGCAACCCGTAGCGGGTACGTTTGTGGGTTTTGCGCAACATGCAGCGTGTAAGATGCTCTGCAAAACACGCAACAGTTGCGCTATTTAATCCATTACAGATAAGGTGTGTATAGTGTTAGTTAAAGTTGTGCAAGAGGTAGGCGTGTTTAGGAAACTCATTATCCCCGTTCTCATAACGGCAGCGATGGCAACAAGCGCAAGGGCAGCATTTTTGACCGATATCAAGGGCGCAGTGCTCGTCAACGGCCAGCCTGTAGCCAAGACCCTTCAGGTTGCCCAGGGCGATCGCATCAAGGTTGTCAACGGCTCGGCGAGCCTCGTCTACAGCAGCGGCGCCACCGTTCGCGTTGCGTCAGGGCAGACGCTTGCCGTGCTCGCGACCCCTCCTAAACGGGAGCTCATGACGGACGAAAGCTCGCAGCCCCAGGACGGTTACGAGGGCGGCCTCGTAGTGGCCGGCGGCGTTGGCTTGGCGATCGTTCTGTCGCAGGTTGGCAAGCCCGCTAGCCCGTAAGGCGTTGTGACGGCGTATTTTTTCTTGAAACAACAATAAGCAGCCGGGGGCCAGAAATTTACTGGCGCCAGGGGGTTGCCAGCTTCCAGCGTGGTGCATGAGCATGAACCTTAACGACAAAATAATCGGCGTCATCGGTCTCGGCTATGTCGGTTTGCCGCTTGCCGTCGAGTTCGGGAAAAGCCGGCGGGTCACCGGTTTCGACATCCGCGAAAAACGCGTGGCCGAGCTCAGGTCCGGCACGGACGGCACACTTGAGGTTGAGCCGGAAGAACTGAAGCAAGCCTGCTTCCTTGAGTTCACCGCGCGGCTGGAAGACCTCAAGAGCTGCGGCGTGTTCATCGTCGCGGTTCCCACACCCGTCGACTGCGCAAACCGGCCCGATCTGCGCCTTCTGACACGGGCATGCGAAACGGTTGGCGCGGTCATGCCCCGGGGCTCGGTTGTGGTCTTCGAATCGACGGTATTCCCCGGCTGCACGAGCCAAATCTGCGTGCCCATCCTTGAGCGCGTCTCCGGACTCAAATTCAACCGGGACTTTTTTGCCGGATATAGCCCCGAACGCATCAACCCGGGGGATAAGCGGCACCGCCTGCCCCAAATAACAAAAGTAACCAGCGGCTCAACGCCGGAGGCTGCCGAGGCCATCGACACCCTCTATGCCTCTATCATAACGGCGGGCACGCATCGTGCCGCTTCCATCGAAGTCGCCGAGGCGGCCAAAGTGATCGAGAATACGCAGAGGGATCTCAATATCGCGCTGATGAACGAGCTCGCGATCATCTTCCAGAAGCTCGGCATCGACACCCATGAGGTTCTGGCAGCCGCGGGAACGAAATGGAACTTCCTCCCCTTTAAGCCGGGGCTTGTGGGCGGTCACTGCATTGGCGTCGATCCTTATTACCTGACGCATCGCGCCCAGGAGACCGGCTATCATCCCGAAGTGATCCTGGCAGGACGGCGCATCAACGACGCCATGGGCGCCCATGTCGCCGGCCGCGTCGCGCGCCTCATGATGAAACGCGGTTTTCCGGTCTGCGGCAGCCGCATTCTGGTCCTGGGCCTCACCTTTAAGGAGAATTGCCCGGACCTGCGCAATTCGAAAGTCATCGATGTCGTTAACGGGCTCAAAGAGTTCAACGCCGCCATCGACGTACATGACCCCTGGGCTAGCGCCAGCGAAGCGGAACGCGAATATGGTCTATCCTTGCTCACGGGGCCGCTGAAGCCTGGGGCCTACGACGCAATCGTCGTTGCGGTCGGGCATCGCAGCTATGAACAAATGGGTGCCGAGGCGATTCGGGCTTTAGGAAAGGGCGGCGCCGTCCTGTTCGACGTGAAGGGCATCTTCCCCAAAGACAGCAGCGATGGGCGGCTTTAGCGAGTACCGGACGCCGTAGTTTTGACCGCCCTGCGTCATCGCGAGGGGATTAGCCCAGGAGCCCCAAAACGCGGCGCCGCTTTTTAAGCGCCTCGCGACGAAGGCTGCACATAGCCTATCCGGCGCCTAAAAGGTTCAGCAGACGCTCCCTAATCATGCGCTTGTCCTCGTCGCTGGCGACCTTTTTCTTGCTTGGACAAGTCACATAAAAAACGTCGACCGCTTTTTCGCCGAAAGTGGCGATGTGTGCCGACGAGATATCGAGCCCGAGATCGCTGAGCCCGCGTGCCAGATCGAACAGGAGCCCAGGCCGGTCGAGCGCTTGAACTTCGATCACCGTCAGCTCCTGCGACGCGGTGTTGTCGAGGATCACGTCGGGGGGCACAGTGAAGGCATCGGTCTTCGGTTTCACCCGCTTGCGCAGCGTCTCTAGCGTATCCATCGAGCGCTTTCCGGAGAGGATGTCCCCGATGGTGCGTGCGATTTTGCCCGCCCGCTCGATCTCTTCCTCGTCCGGGAAGAACCGCTGCAGGAACAGCGTGTCGAGGGCGATCCCGTCCTTGGTCGTCGAGATCTGCGCGGAGGTAATGTTCGCCCCGGCCGCCGCGCAGGCGCCCGAAAACAGCGCGAGCAGCCTCGGATGGTCTTCCGTCACCAGAGTCAGCTCGGTAAGCCCGCGGAAAGCGTCGCTCTTGACTTCGAACGTGACCGGAGGATGGGCGCCTTCGAAGGATCGAAGCAGCTGGGCGTGCTGCACTTGCCGCTCGATATCGGTCTTGAGCCAGTAATCGGTTTCGTGGCGCTGGATGAAGCGCTCCACCTCGGCATGAGGCCAGTGCGCGATAGCCTCCCGCAACCGGACTTGCGCCATCTCAATGCGCGCAGCCCGCGGCTCGTGCGTATGGCCGCCGCCCAGAAGGGGCTCGCTATCGTAATAAAGCGAGCGCAAAAGCTGGCCTTTCCAAGCGCTAAAAATGCCCGGCCCTACCGCGCGGATGTCGGCGACGGTTAGCAGCAGCAGGAGCTTCAGCCGCTCGGGGCTTTGCACAATATCGGCAAAGTTCCGCACGGTCTGCGGGTCGCCAATGTCGCGGTGCTGAGCGGTTATGCTCATGAGCAAGTGATGCCTGACAAGCCACGCCGTTGTGTCCGCCTCCGCCCGCTCGAAACCCATGCGCAGCGCCAACTTCCGCGCCATCTCCGCGCCGACGACGCTGTGATCGCCCTTAACGGCTTTGGCCACATCGTGCATCAACAGCGCGAGATAGAGCGCGCGGCGGTGCTGCAGGCCGGCGATAATCGCAGTCGAAAGCGGATGCTCCTCGCTGAACCCGCCTTTCTCGATTTGCGAGAGTATGCCCACCGCCCGGATCGTGTGCTCGTCGATCGTGTAGTGATGGTACATGTTGAACGTCGCCATCGCGACAATGCGCCCGAAGTCCGGGATGAAACGTCCCAGAACGCCAGCCTCGTTCATATATCTCAGCGCAGTCTCCGGCGCGTTGCCGGAGGTCAGGCACTCAAGAAAGAGGCTATTGGCTTCGGGATTGGCCCTGAAGTTATCGTCTATGAGCTTAAGCGAGGAGCGGATAAGGCGGATCGCTTGCGGATGGACAAGCAGGTTATTCCGCTCAGCCTCGACGAAGAACCGGATCAGGTTGACCGGGTCTTTCTTGAAAACATCGGGCTGTTTGACGTTCAAGCGGTTGTTGTCGACCCTGAAATCGGTTGTGGCGGCAAGCTTCGCGCGGTTACTCCATGGCAGCGTGCCCAGGAAATCGCTCAGCGTGGGCACGGTCTTGAGCTGCAGCAGCTCAAGGCTTGAGCAGACGGTCCGCGTCAAATCGCCCACGTCTTTCGCGACCAAGAAGTAGTGCTTCATGAAGCGCTCGACGCCAAGAAGCCCCAGCCGGTCATGATAGCGCAAGAGGCTGGCCATCTCGGGTTGCAAATCGAAACTGAGGCGCTCCTCGGACTTGCCCGCCAGGAAGTGAAGATAGCAGCGAATGGTCCAAAGAAAGGCTTCGCAACGATTGAAGACGGCTGCCTCGTCCGGCGCGAAGATGCCTCTTTCTGGCTGCCGGTGCTCGCCTGGGTTCAGGTAGAGCGCGAACCAGTGCAGCATGTTGAGATCGCGAAGGCCGCCTTTGCCATCCTTGATGTTCGGCTCGACGCGATAACGCGACATCCCTATGCGCTTGAGCCGTTGCTCCCGCTCTTCCAGTTTTGCGGCGATGAACTCGCGCTGGCTGCCCTGAACCACGTTTCCCACGAAGCGCGTCCACAGGTCGTTGAACAGCGCCGTTTCGCCATAGATCAGGCGTGCGTCCAGAAGCGCGGTTCTGATTGTCATGTCCTCCTTAGCGGCCTTCAGCGTCTGGTCGACGGTGCGCGTCGCGTGCCCTACCTTGAAGCCAAGGTCCCACAGGAAATAGAGAACCGACTCGACCATGCTCTCGCCCCAGGCCGTTTGCTTGTAGGGAAGCAGAAAGAGCAGATCGATATCCGACCCAGGTGCCAGCAGCCCGCGGCCGTAACCGCCGGTTGCCACGAGTGCCATGCGCTCCGCCGCCGTCGGGTTCCGGGCGCGGTAAATATGGCCGGCAGAAAAATCGTAGATGAGCTTGATCAGCTCGTCCTGGAACTGCGACAGCGCGGCGGCGCAACGGCGCCCGTCCCGCGTGCGCTCGAGAGCGGCCTGCGCCTGCTCGCGGGCGTGGGCCTTGAGCTCCTTGAGACGCTTGAGCACACGCGCCCGCGCTTGCGCCACGTTTTCAGAGCTTTCCCGCCAATAGGAGCTAAGCTCCTCGCGAACGGCAACGGGATCGAAGTAGGGCGGTATGGGGAAATTGAGCTGATCCATTCGATATGTCTTAGCGCTTGCAGGGCCAGCTTACAATATCGCGCAGTTCCGGCCTACTGCCGATGCTCATTGTGTTTGCACAGGTTTGCTTATCCGTCCGGCCGGTTCGTTGCGATCTCACGAATCGGTGAAAATGCGCCATTCCGTGGACTTCGAACGGCCACTGGCCATATAAGCAAAAAACGAGCGGTAAATAATCGGACCAAGGAGAATTGCATGGCTATCGCCCCTGGAAGCAAACTGCCGAATGCCAAATTCAAGACAATGACCGGAACTGGTCCCTCGGAGATCACGGCGGAGGAGCTTTTCAAGGGCAAGAGAGCTGTTCTATTCGCCGTTCCGGGGGCCTTCACGCCAACCTGCCATCTTCAGCATTTACCAGGGTTTTTGCAGCACGCGGCGGAGTTCGAAGCAAAGGGCGTAGACCTTATCGCTTGCACCGCGGTGAACGACGTTTTTGTTCTAAACGCCTGGGCCAAGGCGAGCGGCGCGGAAGGCAAAATTACTTTTCTTGCCGACGGCAATGGCGATTTCGCCAAGGCAATCGGACTAGAAATGGATGGTGGGCCGATTGGGTTCGGCATCCGGTCCAAGCGTTATGCCATGCTCATCGACGACGGCGTGGTAAAGGCACTCCACGTTGAGACGCAGCCGGGAACCGCGCAGGAGAGCAGCGCCGAGCGGCTTCTCGCCGATCTTTAAGGGGGGCTCGTATCTGGAATAGCGCTCACGCCCCTCTCCCCATCCGCTTTCGCTTGCGAAAGCGGATGTTTTAAGTTGCAAGCCTGGCAGGCCGGGCTTGCTGAGACGGCTGGGGTGAGGGGCATGAGCTATGACTATGCCTCATCCTTCGGCCATTTCGGCCACAATTGGCCTTGCTGCAAAACGTCCCGGCATGGTATGAAAATCCACTTAAATCATCATACCGGCCGGCGGCAGCGTGAAATCGTTACTCCAAGCGTCCCTGCATCTCTTCGACGACTCGCCGAGGGCGCACCGCGGGAAAACTGCGGCGCTCTATGCCTTTTTAGGAGGCGCAAACATCCTTAGCTGGGGCTGGGCCTGGCTTCTCTTCGCGGATCGCCCGGCGCTGCTTGGCACCGCCCTCCTCGCCTATGTTTTTGGCATCCGGCATGCGGTGGACGCCGATCACATCGCGGCAATCGACAATGTCGTCCGCAAGCTCATGCAGGAGGATAAGAGGCCCGTCTCCGCCGGCTTCTTTTTTGCGCTCGGCCACTCCACAATCGTCATCCTCGCTTGCATAGGCATTGCGCTCACCGCATCCGCGCTCCAAGGCGGGTCGTTCAGGGCGGTTGGCAGCGAGATCGGCACCGCCGTTTCTGCTGTGTTCCTGCTTGGCATTGGTCTGATTAACATCCTGATCCTGAAGAATGTTTGGCGCTCGTTCAGGCAGGCGCGGCGCGGCAGCTTGGAGCAAAGCGCTTCGGAGGCGGACGTGCTGGGCGGCGGGCTCTTCTCCCGGCTTTGCGGCCCGTTGTTCCGCGCCATCTCGCGGTCTTGGCATATGTATCCGCTGGGCGCCTTGTTCGGATTGGGGTTCGACACCGCGACCGAAGTCGGCCTGCTTAGCATTTCGGCGGCAGAGGCGGCTAATGGGCTTTCGCTTGGAGCCGTCCTCGTATTCCCTGCGCTGTTCACGGCCGGGATGGCTCTTGTGGATACGACAGACAGCGTGCTCATGAGCGAAGCCTATGGCTGGGCATTCGTACACCCGGTTCGCAAGCTTTGGTACAATCTCACCATTACAGCGGCGTCGGTTGCTGTGGCGCTTTTCATCGGCAGCATCGAGGCGGCGGGGCTCATCGCGGACAAGTTCCAGCTGGATGGACGAATCTGGAGGGTTGCTGCGAACCTCAACGCCAACCTCGCCAATTTCGGCTTCGTGGTGATCGGCGTCTTCGTTCTAAGCTGGATCGTGTCTGTGCTGATCTATCGCTGGAAGGGCTACGACGAACTGGCAGTCAGCGCAGAACCCGTGCCCGTCCGGAATTAGACGGCCATTACCCCTTTTTGCACCGCTGGCCGATTGACATCGAATAGTTACATCGATATCCGGGCTCGTTAGAACCGGGGCTGACCGCTGGCCGATAGCTGAGAGAGTGCGATGAGTTTACCCAATACGGATCGCGCATGGAGCATCAGGGGGGCGATTTTGGGTACGCTTTTGTGGGGGGGCATCGTTGTGGCAGGCGCCTGTATGCCAACCGGGATCGGGCCAGTTTTCGTGACCTTCAGCATACCGGCAAGCAGCATGATGCCAAACCTCAAAGTGGGAGATTCGGTCATCGTTTCCCGCCTTGCCTACGGTTATGGCCGCCACTCATTTAAGTTGTTCACTCTCCCCATAAAGGAGCGCTGGCCATCGCTCGGGTTACCGCAGAGAGGGGACGTCGTGGTGTTCCTGTCGCCGCAGGATGAAAAAACTTTCTTCGTCAAGCGCATCGCGGGCCTGCCAGGCGACCGGATTCAGATGGTTGCAGGTGTCCTCAACATTAACGGTGTGCCGGTCAAGCACGAGCGAGCCGGCGAGGCGGCGGAAAAGACGCTGTGCGGGACTTTGAGTGTCCCCCAATACCGGGAAACTCTTCCCAACGGCCGGTCTTACCTTATCGAAAAAATATCCGAGGCATGTCCCAAGCATGATTTTGCGGGAGCTAATAGCACGGAAGTGTATGTAGTACCGCCCGCCCACTACTTTATGCTTGGCGACAACCGGGACGATTCCGCCGATTCGCGATTTTACACTATGGGCTACATTCCGCTCGATTATATCGCCGGCCCGGTCGTGACCTCCTTTAACGGGGACCGGCTGAAGAAGGTGTTCACCCACTAGTACGCCCCGCGGGAAATCCTGACCCATTTGCGGCTGGTGCTGACAGGATTTCCCGCGGATCAGGCGTACTAGCAACATATTGAATCTAGTGCAGCTTATCCGAGGCAAGTTCGCTTGCGAGCGTGCGGCAAATGGCGTGCGAACTTGCCTCGGGCTGTACTAGCGAAGCGGCGAAGGCAAACGCGCGTTCAATGCGAAAACAGGCACGGCGCCGTCATATGGCGCAGCATGTAGCGCGTTCCGCTGCCGCGGCTTAGGAGCGGATAGCCGTATCCCCCGAATGCGCCCATGACGATCAAATCGGCGGCCTTGCCGGCGGCGAGGTTGAGCAGGGTGTCCATCACCCCAACCTCGGTGACCTGCATATAGTCGACATCGGTGTCGAGGTTATGCGCCTTCAGATGCTCTCCTATACGCTCCGCAGATAGCTTCCCGGGCCCGGTTCCCGTTCCCACCGACACGATGGTAACTTTCGCGTTGGGCTGCATCAAGACCAGACCGTCGTTCAGGGCGCGCACCGCGGCGCGGGAATCGGTCCAAGCCATAAGCGGCCGGGCGCCCGTATCGCTAAAATGGCCCGCATAGGGCACCACTAGAACCGGCCGGCCGGACTCGACGATAAGCTGCTCGATCAGCTCCCGGGGTACGATCTTGGGAGCGTCCTCGTCTTCCTGCCCGAGAATGGTGAGATCGTAATGCCGCGCTGCCTCGGTCAAGCGATGCACGATTTCGTGGTCGCTGCCCCTGTTGATGTCGATCCACCGCGCATCCGGGAGCTCTGCAACCGCGGCCTCGAATTGTTGGCGGCTCGCATCGGCGGCTCGCGTATAGCTTTCGGGCGGCCACACTGCAACGACGCCCACCTGGTAGGCGTCCGCTCGCTGGGCGAAGACCCCGGCCAGCTTGGCATTGCCGCGCTTCGCAAGGTGGATCGCGAGAGCCAGCCGCTCGGCGGTTCTGGGGCCCGAGTCGAGATGGACGAGAATATCGCGCAGCGGCATGGTTTCCTCGTGATGGGGCTTATCCGTATGCCCTGCATTGTCACGCGCCTGCGGCTGAGGGGCCATTTATCTTTAGCCCTAGAGCCTATCCGCTTTCGATGGAATCGAAAGCGGGCTCTAGCTTGTTGTTTTGCCGTGCGTCTTACCGGAAAACCGCTTCGCACCTCCGGGTCAAGACCGAAGGCATGCTTTTCCGGACGCACACTAGCGTCCCGTCTCACACTAGCACTTTGAATCTGCTAGTGTCCCTTATGTCTCCGTCGGCAATTGCGAGACGCCACGCTAGCGAGGCCGCCCTCGCAATTCGATACTATTTTCACGAAAGAATTAGCGGACCTTAAGCCTTCGTGGCGGGTTCAGCGGTGAGGACATGCGGGAAGGAGGTCTACTCGTCAACAAGGTGGGCTTCTCATGCAGAAATTTATCGTCACGGCGCTGGCAGCCGCGGGCCTCTTGGCAGCCAGCCAGGTTTCCTTTGCAAATCCGCTTTCGCCAAACCTCGATGGGCAAAAGGCGCAGGCAAATACCGCTGTTATCCCCACCAAGGTGGCAGGAGGCAGGATGGGTGGAGGCGGGTCGTTCGGCCCCTCGATAAGCGGCCCCATGCACAGCGGGCACATGTTCGCGGCTCCAGGCCATTTCAGCCACTTCCACCACCGTGGGCATTTTGGGCCTTTCGTGGGCTTCGGCTTGGACTACGGCTACCCGGGCTGGTATGGCGGCGGAAGCTGCTATTGGAACTGCCGTAACGACGGTTATGGGCCGCGCTACTGCCAGGCTTACGCCGGCAACTTCTGCTATTAGCGGCGTAGAAGAGGAAGGCCTCGCCCAGAGCGGGGTCTTCCTTCCAGCCGTTCGATCAAGCGCTGCTGCCTCTTACCAAATGGTAGATGAGGGACACAACCAGCAGCACGACAAAGATGTAGAAGACGATCTGCGCGATGCCGGCGGATGCGCTCTACGAAAATCTGCCGTCACGCGATGGCGTCGAGGCCCTTGGCCTTGACCAGCGCCAGCAGCTTGAGCGACGGGCCGGACGGGCGCTTCTCGCCGCGCTCCCACTCTCCCACAAGCTTGACCGCCACGTTGAGGTAACGGGCCAGCACCGCCTGGCTGACGCCTTCGCGCTCGCGCAGCGCGATCACATCCCCGGGCGACAGCTTCTCGACCTCGGTCAGGCACGACGCGTCGAACTCGCGCATCGTCTTCTTGTCGATGACGCCAACTTCATATGCGTCCGACATCGCTTGGTGGACCGCCGCCGCAATCTTGCTCCGGTATATTTTAGGCATCGCGCCCGATCTCCGTCCATTTGCCGGCGGCCAGCATCGTGGCCACCTGGCTATCATTCCAACTAAGCATTTCTGCGGCAGTCTTCCGCAATCGCTTCAAGTCGCTGTCACCGATGTTGTCCAAATCCTTTTTGGCGAAACCGAACAGAAACACGGCGCGGGTCTGCGAGCGGAACGCGATCAGCGTGCGGTAGCCGCCCGAGCGCCCTTGCCCCGGCCGCGCCACGCGCTGCTTGATCACACCTCCGCCAAGGTCCGCATCCACGATGCCGCGCTCAGCCCGCTCGATTGCTTCGCATAACATGCGATCCCCAAGACGCTCCTTGTGCGCGAATTGCCCGAAGGCCCGCGTCATGAAAACCCGCACCCCGCCCCACCTTTCGACACACGCGAAATATACTACCCCTTGGGTAGCAGTTCAAGCCCGCGCCGCACTTGGCTATGGCCGTTCGCACATTTCGGCACCACGGGCAGCGATTTCGCTCTGGTGAAGCGGCTCCCGTAGTGCGATTCGCTGCAAAGGCCCGTGCAAGTTCCGGCACCTAATTTGCCGCTGCGGCCATATTGCAGTTGGAGACGAAATACATGAATTTGGATGAAGCGGTTAAAGCGCATTCCGCCTGGAAAATGAAGCTCTCGGTTTATCTCCGCCACCCCGACCATTCGATCGATCCCGCCGAAGCCGGCAACGACGATCACTGTCCCCTCGGAAAGTGGCTGCAGGGCGACGGCAAGAAGCTATCCGGCCTGCCCGAATACAAGACTCTCGTCTCCGAACACGCGCGGTTCCATCGTGCCGTCGGCCGTGTGGTCGAGCAGGCAAACGCCGGCAAGAATGTGCAAGAAGAGAGCATGCTGGGCTCGGATAGCGAATTTGCCGATGCCTCGCGGAATATCGTGCAAGCGATTGTGCAACTGAAGAGAAAGACGGCAACAGCCTAAGCAGTTACAGCGCCCAGGATAGCGCGGTGCGTCAGCACCGTGCGCCCTAATCCACGGCCGAGCCGATGAAATCGAGCTCGAGCCGGCGCCGGTGGGGGGCGGTGCGATGCTCCATCAAATAAACCTCCTGCCAAGTCCCCAGCGCTAGCCGGCCCTCGCGCACGGGCAGCGAAAGCTGAACCGCGGTTAGCATCGTCTTAATATGCGCCGGCATATCGTCCGGGCCTTCGCTCCGGTGCCGGTAAGCTCCACCCTCGGGCGCGAGCCTCTGGAGCGCTGCCCCGAGATCGGCAAGTACGTCCGGATCGGCGTTCTCCTGCACGCAGAGTGAGGCCGAGGTGTGAGCGCAGAACACCGAAAGAAGCCCCGATTTGACGCGCATCCGTGCCAGGAAACGCTGAAGCTCGGGCCCTACGCCGTAGAAGCCGGGCCCCCGCGTTTCGACGCTCAGTGTGCCGCTTAGGTGACAGGTGCCCGCGCTCATGCCGCTTTTGCTCCAAAAAAAATTGCCCAGTTTTAAGCTGTGTTTACGCCGTGTTTGCATTTCCTAAGCATAGTAACGGCTTAGTGGCGAAAAAGCACCCTCGGGAGGGCCGCGCAAAAGCGCGTTCCGGCAACCATGTCTCAGCAGGGCACAGCAAAAGCCGGTCACGGCGGTAACGCCGGCGGCGGCAGCGATGGCGGACCGGCCAGGGATGGCCCGGCTGGCGAACCGCTGCGCGAGGGCGTTGCCGGGACCGGCCCCTCGGGCGGCGAAAACGTACCCCCTGGATTCGGCGAAGGCCAGAGCGAAGCGGAGGCGCAGCTTTATGCCTATATGGATCTTATGACGAATTCGAAGCCCGCGAGCGTGTTCCGGCCGCTTGAGGAGTTGAACGCCCGGCTGAACGAGGAGCCTTACCGGGACAGCCTGCTTTTTCCCCGTGCGGGCGAGGACACGCCTTTTTCCGGCTTGGACGATGAGGAGTGGCCGGAGTTGAGCGGCGAGCCGCTCGGCGAGTCTTACCGCGGTGTCGCATGGTTAGACCATCGCTTCACCGAGCTTAAGCAGCTTCTCGCAAGGAAGGACGAGGGCCAGCGCGAGATCGAACAGATCAAGTTTAGCCTTGGCGAAATCTCCGTCCGCCTTGAGCAGATTTCGGGGGCCATGCCAGACGGCAAGACCATGGCTTCGGTTGAAACCAAGCTCACTCAGTTGTCCGGCTCCCTAGATGCAGCGCGCGAGCAAAGTGCGGAGGATGCGAATCGCATATCGCGCGCAGCACAGGAGATCCTTGCCGCCAGCGCCCGGATTGAGGAAACGCCGGTTAAGTTCGAAACGGTGGCGGTCCACACGCTGGAGGGCCTGGGCCAAACCGTGACGGCAACAGCGTCGCGGGCGGCGGTGATGGCGGCCAGTCAGGTCAGTAGTCAGCAAAATCGGGGCGGCGAGTTAAGCGCGGCCGAACGTTTGGAGGCGGAACTGCGCGCACTCAATCGGCAATCGCGAGAGTCCGGCGAGCGCACGGCCGCGGCGCTCGATCGCGTGCATGACACGCTCAGGGACTTTCTCGTCCATGGCCCGGCCAGCAGCCCCAGTGCCAATGCCAGTGCCAGTGCGCCGCCCCCCCGGAAGAGGGCGGGTCTGCACGTACCCATTTCCGGCAATTCCGCCGTCTACAAGCGCGGCGAGACGGGCTTCGGCGCGGCGCCGGCGAGCGAGCCCAGTCTCGACGCGCTGGTTCTGCGCAATCCGCCGCCCTGCGATCCCAACTTGTACGAGGCGCTGCGCGAGGCGGACCTGAGGTATGGCAGGAAAAAGGCCGCGAATAGGCCAGAGGCCGGCGCAGGCCCGGCCGGCATGCAGCCGGGGTTCGCGGGCGCATCCGGCCTTCTCGATGACGAAAAAACCATGCCGCTTGGCGGCATCGCGGCTGTGGCGTTCATCCTGCTCTTGGTGAGCGCTGCGCTATTCTATCTGCATACCAGGGGCCGGATGGATGCCATCCGCATGTCGGACGCGCCCGCTGCAATCGAGTGGCAGGCCGAGGCGCCCGCGCAGACGGCTCCGGCGCCGGTGGCATACGGTCTGCGCACCCCGCAAAAAGGCCCCGCGTTGCTGGCCGCCGCGGATGAAAACCGCGGTTCGCAGGCGCCCATCGCGGCTGAGGATCTGGAGGCGCTCGAAATCGCCGCGCGCCATGGCGACCGCGATGCGCAATTCCGCATCGGCACGCGCTTTCTGAATGACGGCGGCTTGGACGGCGGCCCGGCGGCGGCCGCGCGCTGGTTTGCCAAGGCGGCTGCCCAAGGCCACAACGAAGCCCAGTTCATGCTGGCATCGATGTACGAGCGCGGCGCGGGCGTGGAGAAGGACGAGGCCAAAGCCATCGAGCTCTACCGCCAGGCGGCGAGCGCTGGGCAGGTGCGGGCGATGCACAATCTCGGCGCAATGCTTCTGAAAAACGCGACGGCGCAGAGCTACCGCGAGGCCGCGGCCTGGTTCGAGCAGGCGGCGGCGAAGGGATTTGCGGACAGCCAATATAATCTGGCGCTGCTTTACGAACACGGGCTTGGCATCGAACAGGACCTCTTGCGCGCCTATCAATGGTACGTCGAGGCTGCCAAGGCGGGGCTGAAGGAAGCGGCAGTGCAGGCCGAGCGGATTAGGCGAACGCTACCGTCCGCGCAAAATGTAACCCGTGGCGGCGGGCAGGTGACTCAGTCCGGCTCCTGGCGGCCAGTGATCGAGAACGCGAAGAAAAACGCGGCGGCGCGAAAGGCGCCCCCCACGCGGATCTGACCCAAGCGGCAGCGGATGAGGCGGGTTCCACCCCAAACGCGTGCTCCCCCTGGTGAAAATCTTCAAATCTCAAGTGTCTGTAAGCTGTCACATGGCACGTGTAAGGTTTCACATACTTGTCATCAAACGGGTCTATGCGTGCCTGAATTTGAACCGTGAAGCCCAAGGACGTGCATGTCGGTAGCGCTATTCGTTTTGGGGGGCATCCTCGGATTGACCTTGTCCGGTTTGCTGGCTTGCACAATCGCTAGCGATAAGCTCAGGTTCTGGCCCACTCCGGGCAAGGGAACCTGGCAAAGCCTGCTGTTCTGGAGCCTTTTCCGGGGCCTCAACGTGAGCGCGTTCGTTTTGGCTTACGTTTGCTTCCAGCCTTGGCAAGACTTCTACGCGGTACGCGTTCTTGCCGCCGGCGTCGCGATTGTCAGCGGCGTACTTTACGCCTGGGCGCTCCATGTGCTTGGCCGCACCAACGTTTACTGCGGCCGCGACGGGCTTGTCACCGGCGGCATGTACGCCTGGACGCGCAATCCGCAATACGCAACTGCGATCCCCGCCTTTACCGGTTTGGCGATCGCCTCCAATTCCGTTGCCGTTTATGCCGTCGCGTCGCTTGTGACGCTTTGCTACGCGCTGATGGCGTTTGCCGAAGAGCGCTGGCTCGAAGCCGCCTATGGCGCCGATTACCTGCGCTACCGGCGCGAAGTCGCCCGCTTTTACAATTGGCGCCATGCGTTGGCGCTCCTTAAGCAGGAGGTCATGCCCGCAAGGCAGGCAGCCGAAGAACCGGTCTCTGAGCGGCCTTAGCACCCGCGTTCCGCTGGGAGATCCCTTGCCGGCAGTCACGAGCAAAACCCGGTCATCAGGTGAACGGCAGAGAGGAACCGAAGCGATGCCAACGGACAGCATTCAGGATGAGAACCGGTCCCGCGAGCCTCGCCAGTACCGGACCCTTTTTGTATCCGATATTCATTTGGGTGCACGGGCCTGCCAGGCCGATGCCTTGCTCGATTTTCTTCGCCACAACGAAGCGGAGACAATCTATCTCGTCGGCGATATCATCGATTTCTGGAGCTTGAAGCGCACTCCGCTTTGGCTGCAATCGCACAACGACGTGCTGCAAAAGCTCTTACGAAAAGCTCGCAAGGGAACGCGGATCGTCTTTATTCCCGGCAATCACGACGAAGCGGTTCGCGCCTATGCCGGGATGAGCTTCGGGGCAATCGAGATCCATCGCGACATTGTGCATGTGACAGCCGGGGGAGACCGGTTCCTGCTCCTGCATGGCGACGAGTTCGACGTAGTGGTTCGCTACGCGCGATGGCTGGCGATGCTTGGAGATCGCTCCTATGAATTCGCGGTTTGGTGCAACCGGCCGCTGAACTTCGTCCGGCGCAGGCTTGGCTTAGGCTTCTGGTCGCTCTCAAACTATCTCAAGCTGCGCGTCAAGACCGCGGTAAATTTCATCGGCGAATTCGAGGAGGCATTGGCGGCTGAGGCGAAGCGCCGCAACGTCGAAGGCGTGATCTGCGGCCACATCCATCATATGACCGACCGGATGATCGATGGAATCCGCTATGTGAACTGCGGCGATTGGGTCGAAAGCTGCACAGCTATTGCCGAAGACCACGATGGTGCGCTACACCAAATACGCTGGCAGCCAGGGTCGGCAAAAACTGCGAAGGGCGTTGCCGTGCCGGTTCCGCTCGCCGCGATCGAGGGACTGTTGCCTGGCACGCACGCTCTGGGCGGCGTCGCAGCCAATTGGGCCTCCGCTGGGGGCAAGCCGTTGGCGCACGCTACGGCGCAGACGCGCGAAGACTTGGCCATCGTGGAATGAACTCAAGGAGGATCGATTTGGCAAACGCTGTAGAATCCAACAGGTCTACGAGCGCCTCCATGATCGGCGCCGCCGTGTGCCGGAGCAGGCCGCTTTCTGCCGAGGGCCTGCGGGAGCGGCTGTTCACGCTGGCATTCTCGAACCTTGTCTATGCCCAGATCTGGGAAGACCCGGCGGTCGACCTTGAAGCCCTGGCGCTCGACGGCGACAGCCGCATCGTCACCATAGCCTCGGGCGGGTGCAACGTGCTGAGCTATCTCACCGCGGGGCCTGCGCATGTGGCGGCAGTCGACATCAACGCGGCGCACGTCGCGCTCAACCGGCTCAAGCTTGCCGCTGCCCGGCACCTGCCCAATTACGATTCCTTCTACCGCTTCTTCGGGGCAGCGAATACCGCCGAAAATATAGCGGCTTTCAAGCATCACATCCTGCCTCACCTCGATCCGCAGACGGCAAACTATTGGCAGGGGCGCCATGGATTGCGCCGCCGCCGCCGCATCAGGCGATTTACCAGCAACTTTTACCGCGCCGGGCTGCTCGGCACCTTCATCGGCGCGAGCCACCTCGTTGCAAGGCTGAACGGGGTAAACCCGCGGGTGATACTGAAAGCGCGGACGCTCGAAGAACAGCGCCGCATCTTCGACCAGGAATTTGCTCCGCTGTTCGACAGGCGTGCGTTGCGCTGGCTCGTGAACCGCCCCGCATCGCTTTATGGACTTGGCATTCCGCCCGCTCAGTATAAGGCTCTGGCTGGCGAGGGCGAGGGCAGCGTGGCGGACGTGCTCAAGAAGCGCCTCGAACGCCTCGCCTGCGGCTTCCCACTGTCCGAGAACTATTTCGCATGGCAGGCATTCGGACGCCGCTATGCGCCGGCGGGCGACGGGCCGCTGCCTCCCTACCTCGATCCGGCCAATTTTGCGCAGGTACGGAAGTACGCGCCGCGGGTCTCGGTTCACCACGCTTCGTTTACGGACTATCTTGCCAGCGCTCCGGACGCGAGCATGGACCGGTACGTCCTCCTCGACGCTCAGGACTGGATGAACGATGCGACGCTCACACATCTTTGGCAGGAAATCACCCGCACGGCCCGGCCCGGTGCGCGCGTGATATTCCGCACTGCCGGCGAGGCTACGATCCTTCCGGGCCGCGTACCGGAGCACGTCCTCTCCCGCTGGCGTTATGCGGCCGAGGTTTCGCGCGAACTCACCCAGAAGGATCGGTCCGCCATCTATGGCGGCTTCCACCTTTACATTCTGGAGCCGTAACAGAGATGCCTGCCGGCGCCACAGCCGCGGAAAAGATGGATGCCATCTACCGCCATCAGCGTTTCATCTACGACGCCACGCGGCGCTATTACCTCTTTGGCCGCGACCGCTTGATCGGGAGTCTCAAGCCGCCGCTTGGGGCCTCGGTGCTGGAAATCGGTTGCGGCACGGCGCGCAATCTCATTCGGGCCGCTAAGCGGTATCCAGACGCCCGCTTCTACGGTCTTGACGTTTCGGAAGCGATGCTGCGGTCGGCGCGGGCCTCCGTTGCGCGGTGCGGTTTGGAATCGCGCATCGTTCTGGGCAATGCGGATGCCGCGGCCTTTCAAGCCGAAGCGCTTTTTGGCCGCGATAGCTTCGACCGCATCTTCGTTTCCTATGCGCTGTCTATGATCCCACCGTGGCAGGACGCGGTGAAGCAAGCGGCCGCTCATCTGACGCCGCTAGGAGAGCTTCACGTCGTCGACTTCGGAGATTTCGAGCGGTATCCGGCACTCGTGCGCCGCGCGCAGCTCGCCTGGCTGCGGCGCTTCTCCGTCGTGCCCATCCCCGGGATGCAGGCAAAGATCGCCGCCCTGGCTGAGGAAATGGGGCTTGCCACAACGGCCGAAGAACTTTACGGCGGCTACGCCATTCAGATGCGCCTGGGGCACCGTTAGCCTTAAATATGCTGCCGCATCGCAACTGTGGCAATAAGCCCAGCTTGCGTTTGATTTCGATCAAATAGGACATAAGAAAGCCGTGGCAACTGCTTAGGGCACACTCCCGGTCTCCCGCGGGGGCGTGGAATCTATGGAGCAGGAGCTGGAAGAATGTTGAAAGTCGACGCCATCGCCTCGGCTAACGCGGCGCGAGAGCCATTTTGCTTTTTTGTGACGCACGTTTTGGACCCAATCGATCTCGACAAGATCCGCGCCGATTTCCCATCCATCGAAAAGCCCGGCATTTTCCCGTTGGAGGATCTGAAATACGGCTCAGCCTTCGCCGCGGTTATAGAAGAGATGCGATCCCCGGCGTTCGCGGAAGCGGTCGGCAAACAGCTCGGCATCGATCTGACCGGGCTGCCGACGATGATCACCGTCCGGGGCCGCGCTCAGGCCAAGGATGGACGCATCCATACCGACACGAAGGATAAGGTCGCGACTTGCCTCCTGTATCTCAATGGTGCGTGGGACGAGAGCGGTGGGCGGCTCCGGGTTTTACGCAAAGGCAACGACCTCGAAGACTATATCGCGGAGGTTCCGCCGCACGGAGGTACTTTCCTTGCATTTAAAGTCGCGGACAATTCCTGGCACGGGCACAAGCCTTTTGTGGGCGAGCGCCGCTACATCATGATGAACTGGCTGCGTTCTGACGCCGCCCGCAGCCGCCAGTATGGCCGCCACCAATTGTCGGCGAAGGCGAAACGGCTCATCCCATTCTTCTATAGTGGAAAGTAACATGACCGATACAGCAACGGCCACGGCAAATCCCGTCGCGGACAGCTTCCTTGCGTGCCTTGAGCACTCCCGCCATATGACCTCGCCTTACGACTTTTGGCTGCTGGAAAATCCGCTTCCGGACGAGGATGCGACCGCAATCGCAGCATTGCCCTTCGCACCGCCGGCCGATGCGGTTTTTAACGGCAAGCGTGAGACCAACAACGCCACGCGCGTTTATTTCAACCCCGAGAACCAGGCCAAGTTCGAGGTGTGCCGCCGGGTCGTGGCCGGTTTTCAGGACGCCCGCGTCCGGAGCGCTATCGTGGAGGCGACGGGAGCGGACCTTTCGGACGGACACCTGCGGGTTGAATATTGCCAGGATACCGAGGGCTTTTGGCTTGAGCCGCACACCGACATCTTCGTGAAAAAGTTCACGATGCTGGTCTATCTGTCGGACGATCCCCGGCTCAAGAGTGCGGGGACCGATGTCCATGGCGGCCCGCCGGACTATCCGTATATCTGCTCGGCGCCCTACGGCAAAAATCTCGGGGTGATCTTCATTCCGGGTCCGGACACCTGGCACGCGGTGGGCAAGCGTCCGCTTAACGGCGCGATCCGCAAACATATTATCATAAATTACGTCACATCCGATTGGCGCGACAAATACGAGCTGGCATAGGGGGGCTTAGCCAGCTCGGCAAGGCGGAGCGAACTCGAAGCGTCGCTCCGCCTAGTCCCCGGCTGCCGCCAGCTATGGGCTATTGTCTTCCCGCGGCTTCTGTACGCCCCACGGGGTTATCCCCCGAAGGAGACCACGCCTCAATGCGAGTGGGGCAACCTATCTGCATTCCTAGCTACTGACATACCGGCCAATACGTACAGTAGATTGCGATCACGGAGGCTGTGGCGTCTAGCAAACACCGGATGCTGGCATTTGGGATACTGCCATCTTCGGTTGCGGCCAGCCGGCAACCTCCCCGCTAACCCCTAGAAGGGCGCTGTCCTGCCGCTCCCCGATTCTAGTACAGCTTGCCTGAGGCAAGTTCGCCTGAGAGCGTGCGGCAAATGGGGCGCGGACTTGCCTCCGGCTGTATTCCTCCCGCAACGGCTTGGACCCGTTTGCTCAAGTGTCCGCGAGATGCGCGGGGAATCCTTGAAAAGCCATGTCAAGAGGCGCATTATTTTTAATTAGCGACATATTGCCGCACTTTGCGCGAACACCCCATCCCGGCCCGCGAAGGCTTCGAGATCGGAATGCGCAAGAGAAAGGAAATATATATGTCCGAACTTCACCAGGAATTAGAAGGCGGCAAAGCCGTTCTCCGCAACGAGTTGCGCGATGCCTTAAGGATCAGAAACGCCGCCGCAGACGTCAAGCTTGCCGAAACCGAGGCAAAGGCCGAACGCGGCAGGGCGCTTCTGAAACAGGCTGAGGCCGAGCTTGCCGCGTTCCAAGCTTCGCAGTATGAATTTCGGGAACGCTGCGTCAAAGACTATAGCTTTGCAATTCTCGCGAGCATTGAAAGCGGCGGTGACATTCCACCTATGGAAAGCGATTGCGGCGTCCCGGATGACCGGCTGCTAGTTGCCGCCCAAATGCGGCTGGATGCTTTCAAGACCGCTGCCGCCAAGCTCGACGCCGATCTTGCTGCCGCACTCGAGGAAGCAGGCCGGTCCGAAAAGGCTGTCACAGACTTTGACGCCGCCATCTTCGAATTGGAAGTCGAGTACAACGACGTCCTGCGCTCACGGTGGTAAACCCGTACCGTGCCCCTAGAGGCTGAAAAGGGTCGATTCCCGCCATTCAACATATCCGAACTGAATTCTGAAGCCCCCAACAAGCGGAAACAATCCCGTTGGGGTGAGGCGGCCCAATTCGAATTCCGCGGGCAAGCCGGCGGGCGCGGTAATGCCGGTTCGTTTTTCCGGTGGCGCGGGCGTCTCGCCGGATGTCCACGCATAGCCAAATTTCATAACACTCTCCTACATCCGCACTCACAAGACCTTGCGCCGCAATATCCTAGCACGCGCCTCGTTGTTCCCTTATTGTTCATACCGCTTGCGCGAACCTTGTTTCGCCGCGCCTGCACGGTTGTGGATAATTTCACGTTCTGGTTGTGTTCCTGTGCGGCTGCTGCCATCTTATGGTCAGCCGCAAAGCAGTTTTGAATTGCAGAGTATAGTAACCGTATGCCCGCGGGATCGCTTAAAAGAGCGTTAGCGTAGTTGAGAGTTCGATGAAGTACTCGATTATATCTAAGGCCGATGGGCCGGTTAAATGTCATTGCAATGCTGAGTTGTATTTGGCATTGGAGATGGAAAACCTATCGCTGACCGATGGCTACCCGGTCCAGCCTGTTCCATGGCGGCAAAGCGTAAACGCGCGCCATGCCGGCCGCTTGAAAAGCCGATTTATCAGGAGCGCTAAAACGCCGGTAAGAGACCGTGCCCCCGGCAGCCCGCAAGGCGGCTCCCGGCCTTATGCAGCAAAATTCAACCCGCAGGCCGTCGCCGGCACGATAGCCGCTAACGCACGGGATGGCCATGCGTTGGGGAAGCCGGGAAACTCTGCTAGTGCGCCCCGCGGGAGAAGTCCTGCCCCATATGCGGCTGGCTCAGACAGGACTTCCCGCGGATCAGGCGTACTAGCAGCTATTTGATTCTAATACAGCCGGAGGCAAGTTCGCCTGAGAGCGTGCGGCAAATGGGGTGCGAACTTGCCTCCGGCTGTATTAGACGGCGCGGTTGAAATCGCATACTTGAAGCTATACGCATTGGAGGCGGGGCGCGTTACGCCACTTCTGCGCGCTGTTGACCACGCTCCGGTTAGCTGCGCGGGCCTCCGTCCCCGGCGCCGGTGCTGGCGCCGGACGTGTCGCCGGCGTTCCCAGGCCGGTATTCGAGAATATCGCCCGGCTGGCAATCGAGGATCTCGCAAATCTTCTCGAGCGTATCGAAGCGCACGCCCTTCACCTTGCCGGATTTCAAGAGGCTCACATTCTGCTCGGCGATGCCGATATGGGCCGCGAGGTCGCGCGAGCGCATTTTGCGCTTGGCGAGCATCACATCGAGATTGACGATAATGGGCATGGCGCGCTCACACAATCTGCCGATGTTCGCTGGCGATGCCGGCGGCGGTCATTTGCACCTGCGCCAGCGCGAGAAAAGTGACAAGCAAGACAAGGGTGAGGAGATCGTTCGGCTGAAAGAAGAGGGCGACGGCACGCTGGTGCTCGCCTGCCGGAAAATGCAAGGTGAGAAGTATCGAAATGAGTGGCCGCGTGGCGATGGCGAGAAGTTGCGCGATTAGGCCATAGGACGCAGTGCGGCGCATCCAGCGGGAGGACTCGGCGGTTATGATGCTTCCGGCAAGATAGGCGGTGAACAAACGCCAGCCGCTATAGCAGGCAGCGGCGGTGAAGAGCCAAATCACCATATGCACCGCAAACGCGGCGTCCAACTGCCAGGAGGACATGCCCGAAAGGTCTTTTCCCAGCATGCGGCCATAGCCGTTCTTGATGGCGGCGGCATCCGTCCAATAGTACACCGTCAAGTAAAGCTCCCAGACGGCGTAGAAGAGGGCGGCAAGTCTCGCGCCATGGCAAATCCATCCAATTTTTCTCCGTAGAGCGAGAAGTTCTGGGCTAGTTGTTGGGCCTGCATCGTCGATGGCTTGGTCTTCAGTCATAGCGATTCCTTTGCGGTCCGGTGTTGCTGGTCAGCTTCTTGAAGTTGCCTGGGCGAACTGTGTCCAGTTCTCCGCGACGCTCGATCCGAAGCTCGTCTCGAAGGCCGGTTTGAAGCGCTCGCCGCTCAACAGACGGTGGAGGAAGGCGTTAAAGGCGGCGGGATTTTTCTCGCGCAGGTAGGTCACAAACATTCCGGCCTGCCGGTAGGCCATATGCATGCGGCGATAGATGTTGCCGCCGCCGTACTGCGCCGGCGGCTCTAGGCGGTTGAACAGGCCTACCGCATCCGGCGTAGCGATTATATCCCCATCTTTAATGGCGCCGCGGGCCTCCTCGACGGAAACGCGCTGCGCGCCACCGCCGTCCGAGGCCATGACCGCGAGACCTTCCAGGAACCAGCTCGGGATCTGCTGGAAGGCAAGAATTGAAAGATGGCTCTTCAAATGCTCGTGGCTGAGCTCGTGGGCGAGATAGGCTTCCAGCCGTTCAGGCTCGTCGCGCCATAGGCGGGGCGAGAGAGTGATCCGGTCGAAATAGGTCATTGCGTTTGTATTTGCGCTGTGCGCGCCGTTGGCCGCGGCATAGGCGCCGTCGCTAACATAGGCCGCGACCAAGAATGGGCCGCCAAAGGGGGCACCTTGGACCGCCTCGATCTTCGCCATCGCCCCCGGCAGCATCTTCGCAACCG
Organism: Rhodomicrobium sp.; assembly: GCA_052145975.1. Taxonomy (GTDB): domain Bacteria; phylum Pseudomonadota; class Alphaproteobacteria; order Rhizobiales; family Rhodomicrobiaceae; genus Rhodomicrobium. The sequence goes on along the minus strand of JBKQNN010000098.1, from coordinate 640 downwards.
CCTCGGCATAGGCGCTCGCGCCTGGCTCGTAATGAACGCGGCTGTCTTGCTTCGAGGCTGGCAGCGTCTCCGGATTGTGGAACGCGGCGGTTACAGGCCCGCACCCCGTCAAACAAAGGGTTAGTCCTGCAATAAGTGCGGTCCTGCGCGGACGGTACTGGGGCATGGATGACTGAACCTCCTTATGGCAAAACTTATGTTGCATTATGTTTTTCATATAAAACATTAAAAGTAAAGCGCATAGCATAAAGTTTTTCGCGAATGCTGCCGCTAGATAGCCGCCATCCGGAGCAATCGTGGCATCGCTGCGGCCGGGTGAGGGGAGCCAGAGACGGAGATATCGGGGCGATCGAGTTGCGGATTAACAACCCGTTCGATTCGCGTAGGCGTCTACTATGGTAAATACGCGAATGGTAAACGGTGGTCCGGCATATTTTCCGCCGCCGTCTTTCTGCGAATCTTTTCCCGCTTTAGGTCGATTTCTGCGATTCCAAAATACTATTAAATATATTCGCAGTTTTCGAATTAACCGTAGTACGGTGCATTTGGCCCTGTCCTTTCGTCCGCACCGCAGGCAATTTCCCTTTTAAAATCAATGCGTAATGCCCCAGCTTAAGGCTTTCGTAAGGGGTATCGCCTA
>JBKQNN010000097.1:0-17031 GCA_052145975.1 Rhodomicrobium sp. | reverse complement strand
GATCGCGTGGTTATTCTGCGCGGTGCGGTAAGCCTGCAGCAGAGGGCCATCGAGCGAGGCCGTATCGGAGAGCAAATGCGCGCCTACGGCGCCGGCGACCACCGCCAAGCCGCCTGAAACCGCCGCCACGAATAGCCAGAACTGCGCGGGCATGAAATTGTCTCCCTGCGAAACGGCGCTATGAGTTCTGACCGTTCCGCTAAGACGCACGGTTAAACAAAGACCTAGAGCCCCGCTTTTGATTCCATCAAAAGCGGACAGGCTCTAGAGTGCAAAATCTCAGAGAAGGCGTGGTAATAACCGGGCTAACCGCCCGCATTGTCTTGCCACAACCGGCCTTGACCGGTATCCGGCAACTTGCGGCATGCACAAAAAAAATCGCGGATAAGCGATTTGACCGCTTTCCGCGAGGATAGTGTTACCGGAGTTATGTCCGGCTGCATGCTTTTCTGCGACTGTACGGATTTATAGGTCAAGTCACCGTCTGGGTGCAAGACGGAAGTTCGACGGTCCCAGCACAAAGCGAGTTTTTGGCTAAAATTATATTAAAGCGCGCCGCGCCGCCTTGACGGGCGCGGCTCGCGGGCATAAGTTGCGCCGCATGATCGATACGCGCCAATCTCACACGAGCTATTGGCCGCTGCTCCCATAGGTGCGGCGAGATTCGATTATTCCTGATGAACATCGCCGCCTTTGCCGGCGGCGTTCCTACCACAGATCGGGGTCTCCGGCTCAGGCGGCCGGCAATGGAGACCCGGCGTGGACTTATTCGGCTTTAAAATCCGGCCAGCGGAAGCCAGCGATTTCAAGCGGCTAGCCAAGCTTTTCGACGAACTCGACGAGTTCCACCGGCGGGCGCGGCCGGACCTGTTCGTCAAACCGCAAGGCCCTGCGCGCGAAGCCGGCGAAATCGAACGCCTGATCGCCGGCCCCGATTCCACCATCCTCGTGGCGGCGGACTCCGCCTTCCCCCATTTGATCGGGCTCGCCACGGTGCGCATCCGCGAAATCCCGGCCCTTCCAATCCGGCCGGCCCGCCGGATCGCCGAGGCCGAAAATATCGGCGTGGCCAAACATGCCCGCGGCCACGGCGTTGGACGGGCGCTCATGCGCGAAGCGCGCGCATGGGCCGCTGACCGGGGCGTTGCCACGATGGAACTCAGCGTTCACGAGTTCAACGCCGGGGCAATCGCCTTTTACGAGGCGCTGGGCTTCCGCACCGTCACGCGGCGCCTCAGCGCTCACGTGAACGAATAAAGCTACTGGGCAGAACTGACCCTTGGCAACCGGCATCTTCGGCCGGTTGGGACCGGCCGCGGGCTCCATTTCCGAGTTCAGCCGCTTACCCTCCAGCTTCGGAATTACAAAGCTACCGCTTCGCAACTCCGATGCATCCCGATGGGCTCCTCGCCCATGCCTCGCATAGCCTGTGCAATCGAACATAAAAAAATGGGGCTTGCCAAGCCAATGCAGAACGCGTTAAATGAACGCGTTTACTGAACGCGTTCTGTCGATCCGCGTTAGCAACTTGGAGGAGAATTCCAATTCCCAGAGCACCCCAAAGCGAAGAACAACGAAACCAGATGCAGGGCCGCATTATCGCCGCCGCTCAGCAGTTGTTCGACCGTGCTGGAATTGAAGGCGTGTCCATGCGGGCGATCGGCGCGAAAGTGGGCCTGACCCAGTCGGCTCTATACGCCTACTTTCCGGCCAAGATCGACCTTCTGGGCGCATTGTGGTGGGATGCGGCGCAAGAACTGCATAACCGGATGGAAAACATTTCGCGCCGGGAGCCCGATCCCGTTGCAGCAATTCGAGCCCTCGCAAACGCGTATGCCGAATTCGCCTTGGAAAACCCGGCGCGCTTGCGCGTGCTGTTCCTGCTGGATAGCGCAAACGTGGCGGCGGAATTGGGCGACGGGACCCTGAGGCAAGCCACATATAATCTTATCCGGCAACGGACGGCCGAAGCAATCGGCCAGGGACGGCTTCGCCTGCACGACCCCGACCTTTGCGCTCAGGCGATCTGGACCGGAATACACGGCGTTCTCGCCCTAGCCGGTCCGAGAGCCAGCTTTCCTTTCTTGTCCCCGCAGCTCCTCGCCAGCACGGTTATCGACGCCTTGCTCGCCGGTCTAAGCATCAATGTTATTGGAGGTGAAACATGCTCATAGGTCCTCGAAGGCAGTTTTTTGCTCCCATCCTTGCTCTTCTCAGCTGCGCGCTCCTGCCCGGTTGCGAGAGCAAGGAAGCTCCGCCAGCCCCCGAAATCAGGCCTGTCCGGAGCATCGTCGCCGATCCACGCTCGGAAGGCGAGCTGATATCCGTCACCGGTCATATCCGTGCCCGTACCGAGAAGAGCCTGGCATTCCGCATCGATGGGCGCATGATCGCGCGCAAAGTCGATGTGGGCGATGTCTTGCGCGTAGACGATCTGGTCGCGGAGCTCGATCCCCAGCCGCAGCGCGACGCCTTGCGCGCTGCACAAGCCAAACTTGCCGCTTCGCAGGCCGTTCTCGCCGAAGCCTCGAACAACTGGGACCGGCAGAAGAATCTTTTGCAGCAGGGCTGGACCAACAGGGTTCAGTACGATGCCGTGGACAAGGTCTTTAAAGCCGCGACGGCGGACGTCCAGGCGAATTCGGCCCAGTCGCATGCCTCCGAGGACATGCTCGGTTACACCCGTCTGCTAGCCGACGCTGCGGGTGTGGTGACCGCGAAAGGCGCCGAGCCTGGCGAGGTCGTGCGGGCCGGTCAGATGATCCTTACGGTCGCGCAGGATAACGGTCTGGACGCGGTGTTCGACGTGCCGTCGAGCATCCTGCGGCAGGTAGCCCACGATGCTCCCATAAGCATCGCGCTAACCGACGACCCAAGCATCCAAATCGTTGGCAAGGTCCGCGAGGTGGCGCCGCAGGCCGACCCGGTGACGCAAAGCTTCCGGGTGAAGGTTGCTTTGACCGACGTTCCATCGGCCATGCACCTCGGGTCGACGGTGACCGGAAAGACGCGCATGCAGGCGGCCAACGGCATCGAGCTTCCAGCAACCGCATTGACTGTGTCCGGGGACAAGCCCGCGGTTTGGGTGGTCGATCCCGAGACTCAGCAGGTTTCGCTGCGCATTATTGAAGTGGCTCGCCAAGGATCTTCCAGCATCGTCGTATCGGACGGGCTGAAAGCAGGCGAACGTGTGGTCACCGCTGGCGTGCACGCGCTGCGGCCAGGGCAAAAAGTTCGAGCGGAAGGAGTTAACCCGTGAACAAGTTTAACCTTTCCGCGTGGGCGATCAACAATCGTTCGGTCGTGCATTTTCTAATGCTGGCGTTCGTCGTCGTAGGCGTTACGTCCTACTTCAAGTTGGGACGCAACGAAGACCCAACCTTCACCATCAAGGCTATGGTTGTGGTGGCCCAATGGCCGGGCGCAACCGAGGAGGACACGCTAAAGCAAGTTACCGAGCGCATAGAGCGCAAGCTGCAGGAGACGCCCCATCTCGATTACATAAAGAGTTACACCAAGGCCGGTCAGGCCACGGTGTTCGTGTACCTCAAAGGATCGACGGGACCGAAGGCGGTTTCGGACGCCTGGTACCAGGTGCGCAAGAAGATGCGCGACATCCAGCTGACCCTGCCGCTAGGCGTGATCGGCCCAGAATGCGACGACGAGTTCGGCGACACCTACGGCATTATCTACGGCTTCACCGCGGACGGCTTCACGCATCGCGAATTGCGCGACTATGTGGAGGATATCCGCTCGCGGCTCTTGCAGGTGCCCGACGTCGCCAAGGTGAACCTCATAGGCGCGCAACCCGAGCGCATCTACATCGAATTCTCGCCCGCCAAGCTCGCTGGCTATGGCCTCAACTCTCAGGCCCTTGCGCTCGCGCTGCAGGCGCAGAACGCCGTAGCTCCTTCCGGTTCCATTATCACCAGCGACGAGGGTGTAAGGCTGCGGGTCAGCGGCGCCTTGATGTCCGAAAAGGACATCCTCGCCATGAATTTCGCGGTGGGAGACCGGGTCGTACGTCTGGCCGACATCGCCGAAGTGCGGCGTGAGGATGCCGACCCGCCAAGTCCGATGTTCCGCATCAACGGCAAGCAGGGCCTCGGGCTATCTATTTCCATGCGCGACGGCGGCGACGTTCTGGCGCTCGGCGATAACGTCCAGAAAGCCATGGCGGAACTGAAAGCCAATTTGCCTGCCGGCATCGAACCGGTCATGGTCGCCAACCAGCCCGTTACGGTCAGCTATGCCATCGCCGACTTCATGGAGGCGCTGTGGGAGGCGATCGGCATCGTGCTTGCCGTGAGCATCATCAGCCTTGGCATGCGCGCCAGCGTCATCGTCATCGTCTCGATCCCGCTGGTGCTTGCGATTGTGTTCACGGTCATGCAAGGCCTCGGCATCGACCTCCAGCGCGTTTCCCTTGGCGCATTGATCATCGCTCTCGGTCTGCTCGTGGACGATTCCATGATCACCGTCGAGAGCACGGTCAGCCGCCTGGAGCGCGGAGACACCCCATCGCAGGCGGCCATTTACGCCTACGATGCGACCGCCTACCCAAGGCTCACCGGGACACTGGTCACCATTGCCGGGTTTTTGCCGGTGGGCTTTGCCCGGAGCGATGCTGGCGAATACACGTTTTCGCTGTTTGCGGTGGTGGCGATTGCGCTGCTGGCGTCCTGGTTCGTCTCCGGCATCTGCGCTCCGGTGGTAGGCGTTGCTTTGCTGCGCCAGCCAAAGGAAGTGCATGACGGGGCGTTGGGTGCGCCGATGCGCTTGTTCAAGCGCTGCCTGCTGGTGGCAATGCGGGCGAAGTGGATCACAATTGCGATCACCGCTCTGCTGTTCGTGCTCGCTCTCATCGGGACGCGCTTCGTGCCCGAGCAGTTCTTCCCCGCTTCCGACCGCCCGGAACTTCTGGTCGATCTGAAGGCGCAGGATAATTCCTCGATCCTGAAAACACGCGCCATTGCCGAGGAGTTCGACAAAATCGTGGGCTCCGATCCAGATGTGGTGCGCTACTCCACCTATGTGGGGCAGGGGGCCATCCGCTTCTATCTGCCAATCGACGTGGCTCTGCCGGACGATAATTTCGCGCAGTCGGTCGTGGTCACCAAGGGGCTGAAAGAGCGCGAGCAGGTGCGCAAGCGTCTGGAGAAAGCGCTGCAGGAGCGTCTGCCGGAACTGGTCACCCGTATTTATCCGCTTGAGCTTGGCCCGCCCGTCGGCTGGCCGGTGAAATACCGGGTGAGCGGCCCAGACCTGACGCGCGTGCACGAGATTGCGATGCGCGTGGCGCAGAGCCTGGGCGCAACCGCTGGGATACGCAAAGTCAACTTCGACTGGGTCGAGCCGGCCCGGGTGATGCGCGTGCGCATCGACCAGGACCAGGCGCGCCAGCTCGGCCTAAGCTCGGCCGATATCGCGCTGGCGATGAACTCAGTCGTGTCCGGCCAGACGGTCACACAGGTTCGCGACAGCATTTACCTGATCGACGTGATGATACGCGCCGAACAAACGCAGCGGACTTCTCTCGAATCGATCCGTTCGCTGCAGATCCCGTTGCGCACCGGCCAAGTCGTGCCGCTGCGGCAGATCGCCAGCTTCGAATACACCCAGGAGTATCCGACCGTTTGGCGAAGGGACCGGGTTCCGACGTTGACGGTGCAGGCCGATGTCGATACCGGCCTGTTGCCCGCAACGGCGACGGCGGCGGCGCAGCCCGGCGTTGACAAGATCGCCGCAACGCTGCCCGCAGGCTACCGGATCGAGACAGGCGGTTCGGTGGAGGAAAGCGCCAAAGGCAAGAACTCTGTCATAGCAGTCTTGCCGATGATGCTCGTCGTGGTGCTGACCATCCTGATGTTCTCGATGAAGAGCTTCCAACTTGTGGGCCTGGTGCTGAGTGTCGCTCCGCTAGGGATTATCGGGGTGGTCATAGCTTTGATGATCGCTCAAGCTCCGCTCGGGTTCGTGGCCATTCTCGGCGTTCTGGCTTTGACGGGCATGATTGCGCGTAACGCTGTGATCCTCATCGATGAACTCCAGAACAAAATAGCGAAAGGGATGCATCCGTGGGATGCCACCGTTGCCGCAGCGATCGACCGGACGCGTCCGATCCTGCTGACGGCCTCGGCCACAACGCTCGCCATGATCCCGATTGCCCCGACCGTGTTCTGGGGACCGATGGCGTTCGCGATCATCGGCGGGCTCACCGGGGCGACCGTGCTGACCTTGATCTTCCTGCCCGCCCTCTATGTGGCTTGGTTCCGGATTAAAGAACCTGCCGAGGAAAAGGAAAAGGAGCTTGTTTTGAGTTAGAGTGCGTCCGGAAAAGTGCGAAGCGGTTTTCCGATAAGACGCACGGCAAAACAAAAAAGCTAGAGCCCGCTTTTGATTCCATCAAAAGCGGGCTCTAAAGTTTCCCAGGCGCTTTCCAGCGGGCTCGAAGGAACTGGGAGCTCGATGTAAAACGAGCGGATGTCATCACGGGTTAGCGGATACTGCGGAGTATCCGCTAACCCAGCAGTTTTACTGCAAACATCGTCCAACAAAAACGCATGCAGAATCAGGCCGCAGCGTCGTCCCCGCGAAGGCGGGGACCCACGCCAAACACCAGCAGGGCCGGATGCCGATATCGCTCACGGCACAGGTCTTGCCTCAAAGTTGCCGGGCCCCGCGCCCGGATCGCCCGCGCAGCTGCCAGCTCGTGCGGTACGCCTTGCGGCCTGCGGAACGTCCAAGCCTTGACAGCCGTTCGAAAGAAACTTTGTAGCTCAACTCGCGCTGCATGGTGCCTCTCTTGCCGGCTGGCCCGCGGAGTGTATGCTTGGCAAGCGGAACTACAATCCGCAAAGGGATTTAATTCAAGTTGTTTTATGGCAACGGGGGCAGGCTGCTCCATCGCGGCACGCGCAATTGTGCACCGCCGTCCTCGCGGGGCAGCGCTTGCCAATAGGCTCAAATATCGCGGATTGGCGGCCTGGAACATTTCCTTACGGCGCAAGCGCACCCATTAACAAAGCATGAAGCCGCATAGGCGGCGAAGCATGCTTAATGCGCGTGCCGTTAACCGCTGGCACCGGGATTTTCCGCCGCCGCATTTTTCCCGTTTCTTCGGCCGTTACAGGCCCAATTCTGCGGTTCGACAACCCCATTAAATATAATTACAGCTTGCGGATTAACCGCGGCGCAGCGGGGTGCGCCGCGGTTAATCGCAAAAATACCCACGCAACATCAATGCATTATACCGTCCGCGGGACCAATTAAACCTTTAGAAAAACGCATCCGCTATAATCGAGAGAAGGCACAACCTTACCACCCGCCCCAGACACCAGTCCGGGGCAGGCAAACCGTAATGCCTAGAAGGTCTTGCTGAAGAGGTAGAACAGTCCGCCCGAAATCAAGATCGCCATGGGAAGCGTCAGTACCCAGGCCATCAAGAGATTACGGACGGTCGCGAATTGCAGTCCAGACTTGTTAGCCGCCATGGCTCCCGCGACACCGGAGGACAACACATGGGTCGTAGAAACCGGCAGGCCGTACATATCGGCGGCGAAGATCGTGCTCATGGCCACGAGCTCGGCCGAAGCGCCTTGCGCGTAGGTCAGGTGCTGCTTGCCGATCTTCTCGCCCACCGTCACCACGATGCGCTTCCAGCCGATCATGGTGCCGAGCCCCAGCGCGATGGCGACCGCGATCTTCACCCAAACCGGGATGAACTTGGTCGAGGCGTCGATCTCGGCCTTGTAGGCATTGAGCTTTTTCACGTCGTCCGGCGAAAGCTCGGAGCCCTTGTCCTTGATGAGGAAGCGGATGGCCTCCGAGGTCAGATACATGTCGTTACGGGTGTTGCCGACCGCAATCACAGGAACCTTCGCGAACGAGCCGTAAGTCGTAACTTGCAGGGAGATGTCCTGCATCAGCTTGGAGAGCGCCAGGAACGTGTTGTCCTCTACCTCGTGCGTCGAGACATATCTCGTCACGATTTTGCGCCAATCGGGCGTGCCGGTAAAATTGTAGCCGGAGGACTTGCTTTCCACAACCTTCGATGCCTCGATGGCCGCAGTCTGGAAGCTTTCCGCATGCGAAGCCGGCAGGGCGCGGTTCAAGGCGTAGGCCGTCGGCACCGTGCCGATGAGGATCAGCATGATAAGGCCCATGCCCTTTTGCCCGTCGTTCGAGCCGTGAGCGAACGAAACGCCCGTGCAGGTCAGAACGAGCAGGCTGCGGACCCACCATGGCGGAGGCGTATTCCCCTTAGGCTCCGCGTAAAGGTCGGGGTTGCGGACCAACTTCTTGAGGACAAGCAGAAGGATCGCGGCGCAGGCGAACCCCACCAGCGGCGACAGAATCAGCGAGTAGCCGATCTTTACCGCCTGGCCCCAATCGACGCCCGAGGTGCCATCCCGGCCGTGCATCAGCGCGTTCATGACGCCGACGCCGATGACGGAGCCGATCAGCGTGTGCGACGAAGACGCGGGCAAGCCCAGCCACCAGGTCCCGAGGTTCCAGATGATCGCCGAGAACAGCAGTGCGAACACCATCGCGAAGCCGGCTTCCGACCCGACCTGCAGGATCAGCTCGACCGGCAGCAGCGCGACGATGCCGAAGGCGACCGCGCCGCTCGACCAAAGCACGCCAAGGAAGTTGAAAAACCCGGACCAGATTACCGCGAACTGAGGCGGCAGCGAATGGGTGTAGATGACCGTGGCCACCGCATTCGCGGTGTCATGAAAGCCGTTCACGAACTCGAAGGCGAGCGCGATCAAGAGCGCCACGCCGAGCAGTACGAACGGCAGCATGGCCTTGACCGGAACGCCAGTTTCCAGCACGTCGGCATATAGGCTGTACGCCGTGAACAAGATGCCCGTGGCGAGCAGCAGGATGAAAATGACGGCCGTGGCCGGACCGTTTTTCGCATTCAAATTGGGCTTCGACGATGCCTCCAACGGCATCGGCGCGGCTATATCGGACATGGGACCCCCTCTACAAGTATCGCCCCGGAGGTTATATCCGCCCCGTGACACCTTGATGAAAGCCGGCCGCCGGCCTCGGGGTATCGCTCACGTCAAAGGTCGCTGCTTTCCCGGATCGCTTCCCAGGAGGCCGCTGTGACGAAGGGCTCCAGGCTCAAGCGGCCGACAATCTGCTCCAGCGCGGCGTCCTTGCGCGGGCCCGCGGCCGTCTCGGCGGTCACGCAAACCTTGCCAGTATCGGCGACGTCCTCGCTCTCGATGCGCCGCAAGCCAAGTACGGCCTGCGATACGGCGTGCAACAGGAGCGAGCGCACATGAGCTTCCTCGGTGCTGCGGCAGGTCACCGATATCGTGTAGCGGGTTTCGCTTTCCTCGCCCGCGTCCCGCACGCGCTTGTTGAGCAGCCTTACAAGCGGCTGCATGCCGGTGTTGATCGCAACCACGAAGGCGGCCGCCCCAAGGCTCAACATATAATATCCGCCGCCCGCGAAAGTGCCCGCCATCGCGGAGCACCAAAGGGTGGCGGCCGTGTTAAGCCCGCGGATATTGGCCCCCTCGCGCAGGATGATTCCCGCTCCCAGGAAGCCGATGCCCGAAACCACCTGCGCCGCGATCCGCGTTGGATCGCCCTCGCCCACCGCCCCGGAAAACGCGACGAAGCCGCCCGCCCCCAGCGCAACCAGCGCGTTGGTCCTGAGGCCCGCCATTTTCTGATGCCACTGCCGCTCGGCGCCAATCGCCGCTCCCGCCAGCAGCGCTACCGCCAGCCGCGCGAATATAATGGCGGCCGCCGCAATCTCGCTCATCGGATCTGCTACCTTGTTCGCTATCCGCCGGGCTTTCTCGCCTTTCATCCCACTCCACGCAAGAGGCAGCGCTCCCCGCCGCGGGAGACGGAAGGAGTGGGTAGTAACGTTCAAGCCCTTGCCAAACCGGGCGAGGCTTGCAACCTGTAACCCCGGGCGTCCGGTTAGAGATTCGCAAGCGATACCCTCGCCGCTAGCAGCAGGATAAGCCATGAGCAAGCAAAATACGGCCATGACACGCGACCTTTTCGGCGGCGCCGAGCCCGAAGCTCCCAAGGCAAACGTCACCCGCCTGCCCGTGCAAAAGCCCGGCGAAAGCTATACCGCGGCCGATATCGAGGTGCTGGAGGGGCTTGAGCCCGTGCGCCGCCGGCCCGGCATGTATATCGGCGGCACCGACGAAAAGGCCATGCATCACCTCTTCGCCGAGACCATCGACAACGCCATGGACGAGGCCGTGGCGGGCCATGCGAGCTTCATCGAGGTTGAGCTGAAAGCGGATGGCACGCTCTGCGTCACGGACAACGGCCGCGGCATTCCCGTGGACCCGCACCCGAAATATCCCGGCAAGTCGGCGCTTGAAGTCATCATGACCACGCTGCATTCCGGCGGCAAATTCAACTCGAACGTCTACTCGACCAGCGGCGGCCTGCACGGCGTTGGCGTCTCGGTCGTGAACGCGCTCTCCGAGCATCTCGAAGTCGAGGTCGCACGCAGCGGCCGGCTTTACCGGCAGACCTTCGCCAAAGGCGAGCCCATTACCGGCCTTGAAGACCTCGGCGCCGTCCGCAACCGGCGCGGCACCACCGTCCGCTTCCGGCCCGATCCTTCGATCTTCAAGGAGCGCGCGCACTTCAAGCCCATCCGCATTTTTAAGATGGCGCGCGCCAAGGCCTATCTCTTCGGCGGCGTGGAAATCCGCTGGACCTGTTCGCCGGAGCTGCTGGAGGCCGGCACGGACGTGCCGGAGAAGGCCGTCTTCCATTTCCCCGGCGGGCTCAAGGACTTCCTGGCAGCGCGCATCGAGGGGCTGACGCCCATCACGAAAGACCTGTTCGCGGGCCGCGTGCAGAAGGAAGGCGGGCATGGCAGCGTCGAATGGGCCGTCGCTTGGCTCGCCGATGAGGATGGTTTCACGCAGTCCTACTGCAACACCATTCCGACACCCGAAGGCGGCACGCACGAGCAGGGCCTGCGCGCCGCGCTGCTCAAATCGCTGCGCGCCTATGGCGAGCTTACGAATAACAAACGCGCGGCGCAGATCATTGCCGACGACATTCTCGTCTCGTCTGGCGTCATGCTGTCCGTGTTCATCCGCGAGCCGGAATTCCAGGGGCAGACGAAGGACAGGCTCTCCTCCGCCGAGGCGGCCCGTATCGTCGAGAACACAGTGAAGGACGCCTTCGATCACTGGCTCACCGCCTCGCCGCAGCAGGCCAACGGCCTGATGGAGTTCGTGATCGAGCGCGCCGAGGACCGGCTGCGCCGCAAGCGCGAGAAGGAAACCCAGCGCAAGAGCGCCACACGCAGATTGCGCCTGCCCGGCAAGCTGGCGGACTGCTCGAAGAACGCCAAGGACGATACCGAAATCTTCATCGTCGAGGGCGACTCGGCCGGCGGCTCCGCCAAACAGGCGCGCGACCGCGCCACTCAAGCCATTCTCCCCCTACGCGGGAAAATCCTGAACGTTGCCAGCGCCTCGCGGGACAAGCTCGCGCAAAACCAACTCTTGGCCGACCTGACGCTCGCGCTCGGCTGCGGCGTGGGCAAGCAATACAAGGATAGCGAACTGCGCTACGACCGGGTCATCGTCATGACCGACGCGGACGTGGACGGCGCGCACATCGCCTCGCTGCTCATTACCTTCTTCTACCGGCAGATGCCCGAGCTGATCCGCAACGGGCATCTCTATCTGGCCGTGCCGCCGCTATACAGGCTGAGCCAGGGCGGCAAGACTGCCTATGCCCGCGACGACCCCCATCTGGCGGAGCTGAAGGCCAGCGTGTTCAACGGCCGGGGAAAGTTGGAAGTGAGCCGATTCAAAGGCTTGGGCGAGATGATGCCCGCCCAGCTCAAGGAAACGACCATGGCCCCGAGCAAGCGCACCCTGCTTCGGGTGGAGATCGCCGGACGCAGCGGCGATCTGAACGGCCTAGACCTTGAAGCGGACGAGGCGGCGGCGGCGGACATCGTCGAGCAGCTCATGGGCAACAAGCCCGAGGCGCGCTTCCGCTTCATTCAGGACCGCGCAGCCTTCGCCGAGCCCGAGGCGCTGGATATCTAGCGCCCCGGCGCGAAACAGCCGCCGCTCGCTGCTTCTAATGATGCATCGTCAGCGAAGCGGACCCGCCACCGCCCCTAAGCGAAACGCTCTGGGTGTTGCCGTGAACGCTGACGTGAATGCTGCCCTCAATGCCGAACTGGGAGTTACTAAACGAGCCAGCATAGCTGTTGGGGCCGACCTGGCGCAGGTTTGCCGTTTGCTCGGCACTTCCCGAGGGCGTCGCACACACCCCGCTCAGGGAGACATAGCGGCCAGATTGAGAATAATGGGCGCGGCATCTGGCCCGTTCGCGGTGCCCGTCCGAATAGACGACAACGCCACCTCCGCTCCAGGAGCCTCCGATCCCCTCGGCTTTCGCTTGCGGGGCCAGGAACGCGGCAGCTAGCAGCGCAACTCCAAGAACTTTTCCGATTTTGACCGCCCTAAACAGATTCACGAAGCACCTCCTCACCTTAAACAGGTTGGCAGTTGTATAACCAACAACCTCTAATGCCAGTTTAACGGACATGTTCCACTTTTGATCGTTGCGCGATGTGGCGATTACCCCGCCAGGTGCGCAACAGAAACATAATCGTTGGTCTCAAAATAAGTAGGTCCGCGGTGAGCGCCATTACCATCGCGAACGCCGAAAGCCATCCGAACAGCCTGAGCGAAGGCAGATCCGACAGCACCGTCACCGCCAAACCGCACGCCAGCACAACCGTGGTCAAGATCAGTGGCGGCCCCATGAGCACGGTCGCGCGCGCCACGCCAATGCCCGCGTCCTGGTCCGGCCGGTCCTCAAGCCGCAGCCGGTTCAGGAAATGGATGGTGGCGCTCAGCCCAAGCCCAAAGGACACCGTCAAAGCCACGATGCTGGCAAACTGCAGCCCCCGCCCGAGTATCCAAAGAAGCACGCCCGAGGTCAGGATCGGGAAAATCGCCGGCAATATCGCCGCCAGCATCACGATCCCCGAGCGGAAAGCGAGCCCGATAAATGCAGCCACGAAAACGATCTCTATGGTCAGAGCCTTGTTTAGCCGCTCGATCATGCTTTCGCTATTTTGCGCCGCGATGACAGAAAGCCCCGTCACCGAAATTCGGTAGCCTGGATGGGCCGCCTGAACGGCATCCAGCGCCTTTTCCAAATCCCGGACGATCGGGCGAAGCTGGCTCGCATCCACGTCTGGAACGTAGCCGGCGACAACGGTCGAACGCTGATCCTCCGAAACGAACCGCCGGACGAGGCTCTCAGGAAGATAGCCCACATACTGCTTCAAAGTGGCAACATCCGTCCTGCCAAGCTTCTCGGCAAGCCAGCGCCGCAGCGTGTCGACCGACCAGACATTGCCTACCCCCGGCTGCATTTCCATGATCGTGTGTACTTGATCGAGAACCGCAAGGGATTCTGGATCGTAAAGCGAGGCGTTAGGCGGCAGGTCGATCAAGACATCGATGGGGTTGGACCCAGTCAGCTTTGCATCGAGCTGGTGGCTGGCGGCAACCGCCTGCTGCTTGTTCGGCACCTGGTCCGCAAGCCGGTAACGCGCGTGCAGGTTGGTATAGGTCAGGCCGAGGCCGGCAACCACGACCAAGCTGATGAGACTGTAAAGCCCAGGCCGCGCCACAACGCGTAACGCAATCCAGGAGCAGAAGGCGCGCAGCCAATCGACTCCTATGTCCGCCCCCTTGATGCGCGCGGCAAAGACTTCTTCCCGTCTGACCAGCAGAACGCCCAGCAGCGGAAGCAGCGTTATGACCGTGAACAGCGCGATGACCGTGGAAATAATCCCCGCGGCCGCGAAGTTCTGGATCATCTCCGAGCCCGAAAACAGCAATGCCACAAAGGAAATCGCCGCCGTTACATGCGTCAGCACGCAGGCGGGCCCGACGACGAGAATGGCATTGCGGAAGGCATCGCGCCTGCTCTCACCTGCGATCAGCCGGTCACGCGCCGCGAATGTCAGCTGCATGCTGTCGGAGAAGCTGATGACCATGATGAGCGGGGTCATCACATTCAGGAAGGTATTGAGCCTGAAATCGAGCCAGCCCAGCGTGCCAAGCGCCAGAAGAATTGCGATCAGCGGCGGTCCAGCCGCGATAATCATGAAGGACATCCGCCGGAAGAACACGATTGCGATCAGGCACCCGGCCGCAAACCCGATGCTGTTGTAAAGCAGTTCGTCGCGCTCGACGGCATTGCGGATTTCAAGGCGCATGACGGGCACCCCGGTCAGTTCGACCTTGAGCCCGGCTCCCTCCAAATTCTCGGCGGATGCCTTGCGGATGGCGGAGACAACCTTCGCGTCGCCTTCGCCGTTCGCCACTGCTGGATCCAGCGCGATGACCACGAGAGCGAGCTTGCCATCCTCCGAGAGTAGCTTGCCCCGGATGATCTCGTTGCCGAGCGCTTTCTGGATCAGGGCATCGTATTCCGGGCCTTCGGGAAGGTCTGCCGGGAAAAGCGGCCCGGGCAGCTGGCCATTTTCCGGCGGCTGGCGGGCCGAGAACAGCGAAAGCACGCCCCGCGTGCCTTCGATGAGCTGGAGATCGGTGACAAGATCACGCAGCTTTTCGATTGAATCGCGGCCAAGAAGGGTGCTGCCCTCGATAACCATGAGCACGTCGTATTCATTCGAGGGAAAGCGCTTCGAGAACTCCTCGAAATGCCGGAACTCCGCGCTGTTCGAGCGGAAAAGTGTGCTCAGCGAATCGTCGACTTTAAGCTTGCCAACGCCAAAGGCCGCCACCAGGCAGAGAGCCGCGGCGACGATGGCGGAGAATATGGGCGTCTTGAGTGCTATGAGCCCGACGCGCTCGAAGCCAAGGACCAGCCGGTAAGGCGCTGCATGAGGCGCTGAACCGTGCGATGCGCCAGCTTCCCCGATATCTCGATTAACGCCGGACATGGCCCCTGTACCTTAAACCGTTGATTATGAGTGAGCCGTACCGCAAAATCCTGGCTCGATAAAGCGCTTCGTTCCGTCTGGCGTGCCTAAATTAAAAAGACTGCCTCCTCTACCCTCAGATTTGAGAGAAGTGCCAGTTTTGGGCTCAAATTGGAAGCAGCCCCGCCAAAAATGTGGCATAACCCCGCCATAAATGTGGCTGCAGGGCAAGCCACATCCTTGGCATCCAGGCGTGCAAGGTCTGTTTCTTCGTCTTTTGTTGTGGCGCACCAACGCTGGGTATGGCGCGTTAGAGCTTATCGCTACTTGTGCTTTTCGTTCTTGGCGGCTCGGAATCCGGCGGCGGCTGTGTCCTTCTCGCACATATAGGCGCCCCGCTTCGTCGTGCCGTATGCGGCGGAGCCTGTGTGGTGAAAGACCTTCGTGCCGAGATTGGCCCACACCACGCTATCGCCCGGGCAGTTCGCCTTGGCCTCCGCCTCGTTTGCAAATTGGCCGGAGGTTAGCGCCGGTGCGCCGCGCGTCTTCTTCGCCGTCTTCGCCGCCGGGCTTGCCGGCTGTGCCCCTTGGCCAAAAGGATTCTGTGTGGTGGTTTGCGGCTCCTGTGCGGAAGCCACGCTTGCCGTGAATGCGATTGCGGAGCCCAGTAGCAGGGCTGAAAAGAGCACTTTCATGAACCTGTTCCCACCTAGAAAATCACCTTAATACTGAATTGTTAACGCGCATGGCGCGCCCAGGCAAGCGCCTCGAAGCGCGGCCTGCGGAAATCTTTGCAGGCACCGCTCGCCGGGCGGACTTGGCCGGCTATTTTACATGTACCTGGCCGCCCGGCCCGCCGCAATGCTGTTCACTTGGTGTGCAGCCGTGGAACATGATGCGCTTTTCCCGGATCGCCGATGCGAAAAGAGCCCCCTTGAGGCGTTAATCGTTTAACGGCGCAACAAAAATTGCCTAGCGGCCGGGAAGGCACTGCCCTAAAATCAGCTTTACTTCACCGGCTAAGTCTTAGCATGAGGCACTTCGATTAAGTTGCACTTGCCGCTACCACTTTCAAGGCTCTCCGGACGGCCCGTCGCGGGCGCCGTGGCCAGCGCGCTGGGCAAAAAGCTCGAATGCTGGCTTGCCGCGCCACGCTTTTCCCGCTGGACGATTGCCGCGCGGATAACCGCGATCGTGCTTACGCTGGCAGTACCGCTCAACCTGGTAATCTTCGCGGTCGTCTGGCATTTGGCCGATGCTTCCAGCGAAGCCCAGCGGACGAGCCTGCTGTACACGGCGCGCTCTATCGCGCGTGCTGCCGACGCCGAGCTTGGCAAGTATGTGGCGTTGGCTCAGGCGTTGTCCGGCTCGCCAGCACTGCTCGATGAAGACATCGGCGCTTTTGACGTGGAAGCCCGCCGCGCATTCGCGTCCATCGAAGACGCCAGTGTGCTCGTCGCGGACACGGAAGGCCGTGAGCTCATGAATACGGCGAGCCTGCCGGGCCAAGCCCTCCCGTACCGCCACCCCGACGCAATCGAGGCGCAGAAACGTGCCTTCGCAACCGGCTCCATCGGCCTTACGGACGTTCTCTTCGGTCCCGTTATTGACGACTGGATCGTGAATCTCGAGGTTCCCATTTTCAAAAACGGGCGGCCCTTCCGGGCTCTCGCCGTGCTTATGAAAGCCAAGGCGTATCTGCGCCTGCTGACCGGCCAGCAGCTACCGGAGAACTGGCTCGCTGGAATTATGGATCGCCAGGGCCGCCTCATTGCGCGCGTACCCGGCCATCGGCAGTACACAGGCCAGCTTGCTTCCGAAGGCTGGCGGAAGATCATGGCTCGGGATGGAGTCTTCCAATTCTCGTCGCTTGAGGGCGAGCCGATCGTGCTGGCCAATGGTCATACCGCAAGAGGATGGGCCGTTGGCGTGGCCGTCAAGAAAGCCTACATTCAGGCGGCGGCTTGGGACACGATCCGCTGGGCGGCGTTGCTCGGGGGCGGAATATCCACCCTAAGCCTGCTATTCGCCCTCGTCATGTCGCACCGCTTTACCGGGCCGATTGCCGAGCTTCAACAAAAGGCCCCTCTTCT
>JBKQNN010000096.1:0-8810 GCA_052145975.1 Rhodomicrobium sp. | reverse complement strand
CCTCCCCTGTAGCGCCCAAGCCGCGGCTGATTACATCGCAGCCCAATCCGATCGGCAACGTGGCGCAGATAATGGCCGGCATCCTTGTGCCCGGCCGCGGCAAGGTGGAAATCGCGGCCCTGTACGCGGCCTATTCGAAAGCGTGCGCGGCGGCAGGCAAGCGGTCCGTCGCGGCAAGCGACTTTCCAGCCGCCCTGGCCGCGTTGTGCAAAACGCTCAACATCAGGATCGAAGTAGCGGATACCGGCGTGTATTTGCTGAAGGTCAAGCTTCTGGCTGCGGCGGCGAGTACCGGGGCCTGACTTCCGGCATCTCGGCGGCGCCCGATGGAACGGATTTTCGTCCAGGGCCAAGGCCGTAGAGCTTTGCCACGGCGGGAATTTTGACTTTGGCGCAAGAGGCCCCGCTACCAAGCGATGCGCCGCTCACTCTCGCAGTGGCCATAAGAGCATCGCAAACAGCGCTCAGAGAGGCGTCCACCGCTCCTATCCCAAGACGCGGAGGTGAGGCCGCCATCCGTCAGGGATGCGAGCGCGTACACTCTGCCGCGATGGCCTTCGAGCCGCGCAATCCCGGCACCGGCTTTGGGGTTTGTTTGTTGGCGGGAGACGCGGACGCGCAGCTCCACGCTAGCCCAAGCATCTGTATATGGTATTTTTCATGGTATCGAACAATGAAACTTACGCATCACATTGATTTTACACATAAACATCGTATAAATGACAATCGAGTGGGAATAGCCAGAGGCTCTTCAACTTGGCAGTGGAAGCTCTTTCATGGTTCTGCACGATCTCAAATGGTCGTCCTCAGAAAAGAGGGTCGCGCGCGAGGCATTCGATTCGGCTCTAGAAGCGGCGCTCACCAAGGTTATGGCCGAATTCAAGAGGCGGGCTGCCGCCGTGGCAAAGCCTTCCGATTTGTGGGAGATCGAAGACTATCTGCGTCAGCAGCGCCGGGAGATCGGCGAGACGTTCGATTACCGTTACTCCCAGCTTCTCCTTGTCTTTGCCCGTCTCATTAGTGAGGGGTATTTGGATGAGAGCCGTCTTGCCGGTTTGTCGGAAGAAAAGCGGGAGATCGTGCGCTCGATCCTCTCTTTAGCGGCCGGAGGGTAGGGGTACAAGGATTTGCAGCGCCCCTTGAATGTAAGGCTGTTTTGCCTTACTATGCTGCCATGAGCACACTTACCGTCACCTCAAAGGGGCAGATCACGCTCCGCAAGGGTCTGCTGAAACATCTCGGCGTCGAGCCGGGCGGGAAGCTCGCTGTCGAAATGCTTCCCGATGGCCGGATCGAGGTCCGGGCGGAGCGGCCGGCAGGCAGGATTTCCGATGTGTTCAATTCCTTGAAACGGCCGGGCGGACCGTCGCTGTCCATTGAGGAGATGAACGAGGCCGCCGCTTCGGGCTGGGCGGGCAAGCGGTGAAGATTACGGCCGATACCAATGTGCTCGTTCGCGCAATCGTGGGAGACGATGAGCTGCAAAGCGCCGCCGCCCGGAAGGCACTCGCGGATGCGGAGGCCATAGCGCTGACGATCCCGGCTCTTTGCGAACTGGTTTGGGTTTTGTCGCGAGTCTACAAAATCCCAGCGCCTGAGATTTCCAAGACGATCCGCTCGTTGATGAACGCGGCCAATGTTGAAGTAAACCGCCCCGCCGCCGAAGCGGGATTGGAATTATTGGAGGCTGGCGGCGACTTTGCCGATGGCGTCACCGCTTTCGAAGGCAGCTGGCTCGGCGCGGACGTCTTTGTCTCTTTCGATAAGAAGGCTGTGGAACTTGTCGATGCCAGGGGCAAACCGGCCCGCTTGCTGGTGTAATTCTTCAACTGCGCTGTCGCGCCTTGCGCTACTTCACCGCAATTTCTGGATTGCCACCCGCGTCGTCATCGAGGTGAAGGGCGTCAACCGCGCCGTCTACGATGTGACCTCCAAGGCGCCCGGAATAATTGAGTGGGAGTAGGGGATAAGCCGCCGGTGCATCCCTGACAGCCGGACAAGGCAGGTATAAGCTTCGGCGGTTGGGAGAGAACGTCATGCCACCTTCGAAGCCGAAAGCAAAAGCCAAGACAGGACAGAAAGCCGGATGGGTATGGGCAAGGGCGCTCATGCCCGAGGACAAGGCCCGTATCGCCGCCACTTGCGAGCTCTTAATCGCGGAAAAGCTGAAACCTAAGTTTCTACCGGAGATCAAGCCTATGCAATTCAACTATCCAGTAGACATTTCCGGCAAATGGCGCGGCACCAAATACAGCTTCATCACGCGCTACCGTTCAGGCTTTTCCGATAATGCGGGCGAAGAGTTCGATAGCGGTTTCGCACGCCTGGATCACGCGCCGGGCGGTTCGGAACTCCGTTTCAATGTTATGTATCACAGATATACCGGGGAATGGCTGCCGCTATATTACGCGGTCACGCTTGAGGAAGCCTTGCAGGCTATCGAAACCGACAGCATGCTGAGCCCGCTCACATGACACCCCCCAAAAGCACCCCCCGTAGCTCATTGCGCTTCAATGCGCGCGCTGCAGGATTGCGTGCTGTTCTTGCAGGCGCGGAAGCTCGGCCTGTCGGTGCTAACCGCGAATGTCAGCGACTACGATATTCTGCTCCAGCTCGTCCCGGAGAGGCGGGCGCTGTTCTACCGCCGGAAATGAGGCTGCTGCCGCGCCGGAAAATTCTTCGCCCTTCGTCAGCGTCGCGTGACGTGATACCGATGGACGGCATAATCGGCGATTCTTTCTGCACAGAGCTTCATCATGACTATTCCGGACTACCAATCCCTCATGCTTCCTGTCTTGGAGATAGCGGCAAAAGGCGAAACTTCCGTACCGCTGATGGAGGCCGAGGTGGCGGCACGGTTCGGTTTGAGCGAGGCTGAGCGGCAAGAAATGCTTGCAAGCGGCAGACAGCGATTGCTTCATAACCGCATTCATTGGGCAAAGTCTTACCTAACCAAGGCCGGACTTCTCGAAAGTCCAAAGCGGGGGCGCTTCGTAATCACTGTGGCGGGAAGGCAATTGCTGGCAACCCACCCCGCTAAGATTGACACTCAGTATCTGCTGTCCATCCCGGCATTCCGTGAGTTTTACCGGAACGAACAATCGGATGACGCGGCGGAAACTACTCAACCGGTGCCCCCGTCTAAAGCGACGCCTGAAGAGGCCGTGGAAGCAGCCTATAATAGCGCACAGGCCGCTTTACGCGCCGACCTGCTCGACCGCATTCTTCAAAATAGCCCAAGCTTCTTCGAGCGTGTAATCGTCGACCTCCTGGTCGCGATGGGTTACGGCGGTTCTCACAAGAATGCCTCCGAGCAACTCGGGCGATCCGGGGATGGCGGTGTTGACGGCGTGATCAACGAGGACGTGCTGGGACTTGATCGCGTTTACGTCCAGGCAAAACGTTACTCCCCCGGCACATCGGTAGGACGTCCCGACATCCAAGCCTTTACCGGAAGCCTTGTCGGAATGGGTGCGATGAAAGGCGTCTTTGTAACCACTTCGACATTTTCCGCGCCTGCCATAGAGTTTGCTTCACGCATTCCGCAGCGGATCATTTTGATAGATGGAAAGCGTCTCACAGAGTTGATGATCGAACACTCCGTCGGCGTCCGGTCCAGCCGCATTCTCGAATTCAAGCGATTGGACGAGGATTTCTTTAGCGAGGAGTAGCGCGGCGGAGGAGATATATCCCATTGACATATCCCACCCTTCGTCTCACAATCGCGGCCAAAGGAGGGATCGCGATGGTCCGCACAAAGCTATTCCGCTCGAACCGTTCGCAGGCGGTGCGTCTGCCGAAGGATGTGGCCTTCCCGGACGGCGTCAAGGAGGTAACCGTGCTTCGTGACGGCAAGCGGCGCGTCATCGTGCCGGCGGGCGCGATCTGGGACGATTTCTTCGATGCTCCGGGCATCGAGCTTGGGCCTCGCGATCAGCCGCCGGCGCAGGAGCGGGAGCCTTTTTAATGCTCCGCTACATGCTGGACACCAATCTGTGCATCCGGGTTCTTAGGGACCGTCCCGAGACACTTCGCGAACGCTTTAATCGCGAGGCGGATGGCCTCTGTATCTCCACAATCGTCCTAACCGAATTACTCCATGGCGCGGCGAAATCGGCGCGGCCCGAGCAGAACCGGCTTGAAGTGGAGCGGTTCGCGGCGCGCCTCGAAGTCTTGCCGTTCGATCTGGAAGCCGCGAGCCACGCGGCCGAAATCAGGGCGAAGCTGGAGCGGGAAGGCCAATCGATTGGCGGCTACGACGTGCTGATCGCGGGCCATGCGCGCAGCCGCGGGCTCATCGTCGTGACCGGCAATCTGGGCGAGTTCAATCGCGTCGAGGGGCTCAGATGCGAAGATTGGTGAGGCGGATCGCGGGACTGGCGGCTTGCCGGCGCGCAGCAAGGGTCTCCTCAGGCATCTTGGTGTCCTCCACGGTGTCCTGTAAAGCACTTGAGGTGGCCGGGCGCTGACCGCACGCGCACCCAGCGCCTTGAAACGCGGGTGACGGCGCAGCAGAAAATGCCGATCGAGCGCGCGGCCGCTCTGCAAGGCCGGACGGTCACGGATTTGTCCTGACGAGTGTGCAGGACGCCGCTCGGCGGGCTATCGAGGTGCACCATCACCTCGAATTGCCGGTGCGGGACAGCGAAGCCTTTGTTGTGGCGCTCCTAAACCCAAAGCCCGTCAACGAGCGTTTGCGCGATACGGTTCGCCGCTACCGTGAAGCCACGGGCGTGTAAGCGGTGGCAGATGCGCTGTTTCGCGCGCTGCGAAGCGAAATCGCTTCCTTCGCGGTTATCGTCGAGGCGAAGGACGATGCGGCGCGGCGCTTCTACAAGCGCGAGAGCTTCTTGCCCTTTCCAGAAACGCCAATGAAGCTTTTCCGCGCCACAGCAGACATCGAGAAGCTATTCGCATAGGCCCAGTTGCAACATTGCTTTTTCTACGGGTGTATGTAGAGAGCATGAACCACATCAGCATTCGCGACTTGCAGAAAATGTCGGGCGAGACCATCGGCGCCCTGCCCGGCCCTACGCCTGTGAAATCGGGCGACCGGACGGTGGGGCTACTCGTGCCGCTGAAGGCTGCCGATCCCGCCCGGCTCGCCGCCGTACTGGCCCGCGCCGAAGCGTTGGCGAAGGGGCGCGATGCGGCGGCGGACGATACGGCGCTTGCCGCCTTCGGCGAGGCCGATCCGGTGGATTGGCCGGTCGAGGCGGTGCGCGCGCTTCTGGCCGAACACCCGCACTCGTGAGAGCGCCGTCTTCGACACTTGCGGTTGACGTTGCCATATTGGTGGCAGCCGCGCGGGGCAGAAGCTCCGGTGCGATTCTCGAAGCTGCGCGCCGGGCGCGGCTGGTTACGACAGACCGTGCCGTCCAAGAAGCTCGCAGGCGCATCGAGCTTGGTTTGAAACAGCCCGAGCTTCTGGCGATCCTCGATGGCCTGGTTGCGGAAATGACTATCGTTCCGGTTGGCGCGCTGCTGCCCCTTCTCAAGCAGAGCGAGATCGTCCTTACAGAAGCAGTGCAAAGCCGCAACGGATCGGCGAGAGACGCCCATATGCTGGCGCTCGCCTGGAGTCTCGACGCCGATATTTGGACAACGGATCGCGATTTCGCCGGAACGGGTGTCGCGACTTGGTCGACGCCAAATCTGATAAGAGGTTTTGCAGAAAACCGGCCGGCAGCGCCTGAATAAAACCGTCCCATCCAAGCCTTGAGCACGCTTTCGATAGCGGCGGCCACTTTCTTATGGATGGTTTCGATTTTGCTGGCTATGGCAGAATAATAGCAGATCTCGCCCGCTCGGACAAAGTAGAAGTGCGATTATGCTCCCCAAGATAGGCCCTCTGGGTGCCATCAAATCTTTTCCCAGGAGACTACGTTGGAACGTTCACCAGTTTCCCAGAATAAGCGCAGTGCCGTGCGCGCATGCATCATCGGCACCAGAAACCTGCGCGGTACTTCGTTCCATATGCCGTAGAAATAGAAATCCACGTTTTCTTCGCTTCCTCTGCCAGTTCTGCCTGAGATAGCTACATAATGAGGCGGATTTATTGAAGCGGCGAAGCTTAATACAGCCTCATTGTAGCCCAGGCCGATATATAGAACCTTCCCATCCTCCCGCTCCACTTCAACGGCCATCGGCTGCTCCAGTTCAGCGTCCCGCTGAAGAGTATCGATCCATTCATCGAGCGCAGCGAGCGAGCCGGCGTATACACCCCTCAAGTCCTTCCATCTGACGTATCCTTCAGCCACAAAGCCCTCATCCCCATTGAAAAGCCCGGCGGTCCTGCCGCTCGTGATACCGCGCATGCGGCAGGGAGCTGTTTACCCCAACTTCCAGGTTTGCAAACAGCTTTTTGCGCCCTGGAAGCGAACCTTAACGGAGAGTTGATTTCGTGTAGGCGCCTATCGTGGTTAATACGCGCAAGGTAAACGGCGGCTCTTCATATTTTTCGCCGCCGTCTTTCTGCAAATTTTTTCCCGCTTCGGGGCGATTTCTGCGACTCCAAAATACTATAAAATATATTCTTAGTTTTAATGTTAACCAAAACTCTGGCAGAGGATGATAAGGTGCCTGAAACATTTGCGCATAGGTTTCAATGACTTAATATACGCGCGCTGCGCGGTATGAATTCTTAAGGAGCATCTGCTATATTATTTCAATGTCGAACAGCAGCGCAGGCCACGGCAAAATGCGAACAAAATGGGTTAACAGGCGGTTAGCGGCCGGTCCCGCCAAGCTTACCAGCGCAGCCAACGCCGTCCGGCAACGCATCCCGCGCAGGCGACCAGCGTCATTGCGGCGGTGTACCAGATGGCGCCGAACAGGGGCGAATCGTCCGGGCAGTGCATGGCGTAGAGCGTTGCGGCAAGCGCGCTTGCGAGCAGCCCCGCAGCAGCGCCCGCCAAACCCGGCCGCAGTGGCGCGCCGCGCCGTAGCGCATAGAACGCGGCCACGAGGGGTCCCATCGACAGGAGCGTAATGCTTATGAGACATGCCACTGAATGCGATCCCATCGCGCGCGGAAGCCAGGCGCTCTCAGGCAGCGCCCAAAGCTCGTACAGGGCCGCACTAAACAGAAGCAGCGGCGCCGCCGCGACGGTCAGCTCAGCGGAACGCGGATCGGCGGCGGGGCGGGCAAGCTGCCACACGAGCCTCGCGGACGTAACCGCCAAGGTAAGCGTCACCACAAACTTGAAATCGTATCGCCAGGTTAGAATGGCGGAAGCCACGTCGTGCCGGACGCCCAGCGTCAGCGCGAACGCAATCGCCGCAACGCCAAATCCGGCCGCCATCGCCTGGAGGAAGGTCCAGCGCAGAGGCTGGGGTTGGGGAAGTGCCGCGTGGTCCTGCGCGAGCGCGTTGATAAGATTGTTCGTTTTCATTGCTCCCCGCTCCTATAGGCTGCCGCCAGCGCGCTCAAGCCCCGATGCAAGGCCACGCGGGTGGCACCCTCGGAAATTTCGAACCGGGCCGAAGCCTCGCGGATGCTGATGCCCTCGACGCAAATCGCCCGCACGATCTCCTGCTGGCGGCCATTGAGCACCGACAAGAGCCTGTCCGCCTCCCACGCCGAAAGCTCCCCGGAGGCGGGCTCGGCTGGCAGAACGTCGATGAAGTCCTCGATGGGCAGCTCTGTCCGGCTCCCGCGCCGGCGCAAATTGTCGATGAGCTTGTTGCGCGCGATCGCCCTTACCCAGGGCGTGAAAAGCTGGTCCGCGTCCCACGTCTGGCGTTTCAAATGAATGGCAAGCAGCGTTTCCTGTACCACGTCTTCCACGTCGCCGGTGGCGAGGCCGGCCCTCATAAATCCTTGCCGGACAACCTTCCGCAAGAAGGATGCCAGCGCCTCTAGCAAGCGGCGGTAAGCGGCATTATCGCCGGCACTCGCAGCCCGCATCCAACCGGCCCATTGGGCTTCTTCGCCGCGCACTCGCTTGCTGCTCCTTAGTCAATTCGTTGCATAGCATCCGTTTGTTACTAGCCAGGCCCGTGTCCATGCAAATAATAACACTGCTGCCACCGCTGTAACGCAAAAGGCCGCTGCAACGTAATCCCCGCTGTGAGCCCTTCAAGTTCTTTTTGCCCAAAGGAGTTAATACGCATGAGCAATCCCTCCCGCAACGCTCTCGTCAGCGCCTTCGCCGCCGCCTTGACGCTGGCCGCCGTTCCAGCCCAGGCGGCCGGCGATGGCGCCAAGGAAAAATGCTACGGCATCTCGAAGGCCGGGCACAACGACTGCGCCTCTACGGGCAACAATAGCTGCGCCGGCATGGCGAAGGCGGATTACGAGAAAGCCGCTTGGGCGCTCGTGCCAAAAGGGACCTGCCTCACGACCGAGGTGACGCTCGCGACCGGCTCCAAGCAGCACGGCACCCTAGAGCCGGGCAAGAGCTAGGGCGCGTCCTATCCATAGGTCACGCCCCTCACCCCAACCCTCTCCCCATGGGAGAGGGAGTCCCGTCGCAGCCGTTGTTAGGGCGTTCCCTCTCCCATGGGGAGAGGGACAGGGTGAGGGGCGTGACCATAATGCGAATCACTGAGGACTGAGGCGAGGAACTGCCCCATGCTTGCCGTACATTCTGCGGGAAATCGCGTAGCGGCTCCGATCCCGGCGCGGGCCGGGATCGGGCTGAAGCCGGAGCATATGAAAGACCTCATGCAAAGCCCGCCTGGCGTGGGCTGGTTCGAGGTCCATGCCGAGAACTACATGGGTGCGGGCGGCGCGCCGCATCGCTTTCTCGAATGGGTACGCGAGCGTTATCCCCTATCGGTGCACGGCGTCGGGCTTTCCATCGGCG
>JBKQNN010000095.1:0-3027 GCA_052145975.1 Rhodomicrobium sp. | reverse complement strand
AATGAGGTTCGACATCAGGCCAAGGTCGGTCAGCCCCTGAATGTTGGAGTGACCGCGTAGCGCATTCATGCCGCCGCCGCGTACACCGATATTGCCGAGGAGCAACTGTACCATTGCCATGCAACGGATGTTCTGCGAGCCTTTGGAGTGCTGCGTCCAGCCAAGGGCGTACATCGACGTCATCGCCTTGTCCGGGGCCGACGTCTCAGCAATCATCTCGCAGACTTTAAGATACTTATCCTGCGGAGTGCCGCAGATGCGCGAGACCAGCTCAGGCGTGTAAATCTTCACGTGCTCCTTGAGCAGGTTCCAGACGCAGCGCGGATGCTGGAGCGTATCGTCGGCCTTGACGAAGCCATCGTCGCCCATCTCGTAATTCCACGACGAACGGTCGTAGTCGCGCTTAGCCTCGTCATAGCCCGTGAACAGGCCATCGTGGAAGCCGTAACCCTCCTGTACGAGATAGGGCGCGTTGGTGAACGCCTTCACATACTCCCATTGAATCTTATCGTTCTGGATGCAGTAATTGATGACGCCCAGCAGGAAGGCGGTATCTGTGCCTTGCCGGATCGGAGCGTAAAGGTCGGCAACGGATGCCGAGCGCGTGAAGCGCGGATCGACCACGATCAGCTTTGCGCCGCGATGAGCCTTCGCCTCTGTCACCCATTTGAAGCCGCAAGGGTGGGCCTCCGCGGCATTGCCGCCCATGATGATGGCAAGGTCGGTATTTTTGATGTCAGTCCAGGAATTCGTCATTGCACCACGGCCGAACGTCGGAGCCAAACTGGCCACCGTCGGGCCGTGTCAAACACGTGCCTGGTTATCGAATGCGAGCATACCGGCGCTTCTGACCGCCTTGTAGGTCAGGAACGCCGTTTCATTGGTTGTTGCCGATGCGGCGAGGAAGCCTGTCGTGGTCCAGCGATTGACCGTCACGCCATCTTTGTTCGTAGCGATGAAATTCCGGTCGCGGTCGTCTTTCATGAGCCGCGCGATCCGGCCGAGCGCTTCGTCCCACGAAATCCGCTGCCACTCTTTTGAGCCGGGCTCGCGAACTTGCGGGTATTTCGTGCGCGTCTTCGCGTGCACTATGTCGAGCAGAGCCGAGCCCTTGGGGCATAGCGTTCCGCGATTGGTTGGATGGTCCGAGTCACCTTCGATGTGGAAGATTTCGGCCTGTTCACCTTTTTTGATGTCGCCGCGGCTATACATAATGATGCCGCTCGCGACCGAACAATAGGTGCAGGTGTTTCGGGTCTCAGTGGCCATCGCGAGCTTAAAGGGCCTTACATGCGAGGCAACCATCGCCTCCGCAGCCGTAAAACCAAACGCTCCCAAGGCCGTCCCCGCCACACCCGTCCCCGCCATTTTCATAAAATGACGGCGGGAGACTTCGATGTTCATGGACGCTTCCTTCCTCTGTGTCTTCATTTATACTTAGTTATGGCCTCATTCTTTTCCGCGAGGCTTCCCAAAAAAGCTGTATTACCGCGGCTAGACTATAACGAACTGCGGCTGCGCTACAAGCCCTGCATAGGGATCGTTCAAAAATATGTGCGCCGCCTGGCTTGTTCTCTTGCCCGGCCCCCATTGACCTGTCCGAGAAAAGAAAAGACAATCGTCCGGCAATGCGGCTCAACTGCGCTCCCGAGGTTCGGGGCTCACAACTAGGCACACCGGCAGCCGGCCCCTCTGAATGGCGGGCGCCTGCCGCTGAACAATTCCAAGCCGTCTCTCAACAGGGCGCCGCAAAAGCCTTAAATTTCAACGCATCTCTGAATCAAGATTTTTGCCGGGCGCGCGCAACGCGCCGGCTGCCACGGTTTCCACCCTCATTTTTCACAAGGAAAAATACATGAACGCTCCCAAACCTCGCCTCACGAGCCTTGCTCATGGCGGCGGCTGCGGATGCAAGCTCGCACCGTCGGTTTTGCAGCAGCTTCTAGCGGGACAGCCGGCCGCCGCGCCTTTCAAACAGCTTCTCGTTGGCACGGAAACGGGCGACGACGCAGCAGTATGGCAGCTCGACGAGAATACTTGCATTCTTGCCACGACCGATTTTTTCATGCCCATGGTCGACGATCCTTTCGATTTCGGCAGGATCGCCGCAACCAACGCCATCTCCGATATTTACGCGATGGGCGGCAAGCCGGTCATGGCGCTGGCACTCCTCGGGATGCCCCTCGGCAAGCTGTCCGTGGAGACCGTGCGCGAAATTCTAAACGGTGGCGCTTCCGTCTGCGCAGCCGCCGGAATTCCGGTTGCGGGCGGCCATTCCATCGACTGTCCCGAACCTTTATATGGACTTGCCGTCATTGGCACCTGCCGGCCGGAACACGTTCGCCGCAACGATGAGGCGCGGGTTGACGATGCGCTGATCCTAACCAAGCCAATCGGGGTAGGGATTTACTCCGCCGCATTCAAGAAAGACGCCTTGGCGCCAGAGAGCTACGCAGAAATGATTGCGATGGCGACTCTGCTTAATTCTATTGGCGCAGACCTTGCCAAAAATCCCGATGTTCATGCCATCACAGACGTCACCGGGTTTGGGCTGTTAGGGCATGCAATGGAAATGGCCCGGGGTTCGGGGCACGCACTTGTCATTCGCTGCAATGAGGTGCCGCTCTTGATCGATGCTGAACGGCTTGCCCGGGAAGGCTATATCACCGGCGCATCGGGACGCAATTGGGAGAGCTATGGGGCAAGTGTCAGGCTTCCAGCCGATTTCCCGGAGTGGAGGCGCGCCCTATTGACCGATCCTCAAACCTCCGGCGGCCTGTTGGTTTCCTGCGCGCCGGAACGGGCGGACGCCGTATTGCAGACGATCGTTGCTGGCGGCTACCCTTCGGCACGCATAATCGGTGCGGTGTCGGCCGGCGATCCTGCCATCCATGTTGAAACGGCCAGACTATAGAAAAAAGGGACTGTCTCCCCCCTGAGGGAGATGCGTCATGCCGGATCCGCTCGATTGCTTCACGAAGACCCCCTCACCCCAGCCCTCTCCCCGCAAGCTCGCCTTGGCGAGCT
>JBKQNN010000094.1:0-13057 GCA_052145975.1 Rhodomicrobium sp. | reverse complement strand
GACAAAATTCCGGCGCCATACGACGCAGTTATTTCCGGGCGAGCCATAAGGATGCGCCCATCCGGTAAGCACACCGCAAAGGGAAACGCTTGACTACCAAGAGCGAGATCGTCAAACGCATTGAAGCGCAACTCGATGCGGCGGCGGCGGTGCGCGACGCGCTCGCGGGCGATCCCAGCGCACCGGCGAAACGCGAAGCGCTCCGTGTGTGGCAGGCGGCCCGGCTCGCGCGCACGCACCGCGATTTGCTCGAAAGCCCCCGCTATGGCGCCACCGCGTCCTTTTTCTTAAGCGACGTTTACGGGCCAAAGGACCTGAGCCGGCACGAGCGCGCCGTCCGCCTTATCCTACCGCTGATGACCACCGCGCTACCGGTTGCCGGGCTCGAAACCGTTGCCGATGCCTTCGAGCTGAATGCCCTATCGGAGTCGCTCGATGCCGCCATGCTCGCGGCGCTGGGCGGCAAGGTCTTGGATTTGACGGACGCGGACTATGCGGAGGCGTACCACGCCGTCGGCCGCCGGGCGGATCGCGAACGCCAAGTCGAGCTTATCTTCCATCTCGGCCAGTCCCTCGACCGCCTGACAAAGATGCCGCTGATCGGCACCACGCTGACCGTGATGCGCGGGCCGGCTGCCGCAGCGGGGCTCTCCGGCTTGCAAAATTTCCTTGAGCGGGGATACACCGCGTTCCGCCGGATGAACGGCGCAGCCGAGTTTCTCGATAAAATCGTGTCGCGCGAGAAGGCGGCGCTGGAAGCCATATTCGCCGATGACAGGAGCGCCATACGATGAGGGCCTTTTTGCGAAATAATGACCGGAATTTGGCATGACGGCCGCGCAAGGTGAATGGGCGCAGTTTGCAATGGCGCTTGTGGTGTTTCTCGCCTCCCATAGCGTGCCTGCGAGGCCCGCGGTAAAGCGCGCACTCCGCAAGCGGCTCGGAGGGCGAGCCTATACAGTGCTCTATTCCATCGTATCGCTGGCGGTGTTCGCCTGGCTCATCGCAGCGGCCGGGCACGCGCCCCGGATAGAGCTATGGAGCTTCGCGCCCTGGCAACTCTGGGCGCCGAACATCGTTATGCCCTTCGCCTGCTTGCTAGCCGCCTTCGGTTTTGCGGCGCCGGACCCATTTTCCATTACCGGGCTCAATGGCGCGGCATTCGACCCCAGCCGGCCCGGAATCGCCGGCATTACCAGGCACCCGATCCTGTGGGCGGTAACGCTCTGGGCCGCCGCCCACATGGTTCCCAACGGCGACCTCGCCCATGTTATATTGTTTGGGCTATTCGCCTCGTTCGGACTGGCGGGCATGGCGATGTTCGACGCCCGCAAGCGGCGCGAATGGGGGCCGGAGCTCTGGGCAAAGCGAACCGCGCACACATCCTTGCTGCCCCTCGCAGCCGTCTTGGCCGGCCGGGTCAGCGGAGCCGGTTTGCGCGCGCAAGTCCTGCCACTTATTGCCGCGCTCGTGCTTTATCTCTCGCTTATCTTTCTACATCCGCATATCGTAGGCGTCTCGCCGCTACCGGCTTAGAACAAGTACGGACGCCTAAGTTACTGCTGTCACACTCTTATTATTGCTTAAGTTGCGGAGGTGTTATACTTTAGCCGGCATGGTGGCTGTTAAGTACATAACCTTCGCGCCGTCTGGCACCGCGAGCCGCACGCCTAGCAAAGAGCAAGGCGCGCCAAAGAGGGCGGGAGTACGGTTATGAGCCGCGAGCCAACCGGGCGCTTCGGAGGATTGCGTAGCGCCGCACTGGCGGCATTCGGCGCAGGAAGACGGAGGCGGGCCTCCTTCCCCGCGGAGAGCGAGCAGATCCGCTCGTTCATCGAACAGGCGCCGCTAGCTATGGCGCTGCTCGACCGCAACATGCACTACATTGCGGCTAGCCCACGCTGGCACGCCGATCTTGGACTTGCCCCTGCGAGCCTCGTTGGGCGCTCGCATTACGAGGTTTTCCCCGATACGCCGGAAGAGTGCAAGGAGGTGCACCGGCGGGCGCTTTCGGGCGAGAGCGTGCGGAAGGAGCGGGAGCATCGTTCCCGGATCGATGGCCACAGACAATGGACAAGATGGGAGGTATGGCCCTGGGGAAGTGCGGACGGCGGGGGCATCGCGATCTTCGTTGAGAAGCTCACAGAGCGCGAAAAGGCCGGACCTACGCTGCCTCCCCAGCAGCAGCATGCTGCGCAACCGGTCCCGGACCGGACCGCGGACGCGATATTTGAAAGCGAGGCGCGGCTGCGGCTAGCCACCGAAGCCGCAGGCATCGGCACCTTCGCCATCGATCTGGAGACCGGCCGCGCTTCCTACTCACCCCAGCTAATAGCCATGCTCGGCCTTCCGGCCATTTGCAGCGCCAACATCGAAGATGCCTTCGCCCGGGTGCATAGGGACGACAAGGCTCGCTTCATGGCAGGGTACGAAGCCGGCCTCAAAGGCGCGAATGGCGGCCACATGAGGATGGATTTCCGCTTCGTAATTCCGGGCGGCGAAATTCGCTGGATGGCCTTGATCGGCCGCGTAGATTTTCGCGTGGGAACAAGCGGACGCGTGCCATTCCGGGTCGCGGCAGTGTGTGTCGACATCACAGAACGCTAGCGCGCCGAAGAGGCTCTGCGCGAGAGCGAGGAGCGGTTTCGCGGCATATTCGATCACGCTGCGATCGGCATTGCCATTACGGACCTCGAAGGGCGCTTCCAATCTTGCAACCCCGCCTACTCCGAAATGCTGGGTCATACCCAGGAGGAGCTTCGGGCGCTCAATTTCTCCGGCTTGGTGCATCCAGACGATCGCGAGGCGGACACCGCCAATTACAGCCGGCTGCTCCAGCAATGGATACCCTCGTTCGAGGCGCTGATCCGATACACGGGCAAGGACGGCAGGCTCATTTGGGCGCACAAGCACGTCTCGCTCTTGACGGACGCGGCAGGCAAGCCCGACAGGATGCTCGCGCTTGTGACCGATGTCACCGGGCGCAAACGCCAGGAGGAGAACATCCGCCTGCTCGCGCGCGAGGTCAACCACCGTTCCAAGAACCTGCTAACGCTGGTGCAGGCGGTCGCGAGGCAAACCTTCGCCACGAAGCCCAGCGAATTCATGAGCCGTTTCGAAGCGCGCATCGAAGCGCTGGCCGCGAGCCACGACCTTCTCGTCAAGAGCAGTTGGAAAGGCGCGCGCCTCGATGAGCTTGCGCGGTCTCAGCTCGCCCATTTCGAGGATGCGGCCGGCTCGCGCGTAGAGCTTAAGGGACAGCCCCTTCTGATTACGGCATCCGCGGCCCAAACTCTTGGCATGGCGCTGCACGAGCTGGCGACGAATGCAGGAAAGTACGGCGCGCTCTCAAGCCCCACGGGCGGGGTAAGGATCGAGTGGCGGGCGGCGGCCGAAGCGGCGGGGGATGCGAGGTTCGAGCTGGCCTGGACCGAGCATGGCGGGCCGCCGGTGGCGCCTCCCGCGCAGACCGGCTTCGGCACGGTGGTGATCGAGGATATTCCTCGCGCGGAGCTGAATGCCGAAGTGACGCTGACTTACGCGCCGGAAGGATTCCGCTGGCGCCTAGCCTGTCCAGCCCAGTGTGTCTTGCAGACGCTTGACGCTGACGCTGAAGCCGTGCCCTTCACATTGTGACTTTCGCTATGCACGACGCGGGCTGAACTCATGCCGCAAATCGCCGATAACGGCCCTACTCCGCCGCGGACAATGCTATGGGATGCGTGCCGTTGGCTTTTCCGGCGGGTTCTATCCGGGACCGGACTTCAAAAAACAGGGCCTGGCCGATCACCGCTTTCAACGTTTCTGCGTTGAACGGCTTCGCAATCAAGAATGCGGGCTCGGGCCTGGCACCGGTCAACAGCACCTCCGAGTGCCCCGTAACGAAGACGACGGGCGCCTCGAAGCTGCGGAGGATCTCGTTCACGGCATCGAGGCCCGAGCTGCCATCCGCAAGCTCGATGTCCGAAAGGATGAGCTGAGGTTTGTGGCGCTTCGCAAGCGCAATCGCCTCCTTGTGCGTGCGAGCCAAGCCGGTAACGCGATGCCCCAGGCTTTTAACCAGTTGCTCAAGATCGAAGGCCGTGAGCGCCTCATCCTCGACGATCAGTATATCCGCCGGATCGAGCTGGCTCGCGATTTCCCGGTCGGCGGCGGTTACAAGCTCTCCAACCTCGCCAACGTCGCAATCCAAGATCGCCGCGATTTCCTCTGGCTTGAACCCCTCCAAGGTTAGCAGCAGAAATGCCTGCCTCGGCCTCGGCGTCAGGGTCTGCAGGTTTCGCAAAGCGAGGTTTTCCCTGGCGTTGAAATTGGGGAAGGCGTTCGCGTCAACGGAGTTCCAGATTTTCAGGAAAAGGCGGTAAAGCGCGATTTTGGGCGGCAGCCCAGGCGGGAACATGGCGGCGCTTTCGAGGATCGCTTCCAGCAGTGCTACGACATAGGCGTCGCCACTTTCCTGCGAACCGGATAACGCCCGTGCAAAACGGCGCAAAGACGGGAGATGCGGTGTGAGCGCTTGGGAAACAGACATACTCATAGCCCCACGAAGTTTGCGATCTAAACTGCCCAGCGCCCCAATGCTAAGCTGAGGCGATCCGCCGATCAACACTTCCCGCTAATCTCACGAAGGCTTGATCCGCACAGGGAACTGCGCGACGGTTCTTGTGTCCGCTCCTCCCTTTAGCAGCTCCGTGGAATGGGCGCACAATCAAGACTGCAGTTTGCTTCGCCCTAGAGTGCGTCCGGAAAGGCATGCCTTCGGGCTTGACCCGGAGGTATGAGCGGTTTTTCCGATAAGACGCACGATTCAACAAGCACCCAGAGCCCCGCTTTCGATCCAATCAAAAGCGGACAGACTCTAAGAAGAAAGAGTTCGGCGCGAAGCGGAAGCGTCGCTGGACTTTTTCATCTCGAAGGTCCGGCCGCGGCGGCCGGTGGGGAACTCACAAGATCGCGCGCGGCCGCGGCATCCCTTCTGCCGTAGACACAATGGCTTGCTTGACGCCCCGCCTCCGCGGCGGCTACGGGAACGGCGCGATGCGTCCAAATCCAGAAATTGACTTCAGGAAATAGAATTCGCGCACCGCACGCGCAACTCAGGCCGCCAGTGTCTCAATAAATGTAGCAATCTCATTATTAAGGTTATTTGTCTTGGATGAAAGCTCGACCGACAACTGTGTGAGCCGTGTCGCCTCGGACCCGGTTAGCTGTGCTCTCTCGCCGACGCCTCCAATGTTCTGAGTAACCTCCTGAACCAGGGAGGAGGAGTTTGACGTATTCTGGGCAATCTCTTGGGTTGCCACGTCTTGTTCCTCTACAACGGCAGCGAGATTTGCGGAGATGGAGTTGATCCCAGTGATTTTATCGGAGATCGACTTTATCGATTGGGCTGAGCGCTGAGTTGCCTGCTGTATCTCGTCGATTTTCCGGCCGATATCGCCCGTTGCCTTTTGGGTTTCGATCGCAAGCTGTTTCACTTCATTTGCGACGACTGCAAAGCCTCTGCCAGCCTCGCCCGCACGTGCCGCCTCAATCGTTGCATTAAGCGCGAGAAGGTTGGTTTGAGAGGCAATCGTTCTAATCAGATCCAACACCTCGTTGATTTTCTGCGATCCTTGAACGAGCTCTGCAACCAGAGCCTCGCTCTGTGAGGCCTCCTCCGATGCTTCTTCCGCCATTTTCGCGGCTGCTGCCACATCGCGCCCGACACCCTTTATCGTTTGGGCCAATTGTTCGGTCGCGGACGCTATCGATTCCGAATTCGAAGCGGCGTCAAGTGCGGCCTGAGAAACGGATTGCACCTGCTGCGAAGTCTCTCCCGCGGTGGACGATAGAGCTTGCGCCGATTTCTGCAGCTCTTTTGCGTCTGCGATAAAGGATGAAACTAAGGCCCCGATTTTGCTCTGGAACTGCTCGGCGATTGCAATTCTTTCAGCACGGCGCTGCATGCTTTTTTCTTTGTCGTCTTGTTGTTTACTTAGCCTTAGTTGCTTGGCGTCGAGCAACTTCTCGCGAAACGTGTCGAGCGAGCGTGCCATGTCGCCAATCTCGTTCTTTTTGTCTGTGTACTCCACCTTTGTCTCAAGGCTGCCCTCGGAGATCGTTTTCATCATCGCCGAGATGGAGCCCAGCGGCTTCAAGATTGCCCTGAGTACGATCCAGATATTTAGAGCGCACAAAAGGAGAGCAGCCGCGAAACCAACGATTAATGTCCAGGCAACCCGGGCGGCATGCCCGTCGTTCTTCTGCGCAATATTTTTGGCGGCACTAAGCTTGAAGCTAACGAAGTTGTCGAGGTCGGTTCCAAGGGGATTGTAGACATCATCCATCTCGCCAATAAATGACTTACCGGCTCCATCGAGTTTGCTTTCTTTGACCATCCGGGCAAACCGGCCGTGCAGCGCAATATACTTAGCGATCTTTTCTTTGATATTCGCCCAGGCCTGCCGCTCTGCGTCGCCTACCTCCCCGGCGCCGGGCATCGCCTCATATTCGCGGGTTAAAGTCTCGATCCGGCCCTTCGCATCGGCAGTATCCTTTCCGAAGGTACCGGTAAGAATAGCGGGATTGGCTATCAGCTCTCCTTCCGCGATCCTCAAATCGCCAAGAGCGACGTTGAGCTCTTCAGATTGGCGAATGCCCGGAATTTCAACCTCGCTCATCTCCCTGGCACCGCTTGCAATAAGCGTGACGCCCCAATATGCGCCCAGTCCGAGCACCAGAAAGATAGCAAGGTTGCCAAGCGACAACGTAATTAGAGTTCGCCGGATCGAGAATTCCATTCTTATACTCCGTTATGCTCCGAGCCGCTTAACCACGTTGCCCGGTTGTAACAGGCTACAGTTCCCGCGCGTTTAACAGAAAAACAAAAAATGCGACGTTTAGGCTGCATCAGTCCAGAGATACAGCAGCTCTTTGCCATGTCTGAGCGAGGCATACTTGCCCCAGTGGCGCGCAACTGCTCGTCAGCGCCATCTCCTCACCATTTCTTTGAACGCAGGGAATGCGGGCTATCGGCTTGAGCGAATGGATCGGGGTAATGTGACCTTGGGAGCCGCTCCAGCTTGCCCGGCAACCAATACCGGCGTCCTTTTGCCTCCGGATTGCCGTGCGAGCGCGCGGCGATTGGGGCGCCAATCCGGAGATGAGACACTAAGCTTAACGCAACCTTTCCTGGCAGTCCTATTTTGGCCCCAATGAATCGGCCAAGCTGCGCCAACAGCGCCCAGGGGGGCGATTCGGGAGCTCGAAGCCTTAGGAATGCGATTGCTAAAATCCGCACGCGGATTGCAACAGGACCTTAATGCAGACCGCCGATCTTACCGAGCCAGTGCAAGCGGGCACGGGGTAAGATCGATGCGGATTGTTGTGCGTTTCGCGCTATTGGCGCCTGTTCTCCTAGCCTTGGGAGGATGCTTCAGCTTTTTGGGTTTCGGCGGCGGCGAGGACTCCGTCCCGCCGGCTGAGCGGCAGCTTTCGGCCTCCACGCAGGCACTTTTGGCCATCAAGGGGATGAGGCAGGAATCTCCGATCTTCGTCCGGATTTTCAAGGAAGAATCCGAGTTCGAGGTCTGGAAGTGGAAGGACGGCCGGTTCCAGCATTTCCGCACCTATCCCATCTGCGCCTGGTCGGGCGGCCTGGGCCCGAAGGTCCAGCAAGGCGACCGGCAAGCGCCCGAAGGCTTCTACACCGTAAGCCGCGGCCAGATGAACCCGCATAGCCTCTACCACCTCGCCTTCAACATCGGCTTCCCCAATGCCTACGACCAGGCGAACGGGCATTCCGGTTCGGCACTCATGGTGCACGGCGATTGTAAATCCGCCGGCTGCTACGCCATGACCGACGCCTATATCGAGGAAATCTATATTTTGGCGCGCGAGGCTTTCAACGCAGGTCAAACGAGATTTCACGTTCAGGCGCTGCCCTTCCACCTGACCGCGGATAATATGCAGCGCCACCGCGACAGTCCCTGGTATCGCTTCTGGCTCAAGCTCAAGGAGGGGTCCGACGCCTTCGAGGCCACTGGCAAGCCGCCGGTCATCAAGGTCTGCTCGAAGCAGTATCTCGTGAATGTCAGCTTCCCCGGCCAGGCCGACCCAGGACCCGCCGATCCCTGCCCGGCCTATGCCAAGATCGACCCAGCTACGATTCAAACAATCGACGGAGTGCCACCTACCGTTTTGGCCAGCCTGAGCAAGAGCGAGCCTGCCCGGGGCGGAGCGCATGCGCAGCAGCCAGTGGCGATGGCGGCAAGCATGCAGGCTGCGCCAGCAGCTGCGCAGGCCGCGCCCTTGGTCGATATGTCCGCGTCGCCGGTTATCTCCCGGCCCGCCCCGAGGCCGGCCGAAATCGCGAGCGCGCAAACGCCGAAGGCACCCGCGGCGCCGGTCTATACGGCTTCGGACACGCCATATATTGCGCCAACGGTGCAGGCGCGCGCTGCCGGGAGTGCCGCGCAGCCCGTAAGCTATCAGGCGGGCTCAGCTAAAGCGGCTCCGGCACCAGCCGCGCCGTCTGCGTTTACGGCGGCGGTTGTCCCGGCGGAACAAGCGGACCCGAATGCGCTGCAAAAGACGAACCGCTCTGGCAAAGGAGGCAAACTCCCTGCCGGCAGCGATCAGCAAGCCAGCGCCTCACCCGCCGGCGACGCGCAACCGGCCGGCGCCCAGCAGTAGAGCGGCCCCCTACCGCTGTGCCATAACCCTACCGTCTTATACCAACCGTCAAAGTCCTGACCGTTCGGGCACACTCCCCGTCATCGCGAGGCGGCCTTGGCCACCGTGGCGATCCAGAAGCAACATCAGTGATCCCAGATCCGGTTGATTGGTTCGCGAAGACCCCCTCACCCCAGCCCTCTCCCCAAGGTGAGAGGGAGCCCTATAACTCGCGCTGCGGATAATTCGGGCGTCCCTTCTCCCCTTGGGGAGAAGGACAAGATGAGGGGGGTCTTGTGCTGAACCAATCAACCGGATTTCGTATGACTTGCCTCTGGATTGCTTCGCTTCGCTCGCAATGACGGCGAGCGGTCAAGACTTATGACCGTTGGTATTACCCCCTCATCCGCCAGCGCACGCGTGTGGCCTGCTAAACCGATTCGCCACAAATCGACCCAAGTATTAATTACTTTGGCGGGGCTTGGTGTTGCGGAATGCGCGTCAGGAGTGCCGTCAGAGCCTATCCGCTTTTGATGGAATCAAAAGCGGGGCTCTAAGTCTTTGTTTAACCGTGCGTCTTATCGGAAAAACCGCTCACACCTTCGGGTCAAGCCCGAAGGCATGCTTTTTCCGGACGCACTCTAGTGCAATGCACGAATTGGGGTGTTATCGAAATGGCTGCCCGCGAGTTCGGCATGATTGCTGCCTTGTTGCTTTTTTTCGGCGCCGGCCATGCCGCGGCGGAAGAGGTGGCGCCTCAGCCGCTTCCAGTGACCGCCGAAGAGCTCTCCAAGGTATTCGATCCGCTCATGGCCGAATGGATCGAAATGCACAAAGGTGCTGGCGCAACCATAACCATCACCGCGCGCGACCGGACCGTGTTCGCGAAGGGCTATGGCCTTGCGGATGTCGAGACTGGCAAGCCCTTTACCGCCGATGCGGCCTTGGTGCGGCCTGGCTCGATCTCCAAGCTATTCACCGGCATCGCCGTGATGCAGCTCGTGGATCAGGGCAAACTCGATCTCGACCGCGACGTAAACGAGTACCTCGACTTCAAGATCCCAACGCCGGAGGGGGGCGTTCCCGTTACCCTGCGCCGCCTGCTTCGGCACCGGGCAGGCTTCGAAGAGCACGTTAAAGACCTCTTCTCTCGCGCGCGGGACCCTGAGCCGCTTCGAACCCTTCTACCCCGCTCCTTGCCGCAGCGCATTTTCCCGCGCGGCGACGTCGCGGCCTATTCGAATTACGGCGTCACCCTTGCCGGCTACATCGTCGAGCGCGTTTCCGGCGAACCATACGCCGATTACGTCGCGCACCACATCCTTGAGCCGCTCGGCATGAGCCATTCCACGTTCAAGCAGCCGCTGCCCGAAGCGCTCGCGCCCATGATGGCCAAGGGCTATCTGAATTCGAAAAAGCCTATCGGATTTTTCGTGACCATCGCCAGCGTGCCGGCTGGCGGCCTTTCAGCAACCGGCGAGGACATGGCGCGGTTCATGCGCGCCCTGCTCAATGGGGGCTCGCTCGAAGGCGCACGTATATTGTCGCAGGAACGCCTAACGGAAATGACGGCGCCGGGCGAAGACGCGACACCGGCCGGCTACATCGGTCTCGTCTTTGTTGGAGGCAGCCAGCACGGCCATAAGACACTGGGCCACAACGGCGGGACAATGGCCTTTCTGAGTGGCCTCGACCTTTTTCCCGATGAGGGATTTGGAGTTTTTGTTTCCTTCGATGGCATGGGTGCAATGCAACACATGCCACACATCGCAAGCGTATTTGCGGAACGGTTCCTGCCAAAGACCGCTGCCACCGGGAAGCCGGAAGGCGCGGCGGTCCCGGACGCCGGCCGGATTGCGGGCGTCTATCATTCGAGCAGGCGTGGCGAAACGACTTTCGTCAAGATCGCCGATCTCCTCGGGCAAATTCGAGTAGCGGCCGATGAAAAGGGGAATATCCGCCTATCATCCGCTTTTTGGCCATTTGGCAAGGGCGTCACCTTCACCCGCGTAGACACAAATACCTATGCCTCTGAGACGCTGGGCGGCGGCCGCCTTTTCTTCGACGATACGGACGCCTCCAATCCAAAAATCCGGACGCCGGCCATGGAGTTTCATCGCGTCCCATTGCTTGAAGATGCCCGCTGGGCTGTCCCCGCGCTCGCCGCAAGCGTTCTTATTCTACTTCTGACGCTGCTTGCCTGGCCCATTCTCGCAACGTGGCGGCGCTGGCGAAAGGTTCAGTTCAGCGACGATAGCGCCATCCGGCGAATGTACACGGCAATCCGGATCGCCGCTCTGCTCGATATCGTGGCCGTAGCAGCCGCCGTAGTCATAAAGCTTCTCAGCTCCGATCTCACGATTTTCTCCAGCACTCTCGATCCGGTTCTGGTCATTGTCTACGCGCTGGCGTGGCTCGGGATTCCCAGTGCCATTGCCGCCGCTTGGATCGCAGCGGTGTTTTGGCAGCGCAATGTTGGCGGCCGATGGACGCGCGTGCACCAGACCCTCGTGGCGGGCAGCATGGTCTACCTCGCGTGGTTCTTTGTAAC
This sequence comes from Rhodomicrobium sp., assembly GCA_052145975.1. Lineage (GTDB taxonomy): Bacteria > Pseudomonadota > Alphaproteobacteria > Rhizobiales > Rhodomicrobiaceae > Rhodomicrobium. The sequence goes on along the minus strand of JBKQNN010000094.1, from coordinate 1,851 downwards.
CTTCCACCTCGCGGGCACGTCTTTGAATTACTGAGAACTTCGGCTGGCCTGCGCGCGTGGCCGATGCCTACGCGCGACGGCGCAAGCTCGCCGAAGGCGAGCCAGCGGATGGCGCGGCACGAGAGTAGGCGCAATTGCCTATTTTAAGAAACCTTCGAACTTCTTTTTGAACTTGCTGACGCGGCCGCCGCGGTCGAGGATCTGCTGGTTGCCGCCCGTCCAGGCCGGGTGCGTCTTGGGATCGATATCGAGGTTCAGCTTTTGGCCTTCCTGGCCGTAGCAGGAATGGGTCTCGAACTGCGTGCCGTCCGTCATCACAACGGTGATCTTGTGATAATCGGGATGAATATCCTTCTTCATAGCCGGTTCCTTCGCGCGCCGATATGCGCTGTGTATTCGTTTGCTTGCAATTGCTATACAGGACGAAGCGAGACGCTGACAAGATCAAGCGTGATCGCGCCGCGCAGATTCGCCGATTTTGTTGGCGCGCAACGCCGGTTCCTTTGGATCAGAGCAGGTGGGAAACCAGGCCGTCGGCCAGCTTGGGCTCGAACCATGTGGACTTGGGCGGCATCACCTCGCCCGCATCCGCCACCGCCATCAGCTGCGCCATGGAGGTGGCGTGCAGCGCGAAGGCCACCGCCATCTCGCCCGAGTCCACCCGCCGCTCCAGTTCGCTTAGGCCCCGGATGCCGCCCACGAAATCGATGCGCTTGTCTCGCCGTTGATCGGCGATGCCGAGAATGGGGCCGATCAGGTTGTCCTGTAAGAGGCTCACGTCCAGGCGCTTCACCGGATCGGCTTGCGGTATCAGCTCCGGCTTGATGGTGAGCCGGTACCACTGGCGGCCCAGGTACATGCCGAATTCACCGGCCTTGCCCGGCTTGCACTGGCCTGCCACCTTTTCCACGGTGAAGGCGTTCTGAAGTTTCGCCAGGAACTCTTCGGGGCTGTTGCCGTAGAGATCCTTGAGCACGCGGTTGTAGTCGAGGATCTGCATCTGGTTGTCCGGGAAGATCACCGACAGGAAGTAGTTGTAGGCCTCTTCTCCCGTATGGTGCGGGTTGGCGGCCTTGCGCGCAGCGGCCACGCGCGAGGCGGCGGCGGAGCGATGGTGGCCGTCGGCGATGTAGAGACAATCCATCGCGTCGAAGGTGCGGGTGATCAGATCGAGTAGCGCTGGCTCGCTTAACCTCCAAAGGGAGTGCCGCACGCCCGTATCGGCGACAATGTCGATCTCGGGCGCAGCTGCGGTTTCCTTGGCCACCAACTCATCGATCAGCGCATTGTGCTTGTAGGTGAGGAACACAGGCCCGGTCTGGGCGTTGAGCGCGTCCACCTGGCGCACGCGATCGTCTTCCTTGTCGGGGCGGGTGAACTCGTGCTTGCGAATCCGGTTGGTGCCGTAGTCGGCCACGCTGGCGGCGGAGACCAGGCCGGTCTGCACGTGATCGCCCATGATCAGCCGGTAGAGGTAGTAGCATGGCGCGCTGTCCTGCTTCAGCACGCCTTCCTTGAGCATGGACTCGAAGTTTTCCTTGCCCTTGGCGTAGACCTCCGGGTCGTAGTGATCGGTCTCGGGCGGCAGGTCGATCTCGGGCTTGGAGATATGGAGGAAGCTCCAGGGCTTGCCTTTGGCGCGTTCGCGGGCCTCGTTGCTGTCGAGGACGTCATAGGGGGGTGCTGCCACTTCGGCGGCTTTGTCTGGTAGGGGGCGCAGGCCGGGGAAGGCGCGAATCAGCGGCATCGGAAGGGATCCTGGTTGAGAGGCTTGTTGGCAGCGTATTAGAACCAGAGCCCCGCCGGGTCAAACGAAACCCCGCTTCCCTGGGCCGCCGTTTCACCGCATAA
>JBKQNN010000093.1:0-16516 GCA_052145975.1 Rhodomicrobium sp. | reverse complement strand
GTTCAAGCGGTCTACGACGGATTTCGCGCCCGCGGCCTGACCGTGTTCTGGTCCAACGATATCCCCAAGGGCGCGCCCGACTACCACGCGATCATCAAGGCCGAAATCCGGGAAGCGCCGGCGGTCGTTGTGGTTTGGACGCACAATTCGGTGCTGAGCCACCCCGTCGCCCAGGAAGGCGCCCAGGCGGAGCGGGACAACAAACTCTTCCAAGTCCTTCTGGACGATATCGAGCCCATCGATTTCCCCATGGAGGTGAGGTTCAAAGCTCAGAAAACGATGCTGCTGGGCTGGACCGGCAACCCGAACCATTCCGAATGGATCAAGCTCAACAGCGCAATCGACGCCCGGCTGGGACGGAAACCGGCTCCCATTCCGGCTCCGGCTCCGGCGCCGGCCGCGCAATCGGTTTCCCAGGGCGGCGGTGGCTGGCTGGATAGGGCCAAGGCGTTCGTCGCGGGGCCGTCCGGCGGGCAGGCGCCCGTTGCGCCTGTTGCCAGCGAGATGCGGGCGGTTGGGCGCCCGGCGTGGGCCGCCAATGCGGGCAGCGACAAATACGGCCGCTGGGCGGATTTCGCGCTAAGCGGCGTCACGCAGCGGATGCGGTGGATTGAGCCGGGGACGTTTCAAATGGGCTCGCCCAAAGGCGAGGACGGCCGCTTCGACGATGAAGGCCCGCGGCATGAGGTTCGGCTCACAAAGGGCTTCTGGCTGTGCGATACGCCGGTGACGCAGGCGCTTTGGACGGCGGCGATGGGGAACAATCCGAGTTCCTTCAAAGATCCCAAGCGGCCGGTGGAGCAGGTGAGCTGGGACGATGTGCAGCAGTTTCTGAGCAAGATGAACGCGCGCATTCCGGGGCTCGGCCTGGGGCTGCCAACGGAGGCGCAATGGGAATATGCGTGCCGGGCGGGTACCGAGGGTGCCAATTACGCACGTGGCGGCCAGAAATTGGCGGATATCGCCTGGTTTTCGGAAAACAGCGGCGGCCAGACGCATCCGGTGGCCACGAAGCCATGCAATAACTGGGGCCTTTACGACATGCTCGGAAACGTTTGGGAATGGTGCGCCGATGGGAAACGCAGCTACACTGCCAAGCCTGTCACAGACCCTGCTGGCCCACTGGATAGCGCCTCGCGCGCGCTGCGCGGCGGCTCCTGGCACGACTACGCCAGGTACGCGCGGGCGGCGTACCGCCGCGAGCGCGGTCGCGGCTGCAGGTACTACGGCATTGGGTTCCGCTGCTGTGCTTGAGTCCGGTTGTGGGCCAAGCAGGGAAAGGGAGCCGGGCCTCAGCAGCCGCGCGGGAGGCGCGGCAGCTTAGGTTCGGCGGGGGAGTTGGTGATTGAGGGCGAAACCGTTGAGAAGGTATTCCTCTCCCCATCGGGGAGAGGATTTTTAGAATCGCTCCACTGACGGGTGTGTGGATATATTTATGCAACTAAGAGTTTTCTCCATAGCCATCCATGATGCCGGCGGCGCGCTGGACGAGTTGAACTCCTTCTTGCGGGCGAACCGCGTCCTCTCCGTGGACCGGCATTTCGTACCGGACGGTGCGAACAGCATCTGGGCCATTTGCGTCAGCTATCTCAACGATGCAAACCGGCCGCTGGCGGCCGGTGCGAAGCGCCCGAAGGTCGATTACCGCGAAGTCTTGTCCGAGGCGGATTTCGCGGTGTTCGCCAAACTTCGCAACTTGCGTAAGGAACTCGCCGAGCGTGAAGGCATCCCCGCCTACGCGCTTTTCAACAATGAGCAGCTTGCGGAGATGGTGCAAAGGCGCGTTGGCAGCCTGAACGCGATGAAGGAGATCGAAGGCGTGGGCGATTCCAGGATCGAGAAATACGGCACCCAATTCCTCGCTTTGCTCAAGGCGCAAGAAGTTTCGTTGCACAATGGTTCCGGAAGCGCGCACGATGCCGGCTGAATGCTTCGCCAAGCCCCCCTCACCCTGTCCCTCTCCCCAAGGGGAGAGGGAACGCCTTCTCAACGGCCGTGAGCTGACTCCCTCTCCCCTTGGGGAGAGGGCTGGGGTGAGGGGGTCTTCGCCAATAACTCCGACGTGGCCCGATACAGCATGAAGCGGAGCGCCATCGACCTTTCCGCCATCGCGGATTGGAACAACCTGACGGCGGCGTTTCACCGCGCGGCTTTGGGCAAAACGAACCGGGCCGAGGTCAGGCTCTTCCGGGCGGGCCTATACCAGGAGCTTGCGGCCCTTCGCGAGGACATTCTCGCAGGGGAGCCGCGCTTGAGTCCGATGCGCTCATTCCAGATTCTCGATCCGAAAGCGCGCCTCATTCACGCACCCGTTTTTCGCGACCGGGTGTTGCATCATGCGCTCATCGCTCATATCGGGCCGGTGCTGGAGCGCTCGCTCATTTTCGACACCTACGCCTGCCGGGTTGGCAAGGGCACCATCGCCGCGGTGCGGAGGGTCCAGCATTTCGCGCGCCGGTTTGCGTGGTATGGGCAAATCGATATCCGCAGCTATTTTCCGAACATCGATCATGGCATCCTGAAAGGACTCCTCGAACGCCGTTTCAAGAACCGGGAGCTTTTACGGTTTTTGAGCTGCATGATCGCAACCCATGGCACGGGAGCGGGCAAGGGCTTGCCGATTGGTGCGCTGACCTCCCAGCATTTCGCGAACCTGTATCTCGACGGCTGCGACCGGTTTTTGCTGGAAGGCTGCAAGGTGCGCGGAATGGTGCGGTATATGGACGATACCGTCTGGTGGGGGGATAGCAAGGAGGCGGTGCGAAGCCATTTGAGTGCCGCCGCGGATTTCCTCCGGGATCGCCTGGGGCTCGAAATCAAGCAGCCGGTGCGGATCGGCAGGAGCGCTCGCGGCATCTCCTATTGCGGCTTTCGCGTGCTTCCTGGCGCGATTTTGCTATCGCGCCGCAGGCGCCGCCGGTATGCGGCGGTGCGGGCGCGCTGGGAACGGGCTTTCGAGCGGGGGCAAATCGATTCGTGCGGCTTGCAGGCCGGTTATGCCTCGGCGCTCGGCATGACCGCAGCCAGCGATTGCATCGCGTGGCGCAGGGAGCAGCTCCGGCGGGTTCCTCTTGGCAGCGCCGTTGCTTGCGCCTAAGGTGGCGGCAGGGGTGAGGGCCGGACAATAGCGCCTCGCGCGCGCTGCGCGGCGGCTCCTGGAACAACAACGCCAGGAACGCGCGGGCGGCGAACCGCAACGAGAACGATCGCGGCAACAGGAACAACAACATTGGGTTCCGCTGCTGTGCTTGAGCCCACGGGTGGATGGATGTCCGCCCCCGGACAGGCCTGCATTCCCGCCACGCCGCAGTGCTTCGCGCAGCGGTGTGGCAAAACACAATGGCCGCCGGTGTGCTAGTAGGATGGGTGGATGCCCGTCCGGACGCTCATTGGCTGGCCGGCCCGCCTTCAGCTTCTCAACGGCTGCGAATTGGCGCAGAGGGTCAGGTGCGAGCTTGCCTGGTGAGGCTTTAGAAAGGTCCGCGTAAAGATCCAGAAGCCGCCCTGGCGTGCACGGCGTCACGAGAAAACCGGCATGGCCGCTTGCGACCCACCAGCGACATGAGGCACAGGGTATCGAGCGTCAGTTTTGGATCGCTGGCGCAGTTTCTGGGATCATGCGCTCGCGAAAGCGCTTACAGCCTGCCTCACTGGCGTACAGCGGCGGGGATAGGCAGCCGTACGGGCGTACCATGGTTAAATTTGGGTTGGTTAATGCGCAGGCGGGATTTTTTCCGCCGCCGTCTTTCTGCGAATCTTTTGCCACTTTAGGTCGATTTCTGCGATTCCAAAATACCCGTTAATATTAGATTATTGCGTGCGTTAACCACAAATCCCAATCTGGGGTTGCGGAATTAGTTAACGGCAAGCATTGGTTATCTATGTGATTTCAATGGCTTATTCATCCGTATACAGCATATGCCCTGCCGGAACCGCTTTTTCTTGGCGGCGCGCCGGAGGAGGAAGAAAGTCAAGGCCGAGGCGACGTATTAGCAGAATATATTGGTTTGCGGGTATTTAAAAAATGCTACCGCCACAGCATGCAACGAAGACTATTTGCAGGGCAATGCCTGGGCCGCGGGCATAAGGGACCGGAGCTGGCCGGTCAGAGCAAATAGAATGCCGCATCTTGCGAAGGTTTGCTGGGCGCAGCCGCGTCGAGTCTTCCTCCAGGCACTTGCCGCTTTTCCGCAACGCCATTCCCGAGCCGAAGCGTCATTCCCGCGAAGGCGGGAATACATTTCAGCCGTTGTAACAAGACCTTAGCGTGGGTCCCCGCCTCCGCGGGGACGACGCTGCGGCTCTGTGATCCGGCGTTAGCGCATCGGTAAGGAGCTATGGTCCACCATTGTGTCATGGGAAGGTACAGACGCGGCCAGGAGGCTTGTCATGGCGTTATTTGCAGGATATTGGGAGCGGAGCCGGGGCGGCTGCCGGGAGGCAAGCGGCGGGACAGTGCAGCACGCGCCGGTGCAGCTCGCGGCGGGCGCGGCTGGCGCGAAAAGGTAAACGCGCGGCGCGGCGCTCAGCCACCGGAAACCGCAAAATTTGGAGGCCCACCCTACCGGGCATGGCTAACAAACCGCAAAAGCTTCGCCATCATGGCGGAGGCAGAGGCGCCTAACGCTCCTCACGCACGGCGCGAAATCCCATTTTGTAATCGCGATCGTCGCAAGTCAGCCGGAAACGGGCCGAGCTGTTCGCCAAAAGATCGAGATAATACCAGAGTCCTCCGCGCATCGTTCGCGTGCAGTTTACCGGCGGTCTGCCCGCCGGGTGATGCCGCGAATATTTCATGATTTCAACGCCGGTTGTATCTTCCTCTTTACGTGTATCGTAGATGTTAGCGGTCCATTCCCACACATTGCCGAGGATGTCCTGAAATCCAAGTCCATTTGGTGCCGCCTTCGCAGGCGCGCGGGTAGAGCCGGGGCTGCCTCTTGCATGCGCCACGTCGGTGGACAACGGCTCCTCCTCCGGGGACTGTTCGTGCTGGTAAAACGTGTCGCCCCACCAATAGCGCTGCCCATAGGGAGCCTGCCGGGGCATACCCCCGTTGTCCTTGGTCCAGCGCGCCGCGTACTCCCATTCGGGTTCGTGAGGCAAACGCAGCCCATATTTCCTGTGTTTACCCGGATGAGCCGGGTCAGCTTCGGTCCAAACCGCCCATTGGCAAAAGGCCCAGGCATCGAACCAGCTGATGTAAATCGCTGGATGATCGTCTGCGGGATGGGGAATGTCTTGCAGATAGGCGTCGACTGCGGCGCGATGACCGGGCGAAAACAAATAGTACCAGGAATGGAGGACCGGCAGGCGATGCATCGTGAAGGGAGCGACCCATTGCACCTCTTCGGCAGGCGTCTCGTCGCGGCGGCTCCAATTCGTCTCCAGGAGTTTCAGGGCGCGCCGGTAAGCAGGCGAGTTGCGGTTCTGGCATCTCTGGCTCAGTTTGAGCCGGCCCGTCAACCAGCCCAAACTCAAGCGTGCCGGCTGCGTAAGGCCGGAGCCATTGCCGGCTTTTGCCTGGGTTTGAGGTTCAACGAGACGGAACACTTCCGAAAGCCAACGGATATCGCGCTCCTGAAGCCGCCTGCCTTGCGCCCCCAGAAACCATTCCTTTTTGGTGCTTTGCCTGGCAACGGCCTCCGCCGGGAGCCTCCCGGATTGAACGTAATCCAAATCTCTTTGCCAATAGGCTTTGACCTTTGGCGGGAACCCTTGCTTCTCAGCAGGCGCCCCCATCCTAAACGAGCCTTCCGGGACCGGAATCCAATTTTCTCCGGCGATCATCTCTTGCGCCGTGGCCCGCTTTTCTGGCCCCTGCGCCCCGCTGAGTATGTTTTCGAAGTCCGAAAAGAAACGATGCAGAACCTGCCTTGCGACAGGGGGAGCGATCTCACTTGCCAGTCCCTTCACATCCCGGCCGGCGTGAACGCTCGCTTTGGCGCGTTCCCTGCCCGGGCGGCGCGTGGTGAGCTTCTCGTAGGGAAGATCCCACCAGTCGTCGTATGGATAACCGGCGATGCCGTGCATCGTAGCCCAGGAGCGGTAAAGCATCTCCGAGCTCCACCTGCGTTCAGGGCACCCGGCGGAACGAAGCTGCGGATCGTACCATGCTGAAGCGGAAGCGACCCAGGCGCTTGGCCTGGGGGCCGGCATCTCGGCGAGAAAAACATTGAGGTCGTAGGTTGTATCGGTACTGCTGTCTTCCGGAAAGAAGACATAGCGGCGTAGACGGCTCGTATCCAGGTCCGGGTGACTTGCGGAAAGCGCGCTCGTTTCTCCCCTGAGACTTTTGACGAACTCATCGAAACCGCGCGCATGCACCGCGAGCCAATATGCAGCCAGGAATTGCTGGATCGTCCGGTTCGACCAAACCAGGGATTCCAGGTTCTTGATTTCCGTCTCGGCCGCATCGAAGACGCCATTGCCAATAACGGAAGCGAACCCGGCGAGCGCCCTGAGATCTTGTTCCAGCGCTTCAGGGGGGTATGGCTGTCCCCCTTCTTGCGCGAGCCTCTCGCAAAGCTGTTTCCTTATGGTGGGGGATATGTCCAATTTATATGCTCCGGATTCGACTGGCGTCTCAGAATCCGTTGTTTGGCAAAGGGAAAGAAAGGCGAGGGCCGATAGCAGTTTCATGATGTGCTTGAGCTGATCCGGCGGCACGCTCTTGCTTTTGTAATCCTTCTCCCATTCCGGACCGATCTTCCGGGTGGTTTCGCTGCCGGCTTCCAGCGTCTGTGCTATCAGCTCGGGTATCGCCCTGTCATATATATCGGCCGAGGTCCTGACGCCGGCCAAACGGCTCGCCCCCAATGTGCGCACATATTCAAGGACGCGGGGAACACGCGTCAAGCCGCCTAACTGGTCCGCAACAATGGAATACCGGCTGACGGTTCCGGTGACGCCGAGGAAGACTTCGGACTCGTGCGGTTCGAACTCGGACGGCTCAAGGAAGCGCCAGCGGCAGAGGTCCACATGCAGGTCGGCGCGGCCGGAATTTTCCCGCCATCCTTGTATCGCATGCGGCCGCCCGGCTGCGACGATTTTGCAGTTTGCCCACAGCCGTCCCGGTAACTGAGCCGAAATCAAAAAAGGAACGCTGCCCGGTTCGACATGATCGAGCCCGTCGGCCAAAACCACGAGGCGTCCGTCTGCCGCGTCCTTCTTAAGCCCCTTGGTTATGGCTTTCCGCGACCAGTCCGAATCGGCGCTGCCGGTTTCCCGGGCAACCTTGCTGGCAAGCACTTCAATAACTTCCTCGTCGCTCTTCTCCCGAAGGTCGCCGGCGTTCACCATCACGGCCAAGACAGCAGATTCATTGCCGCTCGAAGGCATCTGAACCCCTGGCGCGGATTTCGGATGCCATCCGTTGAGCGAGGCTTCCAGCCATCGCATATTCGTCGTCTTGCCGACGCCGCCTCCGCTTACCAGGAACAGACGTACAGGCTCCGGAATTTCCACGCCGCCGAGTTGGAATGGGCCATTCTCCCGTTTCAGTAATAGCTCGTTCAGAGCGGTTCTTGAAACGGGGTACCAGGTGGCCTGCTCGCGTTCCCTCGCCCTTTCTTCGGATTCACGTCCTTGGAGGAACGCAGCCGGCCTGAGAAACTGCGCCTGCTCCCCGCCGTCACCCGGACTTAAGATGCTAAGTCCCTGAGTGGCGATTAAGGGCGCGCGGCTCCCATTCATTAAGTCCTGCTTTTCGCTCGCGGACGTTTCTTGCTCGCCAAAATAGACCTTGGGAAAGCCTGAGCGCCAATGGGTGAGCGTGCGCAGCCGATATTCTGACCGGATTTTGGACCAAGCTCCTTCCTGGAACTGTGTAAGAGCGCCTTGTGGACTTTGGATAAATTGAACGATCTGCTCTGTGAGAGCGTCGAACGTCTCAAAGTCGTACCAAAAATGGCCGGCTTCCTTTTCCCGTTTGCAAATTTCGGTCCTGAACCTGACTTGCAAACTCGCATCGTCATCGGACTGCGCCTTGCCAAGCTGGTCCCCGGTATAGAAAAATAGCTTGTATTTCCCAGCACCTTTTTGCCGGGCTTTCCAGGCTTCCCATTGGGTCCATGAGCAAGGATAGGGGATGCCTTTCGAAAGAACCCCCGGGGGGAGCGGTTCGCCGCTTCTATAACCGATTAGGCAAATCGCAAGATCGGCCTCTGCAATTGCACGTTCGATCGCCAGTCCGTCAGAAAGACTGCTTGGATGAGCTTGCTGAGCGGTAGGGTCTGCTCCGTATTTACGGAATACGTCCTCTAGCTTACTGCGTGCTTCCCCAAGCTCCGACGTGACAGCGCTGATAAAGATTTTTGGCGGGTGAATGCCGCTGCCCATAACAACCGTGCTCCACAAAACCTTCCATTTTACTAACTCTTTAACGTTGCCTTCGCAACCTGAAATGACCGCGAAGACTCTGGGTCCTTTAGTCTGTAAACTTCGGCGAGCAGCACCTTAAGGTCGTCGAGGAAACCGGCTGGCGGGAATTCCGCGCGGCCATAATCGCAGCCTAGCCGTTTCATCAGTAGCGTCACCCGGAGGGCAAGCCCTTCGCCGCCGGACAGGGGTGGTTGATAGTACTCGACGGGTACCGGAGCGAAGCCTAAACGCTGGAAGATCGTTTCCTCCGGTGAGCCGGGCACGCACTCGATGTACCAATATTGCGCCTCCTCCGAATCGCGGATCATCTGCTCCTCCACGCGCCGCAAAACGGTTCCGATGCGTCCTGAGCCTTTCAGCGGCGGCTCAAGCGCAGCATAACCGCCGAACCCGAAACGCTGCATAGTGAAGAAAGAAACCATGCCGGCAACCGGTGCGCCGGGCTTTTCGCTCAGCGCCCAAAGGTGATAGCGGACATCCGCCCTGCCTGGAAACCATTTGAGGGCGTGGGCGAACATAGCCACATCAATGGATGCCGGGCCCGGCGGGAAGGCCCGCGCATATATTCCGGTGACACTATCGAAGGCAGGATCGCTTGCTGCCGTGATGGGAGTTACGGAAAGCGGCTTGTCCGGATCGCGCCCGATATAATGCGACAGCGGTTCGATCTGCAGCCCCGGCAGTTGTGATAGGAATCCCTGCATTTCAGCAAAGACGGCATGCTCCTTTGGATCCTCGATCCGCATGGCCCATTTCATGTAGCCCTCCAGGACGTCGCGAACGAGTGTGGTGGGAACCTCATGCCGGAACTGCGGCGCGAGCGACTTCATCGCGAGCAATAGGCATGTCACTGGGTTCTGGTCCGCGGAGAGCGCCGGTTGCGTTTAGGCAAACCACACACGGCCGTATCCCCAGCGGTCCCAGATCATTGCGCGCTCGAACGGGTCGTAATTGTCATTTACAGGAGCGACGCGGAACGGGTCGTTCAGTTCAATAACCACCCCATCGGCACTCGTGTGCCCTTGCTTCTGCGCGTCCTGGTTGAATGCCTTAACGGTCGCATCGTGAACCGTCTTGCCGAACGCGCGCCCGCGCACAGCCTCGTCAACAAGAATGAATTCGATGATCCCGCAGTTTGGGATAGCCAAATAATCGCTAACGGAGGCGGCGACGATTTTGTCTCCGTCAAAAGCAAGAATAATGTGATAAGAGTTTTTGCCGTACCACCCCTCTTGCTTGAGCTGCAAATAGCGCTTCATGTTCGCTAGCGACTCGCGCTCGTCAGGATCCGGGAAATTTGCTATATAAAGCTCATTGTAAAATCGCGTTAGCGTATTGAAATCTTCAGGGGAGTCTGACAATTCCTTGATAATTAGCGTCATTTCGATACTCCGTTGTAGCGGGCGCCGCAGTCTGATTCGGGCACATGGATGCGAAAATTCCTAGGCCCCCTCATAGCCTTGTAGAACATTCACAACATTGACGCCAATTTCCGCAATGGCGTAACCACCTTCCATTACAAATAGCGTGGGAAGTCCAAGGGACGCGAGCCTCTCTCCCATCTGTACGAAATGATCGCTCTCAAGTTGAAACTGAGAAATCGGATCGGCTTTGTACGTGTCTACTCCGAGAGAGACTACAAGAGCATCTGGTCTAAAGCGCCGGACAGCTGCAAAAGCCTGTTCGAGCGCGGCAGCCCATTCGTTCCATCCTGCATGGGCGGGCAGCGGTAAATTGAGATTGGCTCCCTCTCCCGCGCCCTCGCCTGTTTCGTCCGCGTAACCAAGAAGGAAAGGATATTCGAAATCGGGGTCTGCGTGGATCGACGTATACAAGACATCGCCACGGCGGTAGAAAATATTTTGCGTGCCGTTGCCATGGTGGTAATCGGCATCGAGGATCGCAACTTTGTGAAAGCCAAAATCCCTAAAATATTGGGCCGCAATTGCGGCGTTGTTTAAAAAGCAGTAGCCACCATAGTGATCTATCCCTGCATGGTGTCCGGGAGGACGGCACAGGGCGAAAGCGCTCTTCTCGCCGCCGATTATGAAACTAGCAGCCGTCAATGCGCAACTAACGGATGCGGCCGCCGCTGTCCACGTCATTTCTCCGATAGGGGTCGCGGCATCAAAAGAGTAGCGGGCCAGCTTGGTGTCGATGCTACCTCCAAAGCGGTCCCGGCGCATGCCGCCAGCGGCCCACGATATTGGATAAGCAGCTCCCGGGCGGCCTAGCCCGGCCCATTCAGCGTGAGCAGTCTGCAAGAAATTTACAAGGGACGGTGCATGAACGGCGGTTATATGATCCAAAGGATAGGATCGCGGTGGCTCTATAGCGCCTATCCCAGCTTCCTTGACCTTAGCAAGAACGATCTCGGCTCGCTCTGGCTTTTCGAACGCCGGTACAATCTCCCCAAAGCCCAATTCGCCGGGACTAACGTGGAGGCGATGACTTTCACTATAAACCGTGCGCAATTCACTTACTCCCTAACGTTCTGAGCTTTATATACCGATAAACTGCGGCAAAGCAGCAGCTGGCTTGCGGCGTCGCGAATGACAGAGGTCCGTTCAGACGCAACCAACTTGCGCGATGGTTTAGTCAAAGTTAGGGAGTTCGGCGAGCAGAAGTTCCCCGAGAGCTTCCGGCAGGCCGCCGCCGGTTCGTTTACACCTGGAATCCGCTGGCTGAGGCCCAGGTGGCGGATTGGACAGGGGGGCGGCCATTTCCCCTATCCTGCATCCAGCTTCATGATCAATCAATCGCCATGGATTTGGCGCGGAGCCTCCTCGAAATTGGTCGCGAAACTCCCGGCCCTGACCCGATTCAGAAACTCCATCATCTCCTTTCCATAATCTTCAGCAGCGCGGCGATCTTGATTGTCGCGAAATTCGAGAAGGTGTCGGAGACTGCGTATGGCAGGATGATTTGGCCGTTATGGCGCATGGCTCCACATGTGTAGACGACGTTGGGGACGTATCCCTCGCGCTCGGATGGGTCGGGCCGGACCAGCGGCTCGGCGGATCGAGCCAGAACCTTGGAGGGATCGCGCTTATCGAGGAGTGCTGCTCCGATCGAATATTTCCGTACCGGACCGACGCCATGGGTGAGCAGCAGCCAGCCTTCATCGAGTTCGATCGGCGAGCCGCAATTGCCGATCTGCACGAATTCCCATGGATACTCCGGCTTCAAAATGGCCTTGCCGCCGTCCCAGGTTTCCAAATCGTCCGAATAGATGAGGTACAGGTTCTCGTTATCCTGGCGGGCGATCATGGCATATTTGCCGCCGATCTTGCGGGGGAACAAGGCCATGCCCTTGTTTCGCGCGGCGGTTCCCTTCAAAGGCGACATCTTGAAGGAGACGAAGTCGGCCGTCTCAATCAACTCGGATCGTATGGCCAAGCCGGTGTAGGCGGTATACGTTGCGTAGAAAATCTTGCGCCCGTCATCATCGGTGAATTCCACGAAACGGGCATCCTCGATGCCGTTCGATTGGGAAAGAGTAACGGGCAAGATCACTCGCTCGCTGATATCCTCCTCCCCCTCGAAGACCACCTCGACTTCTTCCCCATCGGGCCGCGAGACGCGATTTCGCACTTTCGGCGTCGAGGCAAGACGGGCGCTCGGATCGACGCTTACGCTGCCGTCGGCGGCGATGGCCCCGGATCGAAACGTCAGGGATGAAATATGGCCTTCGCCGACGGCGCGAAGGCTTAGGATGAAGCGGAGCCCGCCTTCCGGCGCGCCGGACTGATCGGGATGCGCGACGATGCTCGGATTGAATAATGCCGATGCTTCAAAGGAATATTCGTGCATAAAATAAGCGCCGATCAGCTGACGCTGTACGGGGGTGAACACGGCATGGGTAGCGAAAGCTTCCTCCATTTCGCCCGCACGCGTCTCGAACGTCCTTAGCAGGTGGCGATGCCGGCCTTGAAAGTTCTCAAGAACTTCCAAAAGTTGATCGTGCGCCGTCTCGGGATCGAGCCCAAGGACCCGGTCGACGATGTGGTTCGCCCGCGTCTTGTCGGTGGGGTTGAGATCCCGGGGCTCGGCCGCCGGTTTGAACGGGCGCACGACGACTCTGGCCGGATCGGGGCGCAGATAGAGAGCCTGACGATTCAGAAATGTAGTTCTTGGCACAATACCCTCGGTTTTCGCCGTCCCGTTGGCTCGGGACGGTTGGTGTGAGTAGTCTGACGGTTGGTCTGAGTAGAGTATCAGGAAACTTGCGCGCGCAATGCGGGAAATGGTGCGAGGTTCGCACGATCCCCACTGATGCGCGCAAGCTGACGGATTTCTGCGAGGCTGAGAAGATAGGACACGGTGGATTCGCCGCCTCTGTTCTCGTTCGGCCGGTCGCAATGCAGCCCATCCCGGCAGCTCCCCGTTTCCAGATCGGCTAGGGGTATCGACAGATCGTTGCTGCCGTGAAACCATGCAAATGCGCGCGCCGCACCTGCCCTCCATTCGGGATTGCCGTCCGCGCGCCACGCCGCAAGGCAGGCCGAGATCGTCGCAGTAGCTTCCAAAGGCTGCTGATCGAATGGCTCTGGCGGCTTCCGCTTGTGGCCGAAGCTATCCGAGCCGACGGGTCTGAAACAGCCCGATGGTGCCGTCTGCACCTTCATGAGCCAGGCCAAGGAACGCAAGCCGGCATCTACGTAATCGGGCGTTCCGGTCGAAATCCCCGTAACGATCAGCGACTGGGGCAATCGGGCGTTGTCGTAGGCAAGCACATCCTCGAACCACACCCAGTCCTTCGTGCCTGCCGCCATCTTGGCAACCAACCTCTCAGCTAGGAGATGACGGAGGAGGCCGGCATAGGAATTCCTCGCAACGGCGGCGCAATAGCCGTCCAACCCGAGCAAGGTAAAAGCCCAGGCGCGCGGCGAGAGAAAGGCCTCCACCGCAGGCAGCGCTTCGGCGAACAGCGAGGCGGCCCAGCTCCGGCGCGATGCACTGGCGTCGTTACGGGCGCACTCGCCCAAGGCCCAAAGCGTCCGGCCGTGACTGTCCTCCGAGCCGCGGTCTTCGAGCCAGCGCCGGTCGAAGCTCATGAAGTTGCGAAAGCGCTTCGTGTCCGGATTCCACGCATGCTGGACAAATCCGGCCAGGCGGGCCGTCATTGCTTCCGGCAAGCGCTCCTCGCCTGAGTTATTAAGCGCGCAAGACAAGAGCAGCGCCCGGGCATTGTCGTCGACGCAATAACCATGGTGACGGTCGGGAACGCAATGGACCGCATGCTGGAAGAGACCGGTATCGTCGCACATGGACAAAAAATGGCCGAGGCGCATCTCCGGCGCAGCGTGGCCGCCTCGCGAAGGCATGTTTTGGCTTGTCCGCGAAATCACCCTCGGCCGGTGCGCCCGCCGTGCGCTTTCGAACGCGGCAAGGTGCCGCCCGGCGTTTCGTTCCCATGTCATGCACCGGCTACTCGCATAGGCGCGCTCTCGCATCGCCTGCAACCGCCCGTTGCCGGTCAGCAACGCCGCGATCTCGGTGCCGGTAGCGGTGGCATCGCCGAATGGCACCAGAATGCCGCGTCCGTCTGCCAGCAGTTCCTGGGCGTGCCAATAGGGCGTCGAGACGACCGCCTTTCCCAGCCCGAAGCTGTAGGCCAGCGTACCAGAGGTCATCTGCGCCTCGTTGAGGTAGGGCGTGACGTAGACGTCGCACATCGAAATGTAGGCAAGCAGCGTTGGCTGATCGACGAACCGGTCGAGGAATACGACGTGGCTTTCGATACCGAGTTCCCGCACGCGCGCCACAAGGCTCTCGCGGTAGACCTCGCCTTGATCCCGGATGAGATGGGGGTGCGTCGCCCCCAGAACGATATAAACCGCATCGGGACTGCTCTTCAGGATCAAGGGCATCGCGTCGATCATGACTTCAATGCCCTTGGTGGGAGAAAGAAGGCCGAACGTCAGGATGACTGGCCTGCCGCTGAAGCCGAATCTGGCTTTGGCTTGGTCGGGCTCGACAAATGCAAAGTCGGGAATCCCGTGCGGTATAACCTCAATCTTTTCCGCCGGAACCCGGTAAACCGTACGCAGCAGCTTGCGGCCCTTTTCCGCCATGACGACGATCCTCGACGACGCATCCACGACCCGGTCAAGAACATCGCGGTATGCCGGTGCGGGCTCGGCAAGAACAGTGTGCAGCGTCGTGACGACCGGCATGGTCAGCCGCGAAAGCAGCGCCATGATGTGGCTGCCTGCTTCACCGCCGAAAATCCCAAATTCGTGCTGGAGGGAAACGGTGTCGAACCGGCCTGCATTCAGGAAGCCAGCCGCGCGAACGTAATCCTCAATCTTTTCATCCCGGACCTGATGGCGGACAGTGGGAGGGTAGTCGTAGGCGTTACCATTGTCTGTCATCGCCACTATGCAAGTTTCCACATCGGCGTCCGACGCTGCAATCGCTTGCTGCAAATCGGTCGTAAAGGTGGCTATTCCGCAGTGGCGCGGCAGTGAATTTCCTATGAATGCTATTCGGCTGAGCTTGGTCATGGCCGCGCCTCCGTTGAGCGGACCGGCGAAGCCGCTGTTGCCCGGTGAATAAGGGGAGGCCTCGAAAATCGGTGCATCGGAAAATTCCCTTTATGCCTTTCCCGGCTGCGTAAAAGGCCGGTACTGGGCTCGGTGGCCAAATAGGCCAACAGCCCCTTCATGCCTCCAGCACCAACCTCGATGCCGGTGTCCTCCGCTTCCAGGAACATTGCTTCGCCCGCGAATGCATTCATCAGTCCGATCCGGGCGTGGCCTTCGAGGACGAAGAGCCACGTCTCGCGCCCGGCATGGAGTTCCCAGTTCGATTTCGATAAAAGGTCGATCCGCTCAAGCACGAAATGCGAGCTGGCGACCAGCAGCGTTCTGGCATTGGTGAGGCGCTTCTGAATGGATTGGCATTCGGCCGGCCCTGCACGTGCAGCCGCCACGGCGTTGCCGGCGTGAAGTTCCCGCTGCCGGCCATAATCGAAAAGGCGAAAAGTCGCGTCGCTTCGCTGCTGGATTTCTGCAATCACTAGTCCAGCACCGATGGCATGGATCGTGCCTGCGGGCACGAAAACGGTGTCGTCCTTCCGGACCAGGTGCCATTGAACCAAGTCCGCAATCGAGCCGTCGTCGATGGCTGCCCGCAATTGCGGCGCGGTAAGTTGCCCCTTCAGTCCGACGGCAACTTGGGCGCCGGATGCGGCGGAAAGAATGTACCAAGCCTCGGTCTTGCCGTGCTCCATGCCAATTGATTGCGCGAAGGCGTCGTCCGGGTGAACCTGGATGGACAGCGCTTCGTTGGTGAACAGCAACTTGAGCAGCAGTGCGGGGGGGGAAGCGGTCAGATCGGTACGTTGAAACCACAGCTCACCTATCGGGTTGCCGCCGGCCTGAAGCTCGCTCCAGGGCCGGAGATCGGAGCTTCCCCAGGGTTTGTGCACGACCTGCATGCAGGCATGTTCGATCGTCACGCTTATCCTCCTGGTTCGCGAGCGCTCCTTCCCGGATAGACTGAGATCGAAGACCCGGCCTTCATTGGCGAGCTGCGTCCTAACATGCCCAGGCGGATACTCTGACTACACCGTTCCGGTAACATCGGCCGCTCCAGGTAGAAGCAGCCAAATTCGTAGGAAACACGAGCTAACTCCGCACGCTATACAAATTCAGTGCACACACACGGTTTTATTACTTGACCTGCAAAGCCGTTCTAGGCCAAGTGCAAGGTTGTGTAAAATATTAGCGCCAGCGTCTTGCTGATATTTTCTGCGCATGATTCTGTAAAACTGGTTGGTCAACGGCAGAAAAACAAGCACTATTCGTAAAATTATTTGACGCGGAAAAATGTAAGGTTAAAAATATATCGCGGATGAGTCGCCCTGCTGCGAGCTTTATTCTGAGCCACAGTTCATCCGTTCATCACGAAATATTGCAGGCGAGGGCCGGTCCCCCGGTAGGTCCGCAGCGTTCCACTTACGCTTCCCGGCCTCGCGAGGGATTGTCAGATCCGCCCATGGATCCTCAAGCATCGAGGATCCACCGAGGACCGCTCTGAGTCACAATCTCCTTGCGCACGAGATATCCATCCGAGTGCTTGTCGAAGATCTCAAATCCGGCTCGGAGGGCCTCATCGAGGCTTTGAA
>JBKQNN010000092.1:0-21361 GCA_052145975.1 Rhodomicrobium sp. | reverse complement strand
ACCTCAAGAGGCTTGATCGATTACTTGGAGACGTCATTGAAACGCCACCGAATGACAGACAGATGGGATTCCAATGCTTGTAAAAACGAACCGGACAGGCGTGGGTCGAGCCCGGCCATGACAGCAGGGGGGCGCTCATTTTTTCACACTCTCCTGCGCGGGATTGACGCCGCAGGAACCCGGCAGGCGCGTGGAGGAAGACATCGAAGCGGCGGCGCCCAGGCGAACCTTGCAAGAGGCCGCCTTCTATTTGCGCTGCCCGGCTCGCGCCGGCCTTTGAGCCTGCGGCGCCGGTATTTCCGTGCAAATAATCTTCCATGCCTACTGTGGCATCCGCATTTTTTAAATACCCGCAAACCCATATCTTCTACCAATACATCGCCGCCGGCTTGAATTTCTTCTTCCTCCTCCGCGCTGCCAAGAAAAAGACATTCCGGTAGAACATCGCACGTATACGGACTAATAAAGCATTGAAAACAAACGAGTAACCGGTGATGGCCGTTAACTATTTCTGCAACTACAGGTTTGGATTCGTGGTTAACGCTCGCAACAATCTAATATTAACGGGTATTTTGGAATCGTCGAATTCGACCTAAAGTGACAAAAGATTCGCAGAAAGACGGCGGCGGAAAAGATGGCGGGTGCCCCTTAACCAACCGAAAATTTACTATGGTACAGGCCTACTCCGCCGAAGCAGCCGGTTACAGGAAACGGTCCGAACTTTTGGCCGCTGGTATGAAGGCCAGCTTGGCGTGGATCTCGTCCGGCCGGCGGATTTGGACTGATTGTGCCCTGGCCAGCTATGATCGAACGAACGTCAGACGTCAGAGCAAAGGGCCTGCAAACCGGCACGGACGGGCATGGGCGGCGCCGGCGAAATATTGGCAACGGCCAGATTCCAATAAGCCCAGGACCGCGCATCGAAAATGCCCGGCGGCGGATTATCGAGAACCTCGCGGAATGCGTCCCGTGGCACCGCCTTGGCCACCACGGCCAGATCCTCGGGCGTGCCGTAGGTCATGACATGCGCCAGAAAATGCACGGGGCTTGCGAGCGCCTCATCGGGCTCCTTAAACCACACCACGCGTTCCGCGACGGCACGCAAGGCCGGGCTTGGAGCAATCGGCTTCATGGCGTATGTCCGCTCGATCGCGGCCTGAAAGCCGTCAGCGTTGGAAGCTTTGTTGGATCGGCGGAGGCGACGGCCGCGCTAAGCCGGCCCCTAACCTCAACCGGCAAGGAAGGAACGTCGTCAAAATAGCTCAGCGCTTTCAAGGTTATCATCGGATTGAAGGATCGCCCATAAATCACGCGTCCGGCGGACAGCATGGTGGGCAGATCGACGCCGCTTCGCAGCAGGGCATCGATGTCGAGATAGTCCTTGGCCTCGGCGCGCTTCTGGATGACAGCCGCCTTTGTGCCGGCGATGTCGCATAGCGAAGCAACCTGAAAACCGGGGCCTTCGACGGTATCTGCTGGGGCAACTTGCCCAAGATCGAGGGAGCCGAAGAAAGATACCAGGACAGGCCCGCCCCGCTCAACCCGGCAGGTCAGCGTATTGGCCTCGACTTGCACACGCTCGGCATCGCGCAAATAGGGGACCGTCTTGGCCAGTTGGTCTGGGTCGAAGCTTGCGTTTGAGAAGAAGTCGAAGTCCACCGAGTGCCGATGTCCAAGACGAAGTGCTAGCGCCGTTCCGCCGTAAAGCGTGAATTGCGCCGGCGTTGCTGAAAGTTCCGGCCAAAGCTTGCGCTGCGGCGGTGGCAGGATAGAGAATTCCGGCGCGAATACAGCCATTTAGTCCCCAGAAGATGCAACGCATTTATAACACGCCGGGAGGGAAAACGCCACCAGGCATCCCTTTGAAATAAAGATATATGCGAGGGACAGGGAACGGTGCGGGCGGATTCCAATTTTGCAGTTGCGCGGGATGGGCTATGGTTGCGCTTACGCAGAACCGGGAGCGCGGCATGGCGGAATACGACCGGGAATATTTCAAGAAGCAATTCGAAGGCTTGCCGCCAAAGGCGATGGCTGCGGTTGCAATGCGGGCCGCGATGCGTGTCTTGCCGGCCTTGGCCGAGGGGCGAAGGCGCAATGCCCGGCCTTTTGCCTTTTGGTATCCGCACTTGCGGGCGCGGCATGCCCTTGCCCTCTTTCGATGTTACGAGGTGTCACTTTTCGTCAGTAGTTTGACGAAAAGTGACTCAGCCACCGCCGCTTCCGCCACCGCCGCTTCCGCCACCGCCGCCGCCGCCGCCGACGCCGCCGCCAACGCCACCGCCGACAACTTCGCCCGCCCTGGCTCCGACGCCGACGCCTACGCCGCTTCTGCCGCCTCATCCGCCGCTTACGCCGCCTACGCCGCTGCCGACGCCGCAGCCGACGCGGCCACCACTTACCGCGCCTACGCCGCCGCCACGGCAGCTGACGCCGCCACCGCCGCCACTGCCACCTACGCCGGCGCCGTTGCCGCCGCTATTCTGGCGGACATCCGACTCTTTCTATTCTCCCCGTCGGCTGGAGCGCCCCAAAAGGAAATCCCCCAAGCGGAACTTCTCCGCTTGCTTTCGGCGCGGCTTTGGCCGGAAGGCGCTCCATCTGGTTTTGACGGCTTATGGGCAAAAATTCAGACCGATTTGCAAAGCCTCAATGCCGGTTTTGAGATTTGGCTCGAATGGTATGGCGACCGTCTCGCGGGCAAGCCGATTGATTGGAAAGTGGAGCGGCAATGGGCCGGGCTTTCCAAGGAACAGCTTTCGCAAAGCCCCGCGGAAATCAACGCGCATCTCAACGCTCTCCGCAAGGGCTCGCTTACGAAACAGCTCAAGCGCGTGCGCGCGATCTTCATCGGCCATGGCGAGGTGGGCAAGACCTCGCTCATCCGCGCGCTGCACGGGGAGGACGTGGTCGAAGGCAAGGAAGCGATGACGCAGGGTATTGCGACCACCGATTCAAGCTATAAGCTGGACGAGCAGGCAGGCGTTTTTACCCGGGTAACGGCGTTCAAAGAAGCCGACCTTACGGTTCATTTCTGGGATTTCGGCGGGCAGGTGATGGCGCACGCCACGCATCAGTTTTTCCTGCGGTCCAAATGCCTTTATGTGATCGTGCTCGCAGGGCGGGCCGAGCGCAACCCGAATGAGGAAGTAGAATATTGGTTGGAGCATGTGCGCGCTTTCGGCGACAATGCGCCGGTCTTGATTGTGGGCAATAAGGCCGACGTGATGCCTGTCAACATCGACCTGCGAAGTCTCACGAAGAATTATCCAAACATCGCGGGCTTTTATTCCATTTCCTGCACCGGAGCGAAACTCGGCTTCAGAGAGGAATTCGTTGCGTTTTGCAAGAAGCTGGCCGCACAGCTTATAGCCCTTGGCGAAGTATCGGAACGCTTTTCGCCGGCCCAGTTCAACGTCTTAAAGGCCATCGAAGACAGGGCGGAGCAGCAGGACTTCCTGCCGGAAACGGCTTTCGATGAAATTTGCGTCTCGAATGGCATCGCGCTGGAGGAAGCGGGCGGGCGGGCGAGCTTGCTCGATATTTTCGACAAGCTCGGCATTGTCATGCATTTCGAGAAGCTGCCTTTCCTCACCGATTACGTGCTGAATCCGCGCTGGCTGACCTATGGCGTTTATACTATTATGTATTCCGAGGAGGCGAGGGCCGCTCGGGGGCGAGTCGGGGAAGCAAGCCTCATAACCATTCTCAAGAAGGCGAGCCTGACAATTCCCAATGGCCGCCCGCTGCGTTACCCAGCGGACAAATGCCGGCTGATTGCAGACGCCATGATCGCTTTCCGCGTCGCCTACCGGCTCGGCACAGGCGAGCTTGTCATCCCGGCGCTGCTCGCACCGGCGCAACCGGAGCACGATTTCAACCCGGATGGTGCGATTGCCTTCCGCTTCAATTTCGGCGGCTTCCTGCCACGCCACATTCTTCCCGCTCTTATTGTCGAGCATTTCCAGGATATTGCGATAGTCAAAAGCGGTGAGATCGTTTGGCAAAACGGCGTTCTGCTTCGACCTAAGCGGCGCCGAGGCACCGAAGCCTTCGTTAGCGCCAACTATCACACAAGGACGCTCGATATCCATGTAAAGGGACCGGAGGCGAATCCCTATCTCGGCGTTATCCGCGATAGCATCTTGCGGACGCTCGAAACCATGCCGCAATTGCCCATCGAGGAGCTAATCGAGCTGCGGCCAAGCATGCGGCTCAACGCCGATGGGTCCAGCCGCGATGCGCCGATCTGGATGCCCTACCGTATTATCTGGACCGCGCATAATAATAAGCTTACCTCTATCCCAGGCATGGACGGTCACCTCTATGTTATGGATCGCATCCTGGCGGCGGTGCCTACAAGGTCCGATCTTAGCGAAGGCGATGTGTTTTTGTCCTATTCGAGCAGGGATGCCGCGCAAATCGAAAGCCTTTCCAATGTGCTAGAAGGTAAGTGCTTTTCCGTTTGGTACGACCGCGGCCTTATCGCTGGGCAGCCATTCCGCGATGTTTTGCAAGAGCGCATCGAGACGGTAAAGGCCGTCGTGGTGCTCTGGACAGAGAATTCCATCGGCTCGAAATGGGTGCGCGCCGAGGCCAATCTTGCCGACCGTCACGGCAAGCTTATCTGCCTTCGCGATCCAAGTCTTGACCCGAAGCGCATTCCGATGCCCTTTGCTGAGGCGCATATGATAGAGGTTGGCAGGCTACCGGAGCTGGTGGAAGCGCTGGCGCTGAAGGGCGCCAAGCCGCGAGTTTGAGGACGGGGCATGACGGAGCCAAGCGAAGCGGAGGTTGAGCGTCGGCGCAAGGAGGCGGGGAGCCGCGCGCTGGCGGAAGCCGAGGCGCGCCGGCAAAGCGAAGCGCGAGAGCTGCTGCCGAAGGAGGTGGGCGTGCGCAAGGGCCCCGAGCCCACGCGCTACGGCGACTGGGAGAAGAAGGGCATCGCCTCCGATTTTTAGCGCCTGTGCCGGAAGCCCATCGCATGGCGAGGCGGCGCGCGCAGTTAGGCCGATTGCCGGCCTACCAGAAAAATTCGTCGAACGTGCTGCGCCGCCTGCGCCGCTGCGGGGGTTTTTGCTTCAAGGCCGGGTCATCCAGCGCATTGAGATATTGCGACTGCGGGGTTGCCGGCCCGGTGCCCGCTTGCGGCCGCATCCATGGTGGCAGATAAGAGTGGTCGTCGGCCTGCGCCTGGACCTGCGCGGGTGGGGGCGGCGCATCTTGCGGCGCGCCTTCGGGAGCGGCGGTGGCTTCGGAGCCCAGAAGCGCGGCCAGGGAAAGAACAGCCAGGGGCGTCCTCTTGCATGTATGGCGAAACATCAGACCTCCCGCTCTACCGGATGAGCGGCAAAAGCCGCGGTGTCCGGTGGCTCTGTCACGATTGCGTGCGCACAAGCTCGCCACGCCATTTCTTCTACCTTTTTGGCCGAAAACGGTGCCCCTGCCTAGAGCTTTTCCGCCAAATTGTACGATTTGGTTCAAACGCGAGCGCAATTATTTCAGATAATGCGCGATTGCGGCTCTTTGCCGGCTAAGCAGCCGGCCCGGCCCGGTTCACCGGCCAACGGTGAGTGGCTGCCAGGCATCGGCCGAGGACTGCTCGCGCGGTCCGCCAAGCCGGTGCGCGATGCTGTCGAAAATGCTAGCGAAGCGCTGCGCGCCTTGCCTCTGCACATTATGGTCCATGATCTCGTCGAGCTTGGCGAGAAGCTGCGCGGCCTTCTTGCCGGCGGCGACGGGGTTGCGCTCATATTGCCTGCGCTCGAAGAAATTGGAGGTCGGCATGGTGCGGCCGATGGGCTGCATCATCTCGAAGCCCTGCGAGGCGCCGGCGAGGTTCATGAGCTCGAGCTGCGCGCCGGTGAGCTCGGTCATCCCCTTTTTCGCGGCGTACTCCTTGAGAACCTTGAGCTTGACGACCTGCATCCAGGGTCCAACATCGCCGTCGAGGTTGAGGGCATGCATCGCGATACCCTTGGGCGTCCTGGCATAGGCGGCATGGGCGGGCCAATTGCCGGGAACTTTTTTCGCGTCGGCGATCATCCGGCGCAGGATTGCCGCCTTGGCGCGAAGCGATTGGGCCTTGCTTTCGGGCACGCTGCCATCCGCCGCTTGCCGTTCGAGGCGCGCCGCAAACTCCTCGCCCTCCTTACGGAGCTGCTCGATGGTACTGGCCGCCAGCATTTGCGCGTAACCCAGCGCCGTCGAGGCGGCCCGGTTAGTCTTCCGATTGTAGCCCGATTGCAGGTCGTGAGTGCCTATGCCGCCGGTTTCCAGCGCGTAGAGGCGGACGACCTGATCGCGCGAAAGGCCCAGTCTGATCGCCTCCATGGCGTAGGAGATCATGAAATCGTCCTCGTTCACCCGGTCCGGCTTAAAGCCGTACACCTCCTGGGCTTGCTGGAGGAAATCGGTGACGACGGGGACAGGCTCGTGGACTTTGGCGGGCGCCGGCGGCGGCTTGGGCAGCTGTGCCATCACATCGGCCGGCCTGGGCGGCCCGCCATAGACCGGCGGCAGGTCGGCGACATAGTCGGCCGTGGCGACTGCCTGGCCCGCCGCGAACTTGGCCTGGCGCTTTTTGCGTTTCAGCCCGATCAGCCGCCAATATTGATCGGTGCGGCGCTGAAATGCGATGCGCGCCGCCTCGTAGGCTTTGAGCCGCGCCTGCTGCTCGGGCGTGAGCTTTGCTATCGCCTCCTGCAGGGGCGTTTGCGTTTGCGCGCGCGCTTGGAACCGTTGCGCAGGCGCAACCGCAAGCAGGCAGATCGCCGCAAGACTGATGGCAAGGCGTTTCAGCATCGGCGCACTCTAACCGAAAGGGGAGGGCGGCACAGCCCAAAAGTTGAAGTTGCGTATGTGTCGCCGATTCGGGCTGTGCAAAGGCTTACTGCCCCGCAACTTATCCGGGAACTTGCTTACCCCGATGTTTCAGCGAGGCAGGGGAAATCCATACCAACCCGCATTGCGGTGCAGCCAATTGCGGGACGCCACTTTGACGGACTGGTACAGGCCGCAGGAAGTTCTAACCCGCTTGGCCGTCATTGCGAGGCGCGGAACGCGCCGCGGCAATCCAGGGGACGCGAATGGCGCCGCTGGATTGCTTCGGGGCTAAAGCCCCTCGCAATGACGGGTCCGAACTTCCGGCGAGCCAACTAAGTGCGGTCCTCGAACGTATCGCAAGCGCCGATGGTGCCCCCGTCGTAGCCCTTTTGGAACCAGTGCATGCGCTGCTCCGAGGTCCCGTGCGTGAAGGAATCTGGCACAGTATAGCCGCGCGTGCTCTTCTGGATGGCGTCGTCGCCGATGGCCGAGGCCGCCCGCAGCGCGCTCTCGATGTCGCCCGGCTCAAGCGTCTTGTTGATGCGGTCCGTGTTCTTGGCCCAGACGCCGGCGAAGCAATCGGCCTGCAGCTCCACGCGCACCTGCAGCGCGTTACGCTGCGTGCCGCCCGCTGCCGCCTGCATCTGCTGCACCTTGCCCAGCGTGCCGAGCGAGTTCTGCACATGGTGTCCCACCTCATGCGCGATCACATAGGCTTGCGCGAACTCGCCGGGCGCGTGGAACCGGCGCTTTAGCTGATCGTAGAAGGAAAGGTCGATGTAAATCTTGCGGTTGGTTGGGCAGTAGAACGGCCCCGATTGCGCGCTCGCCAGTCCGCAGCCGGATTGGATGCCGCCCCGGAACAGGACGAGCTTCGGCGGGATGTAAGTGCGCCCCATGTCGCGGAAAATCTTGGTCCAGATGTCTTCGGTATCGCCCAGCACGACGGCCACGAAGTGCTTCTGCGCGTCGTCGCTAGCGCTCGCTGGGGCCGGCTGAGCAGCGCTGTGCGGCAACTGGATTTGGCGTCCGCCGCCGGGCATCTCCATGCCGCCGCCGCCGTTCAAAATAACACGCGGGTCGACGCCCAGAAGCAGCGCGATACCTACGATAACGAGTATGCCGATAATGCCGATGCCGCCCGGGCCGCCTTGCCCCATCGGGATCTGGAAGCCCCCGCCACCGGGAAAAGGCATGCCGGAACCGCCGCTGGGTCCATCGTTATAGCCGCCGTCGTCGTAGCGGCGGTCCTCAACGTTGTCGCTTTCGCGGCGGCCTTGCCATCTCATGTTAAATCCTCATACGAAATGCGGTTGGACGGTTCGCGAAGTCCCCCCTCACCCCAACCCTCTCCCCAAGGGGAGAGGGAGTTCGGCCGCAGCCGTTGAGAGGGCGTTCCCTCGCCCCAACGGGGAGAGGGACAGGGTGAGGGGGTCTTTTGCAGCTGGCATGCGAAGCAATCAATCGTATTCTCTATCACTCTTGCGCCGGAACGGCCGCGCGCGTTTTCTCGGGTGCCGCGAGCAGCGCCCGGACGGATTTGGAAGCGATAACCGAGCCTTGATTGACGTAGGCTTCGTGGTTGCGCTCGATATCGCGAAGGTCATAGCGGTAATTCACCATCAAGCTCAAGCCCTGCCGTATACCTTTTTCGGAGGTATCCCCGAGCCAGTTGAGCCGTTCGAGCCGTGCGCCGTTGCCGAGATGGAAGCGCGCGACAGGATCGAGCGGCCTGCCGGAGCGGTTTTTCGCCAAAAGGTAGTAATGCCCCGCAGCCGCAAGAGTTGCAGGGCCAAGCGCATCCTGGTCCGCCTCTACGTCGCTCCAGCCTTGCTCTCGAACCTTCTGCAGGAGCGCCTTCTCCGCCTCGCCGAGATAGGCCAGCTGGCCATCGCCGAGCGCCCGGAGCAGCCAGGAGCGGAACGAGGGAGCCGGCGACAGCGTGACGAAGGTCTTAAGCGAGGGAAGCTCCCGGTTGAGCTCCTCAACCACCTGTTTTATCAGGAAATTGCCGAAAGAGATGCCGCGCAAGCCCTCCTGGCAGTTCGAGATCGAATAGAATACGGCGACCGTGGGTTCGGGATCGGCATTCTCCGGCCCTCCTTCCGATTCGAGCAGCGTGTGGATCGAGGCCGGTATGTCGCTGCAAAGCGCCACCTCGACGAAAATCAGGGGCTCGTCGACCAGGGCCGGATGAAAAAAGGCGAAGCAGCGCCGGTCGTGCGGGTCGAGCCGGCGCCTGAGATCGTCCCAGCCCTTGATCTCATGGACCGCCTCGTAGGCGATGATCTTTTCGAGGATCGAAGCGGGGCTCGACCAGGACATGCGCGCGAGCACGAGGAAGCCGCGGTTGAACCAGGAGCTGAACAGATGCACGAAGTCGCGGTCCACGCCCGCAAGGCTCGTGTTCATGCGCTGGAGCAGGTCCTCGCGCATGCGAACCAGGGCCGCCGTGCCGCCGGGCGCCAGATTGAGCCGGCGCAGAAGCTCCTGACGGGGCGGCTCGACGGCCATCGCCAGCCGCTCCAGCGTTTCGTGGCCGGGCTCCTGCAGATAGGCTTCGGCGGCCTTCTTGGCCTCTGCCGCGTTCGGTACGAAACGGCTTGCGAGGTACGCGAAGATCGCATCCTTGCCCGCTGGGCCGGTTTCCTCGTAGCGATCCAGAATGCGCCGGGCCAGCGCCACGCCGGAAGCTTCGCCCCGGCTCGATGCCAGCTCTTCGCAGAGACTTTCGAAACTTTCCTCGCCACCAGCTGCGATGAGCGCGGGCAGATCGAGAATCTGACGCCCCCGCTCCGAAATCTTGGCAAGGATCTCCTGGAAAAATGACACATCCATTGTTAGTTTCCGCTTCAGTGGCGTTCCATTTCCAAGATAGCACGGCTCGGCGTGCTTATGGACTATAGAGGAAAGTGGAGTAACGCGTGCAGCGTTCGCCTATTAGAATAAACAATCTTCACCGGCTAAAATGGTGCGGTAATCCCCGATTGCAGGAGTGAGCTATGAATGCGTCCCAGGCCGAGAGGCTTACGGCGATTATCGAGGAGGAAATCCTCTCCCTAAAGCTCAAGCCCGGCGACAAACTCGACGAGACGCGGCTGGCCCAAAGGTATGGCACCTCGCGGACGCCGGTCCGGGAAGCGCTGCGCCAGCTTTCCGCGAACGGATTGATCGAACTCAGGCCGCATAGAGGTGCGGTGGTAGCCAGACTTGGGATACGCGAGCTTATCGACCTCCTGGAAGTGATGGCCGAGCTTGAAGGGGCGTGCGGACGGCTTGCCGCGAAGGCCTGCGTCAAGAGCGATGTGGAAGCGATCGAGAGCGCGCTGGCGCTTTGCCGGAACCATGCTTTGGCGAACGATGTTCAAAGTTACAAGGTCTCCAACGAGGCTTTCCATGAGGCGATCTACCGGGCAAGCGGCAATAGCTGCCTCATCGGCTTGACGCTTGGCACCCGCAAGCGCGTGGCCACCTACCGCCGGGTGCAGATCGAACATGGGAAGAAGCTGGAAGCCTCTATCGAGGAGCATGAGCGCATCGCGCGGGCGATAGCGCAGGGCCTAGCCGAGGACGCCGACCGGCTGTTGCAGGTGCATATTCTGAATATCGGCGCCGACCTCCGCCGGCTGTTCGCGATGGTGCCGCCACATGAATGTACACGGCCGCATGCAGGAGGACGGTCCCTGCATGCGGGCCTCTCCCGAGCGGAAAAGCGCACGCACACCTGAAATTGGCCTGCCGTTGCGGCCGGTTGCGGCAGCCCGTTGATGCCGCAACGGTTCCGCTTTCCGATTGCTCCGGTGTTGCCGATTTAAACCTAAATCCGCCAGTTGACGCCGATTCGCGGGTAAAAACGCTCGCAGAATCGAGCCGCAGCGTCGTCCCCGCGCAGGCGGGGACCCATCCAAGGTCTTGTTCCGGCATCGGAAATGGATTCCCGCCTTCGCGGGAATGACGGTCTGGAATCCGTGCCACGCCTTTTCACCCTTTGGGTGAAAAGCCAGCATCCAGCAGCGCGCTGTTTCGCCGGGCATTTCCGCACCCGCACCAATTGCAACTGCCATTTTTAGGTTAAATGGTCGGAGCGAGAGGATTTGAACCTCCGACCCCCGGTCCCCCAGACCGGTGCGCTAACCGGACTGCGCTACGCTCCGTTACAGGCACTCTGATGGCTATCGACGGGTCCGTCAAGCCCCGTTACGGCCGCTGCGTCGGGGATGCGCGGCGTTTTTTTCCGGAACGGGCTTGGCTGCCCCGGCCAGCTTCGCAGATTTGCCCCGCTTTGCAGCTTTGGGCGTCTTGGAGGCCTTGGCTGGCGCCGGCTCGGAGGCATTATTGGTTGGCTCGGAAGTTTTCACCGGTGCAGAGGCTTCCGGTGGCTCGGCCGGCTTTGAAAGCTCCGCATTGATGCGCTCTTTCATAATGTTGCTGGCCTTGAAGACGATGACCCGTCGCGGCGTGATCGGCACGACCTCGCCAGTCTTGGGATTGCGGCCAACCCGCTCCGATTTCTGGCGGAGGCCGAAGGAACCGAAGGAGGAAAGCTTGATGGCTTCGCCACGTTCAAGAGCGTAGACGATCTGTTTCAGGACAAGCTCAACGAGCTCGGCAGCCTCATTTCGAGGCAAACCCACATTCCCGAAGACCGCTTCGGCTAAATCAGCTCGCGTCAGCGTTTTTCCATTGAGCGTCGGCATGATGCGCTGTCCCTCCCCGCAGAGCAAAGCGATAGATAAATACTAATCCGTAAAACATTTTATAGCAATTACTAAGCTCAGAAATTCTCGTTGTAAGTCAACATTTTTTTGCGAACCGCGGCCATTTGTATACAATCCGCTGTCACCAGCGGATGAGATTGGCACCCCAGGTGAAGCCGCCGCCCATGGCTTCGAAGAGCACGAGGTCTCCTCGCTTGATGCGGCCATCCCGAACCGCTGTCACAAGCGCCAGCGGGATCGACGCGGCGGAGGTGTTTCCATGCCGGTCGAGGGTTACGACCACTTTTTCAGGGTCGATCCCAATCTTCTTCGCGGTTCCGTCGAGAATGCGCTTGTTGGCCTGGTGCGGCACGAACCAGTCTATGTCGCTGGGCGTCAGTTTGTATTTGGCAATCGTCTCCTCGATGACCTCGGCGATTGCGGTCACGGCGAAGCGGAAGACTTCCTTGCCCTGCATACGCAGATGCCCGACCGTTTGGGTCGCTGACGGCCCTCCGTCCACATAAAGCTTGTCGCGATGGCGGCCGTCCGATCGAAGATGAGACCCGATCACGCACCGCTCGCGCATGGGGTTCTTGACCTGACAGGCTTCGAGGACGACAGCGCCGGCTCCGTCGCCGAAGAGGACGCAGGTGCTGCGGTCTTCCCAATCGAGGATGCGCGAGAAAGTTTCGGCTCCGATGACCAGCGCGCGTTTGCCGTGGCCTGCGCGCAGGAAATTATCCGCGGTAGCGAGCGAGTAAACGAAGCCCGAGCACACCGCCTGCAGGTCGAAGGCAAAACCGTGGGTGATCCCGAGCGCCGCCTGAACGATGGTCGCGGTCGACGGAAAGGTAAGGTCGGGGGTGGAGGTCGCGAGCACGATGAAGTCGATTTCGTGCGGTTCGAGTCCGGCGTTGCTCAAGGCATCCCGCGCCGCGGCGACGGCGAGGTCCGAGGTCTTTTCGCCCTCCGCCGCGATATGGCGGGTCTTTATCCCCGTCCGTTCCGTGATCCACTCGTCGCTGGTGTCCACCATGCGGGCGAGATCGGCGTTGGTCAGGATTTTGCTGGGGAGGTACGCACCACAGCCTACCGCTACGGATCTGGTTTCTGTCACTTCGCCACTGCCTTTAGGGCTGGTCCCGTTGCCGTTTGAAGGGCGGTGTGGAAGCTCTCTATATCGCGTCCGATGCTCTCCACAAGCCCGCTTGCCGCCATGTCGTAGCCCAGGTCGATCGCACTTGCAAAGCCCACAGCGTCGGCGCCGCCATGACTTTTTATGACAAGGCCGTTCAATCCGAGAAAGATCCCCCCGTTCATTTTTCTGATGTCCATCTTCGCCCTGAGAGCCTGGAAGGCGCCTTGCGCAAGAACGGCGCCGAGGCGGGACATGAGTGAGCGGTTCATTGCGGCTTTGAGATAGGCGCCGATTTGCTTTGCGGTGCCCTCGGCCGTCTTGAGCGCGATATTGCCGGTGAAGCCTTCGGTCACAACGACGTCCACAAGGCCTTTGCCAAGGGCGTCGCCCTCGACGTAGCCCTTATAGTCGATAGGCAGGCCAGGCGCACGCAGCGCCGCGGACGCCGCCTTGACCTCGTCGAGGCCCTTTATCTCCTCCACGCCGATGTTGAGCAGCCCAACGGTAGGCTTCTCGACGGAGAACAAGGCGCGGGCCAGTGCTGCGCCCATGCCGGCATTGTCCACGAGCGTGCGCGCGTGCATGCCAACGTTGGCTCCGACATCGAGCACGACGCTCTCGCTCGTAAGCGTCGGCCACAGCCCGGCGATAGCTGGGCGTTCGATGCCAGGCAGCATGTGCAGGCAGAACCGCGCCATCGCCATCAAGGCTCCGGTATTGCCCGCAGAGACCGCAACCTGCGCCTCGCCGGTTTTGACGGCGTGAAGGGCAAGCCACATGCTGCTTTTCCAGCGGCCATGGCGGAGGGCCTGGCTGGGCTTTTCGTGCCCGGATACGGCAACGTCGGTGTGAACGATGCGGCTGATGTCTGCGAGCGGGGAATGCTCGGACATTTGCTCGCGAATTTCGGACTCGCGCCCGAAAAAGATATAATGCGTATCTGGATGCCGGATCAGCGACAGCGCTGCGGCTGGGACCACAACGGACGGGCCAAAATCCCCCCCCATCGCGTCGAGCGCAATTGTTACCGGCGTCCCCATCTTCGAAAAATCCAAACCCCGCGCCGCGACATAAGGGCCCACCTAGGAGCCCGGCGCGCTGAACATACTGTAATAACCTTGGCTGACAATCAAAATATTGCGCCAAAATGTTGCGCCGCTGCCGCGCATGCGCCGCAACGTTAGTCCTCAGCCGGAGATGCGTCCGGTTTCAATCGCGCGAGCCCGGCAAATGGACGCGGCTCCGGCCCGGCCTGGGGCGGAGCCCAATCCAGCTTGTCCTCCGGATTGCGGGGATAGGGATCGAGCGCCAGCGCGAAAAGCTCCGATAGCAATGCGCCCACCGGTATGTGGGCGCCGGCGAGCGGCTCAGGCGGATCGGCGTCGAAGGGGGCGTCTTCATGCGCATCGGCGATTGCATCTGCGGGCCAATACTCCACGGAAAAGCTTTCCTGTAGGAAGGAAGGCACCGCCTCGAGATTGACCACGCTCGTTTGCACTACGTTCGCGTGAAGCGTTCCGGATGCGCGGTATCTTCCCCCGGCGAGAGGGGAAATCTTCACCTGCGCGCTCAAGCCCGTTACTTCCTCGATCCCTGTATAACGCTTAAGCGCAGCGAGCTCCCCCGCATTCGCCTCATAAGACAAATTCACAGACGAGTGCGGCAAGAGGCCGGTATCGACGCTCCATTCAAGCGGGGGTGCGCTCATAGGCCCCTCCGGCCGCCGTCAGACGGCTTGCTTCAATCCGTAAAGCTCAGGGAAATTGAGATGCCCTTGCAACAGAAGATTAAGCGGCATTTCCCCGATATTCCGGATCGACTGGAAGATATACGCCGCCAGCTCGTCCGCTGCGACGTTGGCATTTTCGTCGCCGGATTGGAAGCTCTTCCAAATCGCATCGGCAAGCGCGCTTCTATTCCTCCGCTCAACGGCATTCGTGTAAACGATGAGCTGCCGGTAGAACAGGTCGGCGATCTTACGGACCTCTTGGCCCACGTAAACGTCGGCGATGCCGAGGTCGCGCACCATGCTATCCATTTCGCGCACGAAAGCCTCGATGATCTCCTTGCCAAGAAGCTTTCCTTCGTTGGCGCCGAGCTTCAAGTTCTGCATCACGACGAACATGTGGATGACGAGCATATCGAAGCGCCCGGACAGCGTGTCGGGTACGCCGCATCTCACATAAAAGACAGGATTGCGCGACTGCGCCACAATCGAATCGTATATTTTCTCAGCAGCCTCACGGCGGGCTGACCGTTCTGCAAACCAGCGGAACATGCTTCGGCCTAGACTCCAGTTGTGCGCTTACCCAGCAAACGTACCTTATAATGCCTTAATCGCATCGGAAAAGGTTGCAATCACCTTGCGGCAAAGTTACGTCAAGGGCAAGCGCTGACGTGCCAGACAGCAATTTTGGGGGCAGAATGTCAAATCAATCCTGCGAACGGGCGCAAAGGAAGTGCATAATTTCATTCCGGCGCGGTTTCCGGGGGATAGCTTGGGGGGCGGTCCTAGCCGGCGGCCTCCTTTTGACAGGGTGCGGCGATACGGTCATCCGGCAGGGTCACCTCTTCCATGAGGAGGACGTTGCCCAGATCCATCCGGGCATGGGCAAGGATCAGGTCGTGCTTGCGTTAGGCACCCCGGACACGCAATCCACCTCAGGGGGCGGAGCCTATTATTACATCTCGCAAACCGCGAGCCAGCCGATGCCGTTCATGAAGCCCGAAGTGACCGACCGGCGGATCGTGGCCATCTATTTCAACAACAAGGATCGCGTCGAGCAGGTCGCCAATTACGGGTTAAAGGATGGCAAGGTGTTCGATTTCGTCAAACGCGAAACGCCCGGCTACAGCAAGGATCGGAGCCTTGTCAACGAGCTGTTCCGCGATATCGGCATGGGGCCAACCCTCCCAGGCCAGGGCGGCGACAGGCCGGGTCCGGGAAATTAGGTCCGGTCCAGGCGTGAAACGGCGGCAGCTCGTGCGGGCCGCGATCTCGATATGCCTTGTGCTCCCGGCGCTCCTGGCTTTAACCGCACCGCGCTCTTGCCAGGGAGCGCCGCGTAAGGCGCCGCATGCGGCCAAGCGTAGCGGGGGGGCAAACTTCCGCGATTGCTCCGATTGCCCGGAGATGGCGACTGTGCCGCGGGGCAGTTTTATAATGGGGTCGCCCGAAAGCGAGCCTGGCCGCGAGCGTTTCGAAGGCCCGCTGCACATCGTGACGATTGGCAAGCCCTTCGCGGCGGGCAAGTACGCGGTGACCTTTGCGGAGTGGGACGCTTGCGTTGCGGGCGGTGGCTGCGGAGGGTACAGGCCCAGCGATAACGATTGGGGCCGCAAGGACAGGCCCGTCATCAATGTGAGCTGGAAGGACTCCAAGGCTTATGTGGCATGGCTGTCGCAAAAGACTGGCCAGAGTTACCGGCTGCTTTCGGAAGCGGAACGCGAGTATGCGACGCGGGCTGGGGCCGGAACGCCGTTCTGGTGGGGCGGGGCGATCAAGGCCGATCAGGCCAATTACGACGGCACCGAAATCTACAGGGGCGGCGGCGAGAAAGGCCAATACCGCCAGCAGACCGTCCCGGTGAAGTCGTTCCTGCCGAATGCCTTTGGGCTCTATCAAGTCCACGGCAACGTTTGGGAGTGGGTGGAGGATTGCTGGAACGATAATTACGAGGGCGCCCCCGCGGATGGCTCGGCATGGACCGGTGAGGAATGTAGCCGGCGCGTTCTTCGCGGGGGCTCGTGGGGCATCGGCCCCAAAGTACTGCGCTCCGCCTCCCGGAGCAGCTACTTTCCAACCCTGCGCGATGTATATACCGGCTTCCGGGTGGCCAGAGCGATCAATCCTTAGCTAGAATGCGTCCGGAAAAGCATGCCTTCGGACAAGCCGCATGGGCGCTAAAATTAGCGGATGGTGTGATGAACGGGGGAATCTCCCCTCACCCCAGCCCTCTCCCCATGGGAGAGGGAGTTCGCTCGCAGCCGTTGAGGGGCCGTCCCCTCTCCCATGGGGAGAGGGACAGGGTGAGGGGAGATCCCCCGTTATGTCAGCGCCTATGCGGCTTGCCCCGGAGGTGCGAAGCGGTTTTCCGATAAGACGCACGGCAAAAGAACAAATTAGAGCCGGTTTTTGATTCCAAAGCTGGCTCTAATCAGCGCGTTTTCACGATCAGGCCTTCCGCGCCGTTCTCGACGGCGAGGCCCTGTGCGGCGGCCATTGCGGTCAGCCTTCCTGCGCCGCCTGGAAAATCGAAGGAAACGATCGCGCTCCGCGGATTGACGGATTTGAGGTCCCAATTCTGCAGCCCGGACAGGTGCTGCAGGCGGGCGCGAATCGTCTGCCATTCCTTCAGGCCCGAGAATTCCGCCGTAATGAGGATGGAGCTGACCTCTCCGGTCGCATAAACCCCCGAATCGGCGGCGGGAGTTGCGCCGGGTTCGGCAGCTTGCACGAATGAATCGCGCGTCAATTTCCAGCGCTCCTGCACGGTTTCGAAGGCGAGCCGCGCCGCCGGGCGCAGCAACGGTTCGTCCGCGGCGTCCTCGGCTTTCACCTTCCGCTGGAGCGAAAAAAGTCCAAGCGCGTCGAAGCCCGCGAGCTTCAATGTCAAGACATTGCTGCCGCCGCTGGTGCTCGCCACCGCGAACAGGACATACGGGGTATGATACTGCGTCTTCAAGGTCTCCACGCCCGCGGATGCGTTGGTGGCGTAGGAATTGGCAATTGCGGCGGTGAGATCGCTGCGGGCGGGGGCGACCTTCGCCGGAACCAGCGCATGAGTGAGATCGAGTTCGATGAGCGCGCTGCGCCACGGATTGCGGTCGCCGAGGCGGGCGTTGCCGTCCTCTATATAAACGGGGACGATAAGGATTTCAGGGCCCCGGTCCAGAATGGGAACCACTCCGTAGCGGGTGAAAAGCGCGTTCGCGGCCCGCTCCGAGAACGTCACGCCGAAGGTGGCGGCATAGCTGGTGCCGGTAACCCCTTCGCCCCGGATTTCGATGTCGGAGACGAGCCGCTCCACCTCCTCGGCCGGCAGGTCCGGAACGCGGGGGCCCGCCCTGAAATCGGTCAAGCGCGACAGCAGCGTCCGGAATGCGCGCACCTCGGCACTTTGGGTTGCGAGCCGTTTGGCTTCAACCGAATCGGCGGCCTCGGCCTCGGCCGTCACATTCGCGACGGTGAAGGGGCTCTGGCTCCTCTGCGCCAACGCCGGCGCGGTGAGAAGAAGTATCGCCGGCAGCACCCGCGTCAAAGACTTCGCTGCACCGAACCACGCCATAATTGGAACTCCCCATTCGCCACGCCGGTAGCGCTTGTGCACACGGCGCGCGCCGTGTTACCCCCTGTTTAATCGGTGTCCCATGCCCCTGCAAGCCTTTGGCGTTGGCGTCGTCCCGTGCGCACTGCGGCATGTAATGCTGCAGTGCAGACACGGGATCGTTATAAGCGCCGGCGTCCTTGACGATCCCGGATACGGCGTAAGCGCCGTTCCGGGATGACGAAAAAGCCAAGCGCCCTTTCTTTCGCAAACTGCGCCGGGAATGACGCTCTAACAGACAGACGATGAACATCCCCATGTCCAACAGCACAACAAAAAAAGTGGCGGGCTCCTATGCGGAGGCGGGTGTCGACATCGATGCTGGCGACGCGCTTGTGGAGAAAATAAAGCCGTTCGCCAAGGCGACCGGCCGGCCGGGCACGGCTGCCGCGCTCGGCGGCTTCGGCGGGCTTTTCGACTTGAAGGCGGCGGGATTTTCCGATCCCATTCTGGTCGCCTCGAACGACGGCGTTGGCACCAAGGTCAAGATCGCCGCCGAAACGGGCTTGCACGATACGATTGGCATCGACCTCGTGGCGATGTGCGCGAACGACGTGGTGGTGCAGGGCGCCGAGCCGCTGTTTTTCCTCGACTATTTCGCCAGCGGCAAGCTCGATACCGAGGTGGCCGCGCGCGTGATTGCTGGTATCGCGGAAGGCTGCCGGCAGGCGGGTGCGGCGTTGATCGGCGGCGAGACCGCGGAAATGCCCGGCATGTATGCGCCGGGCGACTACGATCTCGCGGGCTTCTGCGTGGGGGCTGCGGAGCGGGGCAGGCTGCTGCCGCGCGAGGATATCGCGGAGGGCGATTTGCTGATCGGCGTGGCGTCCTCGGGCGTTCACTCCAACGGCTTCTCCCTTGTGCGCAAGATCGCCCGCGATGCCGGGCTTTCCTGGGACGATCCAGCACCGTTCGAGCCCGCACGCAGCCTCGGCCAGGCACTGATCGAGCCCACGCGTATCTATGTGAAACCCGCGCTCGCCGCCCATGCGGGGGCTTGCGTGAAAGCGTTCGCGCACATCACTGGCGGCGGCTTGCCGGGCAACGTGCCGCGCGTGCTTCCTCCGGGGATGGGCATCGACATTGATCTGGGCGCAATCGTCTCGCAGCCCGTGTTCCATTGGCTAGCCAAGGCTGGAAAGATCGAACAGGCGGAGATGCTCAAAACCTTCAATTGCGGCGTGGGCTTCGTTGCCATCGTTGCGCCGCGCGATGCCACGGCCACGGGCGAGTTCTTCCATGCCCATGGCGAGCGCGCGTTCCCCATCGGCATCGTGGAAAAGCGCCACGCCAATGAACCGCCGATGCGCTATGCCGGCAAGCTTGGGGCGTGCCAATGAGCGGGCGCAAGCGCGCCGGCGTGCTGATCTCGGGGCGCGGCAGCAATCTTGCCTCGCTGATCGAAGCGGCGCGCGAGCCAGGTTTCCCGGCTGAAATCGCGCTCGTCATCTCCAACAAGGCCGATGCTTTGGGGCTCGTGCGGGCTGCCGATGCCGGGATCGGGACCGCCGTCATCGAGCATAAGGCGTTCAAGGGCCGCGAGGCATTCGACGCGGCGCTGACTGCGGCGCTCAAGGAAGCGGGCGTGGATATCGTCTGCAATGCGGGCTTCATGCGGCTGCATTCGCCGGCGTTCGTGCGCGAATGGTACGGCCGCCAGCTCAACATCCATCCTTCGCTGCTGCCGGCGTTCCGTGGCCTGCACCCGCAGGCGCAAGCCCTCGCAGCCGGTGTCCGCATCGCGGGCGCGACCGTGCATTTCGTGAGCGAGGACATGGATGCGGGGCCAATCGTTGCGCAAGGAGCGGTGCCCGTGCTGCCGGGCGACGATGAGGACGCGCTTTCCGCCCGCATCCTTGCCATGGAGCACCGGCTCTACCCGCTGGCCCTGCGGCTGGTGGCAACGGGCGCAGCGCGGCTCGAAGGCGCGCGCGTTAAATTCGTCGAGGGCGCAGTGGCTCCTTATCTTTGTTAGTGTCTCAGTTTATGATTCTGTAACGGGCCATGAGCGGCCGTTCGCGGTTAGCCCACAGGTTGTCGCTTGCTCTATCCCAGGATATCTTGCGCAAGCAATACAAGGAATGGCAGCCGTATGCACATTTTGGAGCGGGACTGGCTCCCAGCAAACGGAGCTTCGCCGGAGGCAGTCGCCCTGTTGCGCGAGACGACGCCGGTTAGACTGCCAGAAACCTTTTTTGCGTTGTTGGCCGCTACGAACGGCGGCGAAGGCCCTCTCGCGCGCCAGCCGTTTTACGTCCAATTGGATTCCGCTGAAGTCATTACGGAAGCTCTAGAAACCGCCAGGCACGAAGAGTTCTTCGATGGTTTTGTAATAATCGGATCGAACGGCGGCGGAGAGTTTATTGCGTTTGATGTCCGGAAAGCAGAACCATGGCCGTTGGTCGCGATTGACATGACCAATATCGACTTGAACGAGAGCGTCAGATTGATCGCTCCTGACTTTGATTCCTTCATGCGCCTTGCCGGTGTCGAGAGCGCGGAATAATCGGACTTCCGTACCCAACGACGGCACCAAATTCCGATACTTGCCACCGTAAGAGCTGAAGGGCGCGTTTGAACACATTGTCGAATACTGAAAAGGCGGGCGCGGAAATCGAGGCGTTGCCGTCGCGGGCGGCGGCGTCCGGGAGTGGCTTATGACACCGGATGGGCGAGGCGATTGTAGCGGGGAATTGCCTCCTCCGCATCGCTGTCCGGCACGCGGCCTTCCTTTTCGAGCATAAGCTCGATGAGCCCTTCCATCCCGCCGGGCGCCATTTCCCGCGCCTCGGTACCGGGCGATAACCGCTAGCTTGTTTCCGTCCTCCTGCAAAGCCACATTTTTTCCAAGGCCAAACAAGGAGGATAGCGCATGAGCACCCAGGACGGCCAGCAAACCTACGCCGCGGAGCAGATCGAGGCGCGGCTCAAAGCCGAGCTTCCGCATTGGCATTTCCGCGACGGGCATCTCTGCCGCGAGTATAAGACGCATGGGTGGAAAAGCACGCTTATGGCGGTCAACGCGATTGGGCACCTGGCGGAGGTGGCCTGGCACCATCCCGATCTAACCGTCACGTACAACGCGGTCGAGGTCCGCCTGAAGAGCCACGACGTCAAAGGCATCACGGAGCGGGATTTCGCGCTCGCGAAGAAGATCGAGGAACTGGTGCTATGGCGGCCCGGCAAGGAGGGCGGCCCGTTCACCGGCACGCCGCAAGACCCGCGCTACGCCTATATCAAGTACGGCTAATACCAACGGCCCGAAGTCTTGACTCGGCGAGGGGGGATTCCCTTCCGCCCCGTTTTGTGAATCGATGCTGTTTGCATTGATTCGCGGGGGTGGGAGATGGCTGAGGTTGCGATTACTCGAA
>JBKQNN010000091.1:0-10300 GCA_052145975.1 Rhodomicrobium sp. | reverse complement strand
CGCCTCGCGGCGGCGCAGTTGCCTTCGGCTAACGGTTCCGGCCAATCGGCCCGTAGAGGACTTCCACCTCCTAGATCAACGCCATGCCTGGCACACAATGGATTCCCGCCTTCGCGGGAATGACGCTCGTACATCGGCGCAGCGGCAATCACCTGCCCGGACTTCTGCCCCGCTTACCAAACACTCTACGCCGATGAGGCCGGCGGAACCGAAGCTTGCATAGGCAGCCTCAGGCTTAGGCGCCGCATTAGCTTGAGGGCGCGCCGCAGCAGTTGCGCCCAAGCAACCCAGCGTGCCACACCGCCATAAACCGGCCGCTGGCCGATGAGATCCTCGTAAGCAGCGACGGCGGCATCGATATCGGTCCGGCTGGCGCTGCTCAAATCCACGACGACCCGATCCATGGTCAAGTAGCTTCGCACCTTTCCGCCCTTGCGCGATCCAGGCTGTTTGCTGACAGGCTTACAGCGCGAGAGCAAAGCTTCAGCGTCGCAAAGTTCCGGGGCCAAATTCCGCTCCGCCGCAAACCGCGCTAGAGCGCCGGCCGCCACCTCACGCCGGCTCTCAGGGAGTTCGTCAAGCGAACGGACGGCGCGCTCGAATTCGCGCTCGTAATCGATGTGCAGGCTGCCGCCAAAAGCGTAGCGATTGGCGGATTCAAGGTGCGACAGCATGCCGGCCTGCAAGCTCCACGTGGCAGGGATCAGGTCAACCACCGGATCTGTACTTGCCTCGGCTAAAACTTTCTTGGTTTCCTTGGCCTCGCCTTCGTTCCTTTTCGTACGGTGGAAGCTGGCACCATTGCTTCTCGAGCTCGATCCCGACACGATGAACGGATGCGGCACAGTCAGATGCCGCTCGATGAGTGCAGGCGAAGCAAACGTAAAATATATATCGGGCCAAGTGGCCATAAAGACCTGCCCAGTTTTGGCCCTTAGCCCCTCGACGACCCGGCGTGACGCGATGCCGCGGTAAATGCCAGGTGCGTAACGCCCCGCGGCCGTACCGTTCCGCTCCAAGTCGCTGCGCACTTGCTCGCCGCTGACTATGTTGCAGGTGCCATATAGCGACTTGAACTTCAGTCTGATGCGCCCCTGGTTCTCCGGCCCCATCGGGGTGGGCCAAATATAGCGAATGAAGGAGCCCGTCAGGGTGTCGGGCGTATGCCGTTCCAGTAAGGCACGGAGGTACGGAAATTGATTGGGAAGCGGCGCGTCGTCGTCTCCAAGGGTGAAAATGTAGTCTCCGCCGGCGTGGCTGACCCCGAATTCGAAATTCTGTCTCATGCTGTATCGCTGCGGCGTGCATACATAGCGGATGCGGCTATCTTTAAACTCGGCGACGACGTCAGCTGTATTGTCTACGCTTGAGTTATCGCTAACGATAATTTCAAGTTGAGGATCGCGAATACGGGCGCATGCAGCAAGGGCGTGCTGCAGAACCTCTGCCCGGTCCCGAGTAGGAATGACAATGCTAATTAGCATACGATCCTCAGATGCTGGAGCTCAGCCCTGCAAAATCTCCATTCGCCTCAACCCAGCTATCGTTTCCTCGACAGCCTGTTCTGGCGGCACGTTTCCGCAAGCGAGGTGAATTTCAGGGCTCTCGGGCGCCTCGTAGGGAGAGGAGATCCCCGTAAAATGAGGGATCAAGCCCTTCCGCGCTTTCTGATAGAGGCCCTTGGGATCGCGCTGTTCGCAAATCTCAAGAGGGGTGTCGATGAAAACCTCGACGAATTCGCCTTGCTCGAAGAGATCGCGCGCCATTCTCCGGTCGGCTTTGAAGGGCGATATAAAAGCAACCAAGACTATCAGCCCGGCGTCGGCCATCAAGCGGGCGGCGTGCGCGGCCCTGCGGATATTCTCGACGCGATCCGCATCGGAGAAGCTCAAGTCGCGGCAGAGGCCATGCCGCACGTTATCGCCATCGAGAATAAAGGTGTGCCGGCCGAGCGTAAGGAGTTGGCGCTCCAGGAGGTTCGCGATTGTAGACTTCCCCGACCCGGAAAGGCCCGTGAACCACAAACAGCAGGGCTTTTGACCCTTAAGCTGCGCCCGCTCCGATTTTGTTACGTCTGTGGTCTGCCACGAGACATTCGTGGCGCCCGCCTTCTCAGGGCGAATTGGGATTGCGGCCGCGGAACCCGCAACCGGGCTCGGTGAAATTGAAACAGTTGCTTGAGCCGATGCGCTTGGTTTAGCCATACTGCGTCTCATGGATACGAAACGGGTGTCCGGCATGCACAGGCGTACCCGCGAACTTCATGCCACGGTTCATTCTCTGCACAAAAGGACGAGCCCTCATGCCGCGTTTTAGCTGCCATTCAACGCCTTTACAAGGCCTGCTCGCGGTCGATCGAAAGCCAATGCACGACGAGCGTGGCTTTTTCTCACGGTTCTTCTGCCAGGAGGAATTCGCCGCCATGGGGTGCGATTTGCGCATCGCGCAGATCAACCACACCCTGACGCGCCAAATTGGGGCGATCCGTGGCATGCATTTTCAGCGGGCTCCGCATGAGGAGACGAAATTCGTTTCCTGCATCGCTGGAGCGGTCTTCGACGTGGCGGTGGATATCCGGCCGGGCTCGCCGACATATCTGCAATGGCATGGGGAGGTCCTAAGCGCTCAAAATGCTAGGTCGCTGCTCATGCCTCGCGGGTTTGCCCATGGCTTCCAGACGCTCTCGCAAGATTGCGAGCTCATCTATCTTCACGGCGAGCCTTACGCGCCTGGCTTCGAGGGAGGCCTGCATGCGCTCGATCCGAAGCTCGCTATCGCCTGGCCGTTACCCGC
The DNA here is from genome assembly GCA_052145975.1 of Rhodomicrobium sp. Classification (GTDB taxonomy): domain Bacteria; phylum Pseudomonadota; class Alphaproteobacteria; order Rhizobiales; family Rhodomicrobiaceae; genus Rhodomicrobium. Next base: position 7,507 of record JBKQNN010000091.1, on the reverse strand, counting down.
CGGGCAGATGTCGGCGCGCGACCGGGGGTTTGCCTTGATGGATCTTTAGAGCGTTACCGGCGATGGAAAATACTGGCGGGAGTGACGGGACTCGAACCCGCGGCCTTCGGCGTGACAGGCCGACGCTCTAACCGACTGAGCTACACCCCCGCATAGGGCTGGCCCCGCGAATTCGCGGCGCCGTCCCTCTACATAACCCGCACGGCTGCGGTACTCAAGCGCTAGTTTTAAAATCGCGCCCGTTTAAAGCAGCCCATGCGCCCGCGCCGCCTCGACAAGCGGCCGCCTCGGGCGCGGGCCGACATGGACGATAACCTCGGACGCGGCGAGGCTACCAAGCCGCCCGCAGGTTTCGAGATCGCGCCCCGATGCTAGCCCAAATAAGAAGCCCGCCGCGTAGAGATCGCCCGCGCCCGTGGCATCGACGAGCTTCTCGATGGGGACCGCCGGAACGCTTATGCTCCGCCCGCCTTCGAGGATGACGGCTCCCTTCTCGCTGCGCGTGATCGCGGCGATTTCGCATTCCGTTCCGATTGCGGCGCAGGCTTCCTCGAAGGCCGAGCCCGGAAAGAGCGAAAGCAGCTCTCGCTCGTTGGCGAAGACAATATCGACGCGGTCGCGGATGAAGGTGCGGAAGCCGTCGCGGTGGCGGTCCACGCAGAAGGGATCGGACAAGGTGAAGGCGACCTTCGTGCCGGCCGGGCGGGCGATGTCCGCGGCAGTGTGGAAGGCGGCGCGCGCCTCGACCGGATCGAATAAATAGCCTTCGAGATAAAGGACTTGGCTTTGCTGGATCAGCGCGCGGTCGAGATTGGAACCGCCAAATTCCGACGCGGCGCCGAGATTGGTATTCATGGTGCGCTCGCCATCCGGTGTAACCAGAATGAGGCAACGGCCGGTGGACGTTTCGCTCTTCGCCTCGCCGTCGCTGAACACCACGCCGATGGAGCGGAGGTCGTGCTCGAACACCCGCGCAAACTGGTCGTGACCGACCTTGCCCATGAAGCCGGCCTTGCCGCCCAGCGAAGCAATGCCGGCGCAAGTGTTCGCCGCCGAACCGCCCGACGTCTCGACCGCCGGCCCCATTTTTTCGTAAAGCGCCGCGGCCTCCTCCGGCGAGGTGAGCCGCATGGTGCCCTTGGCGAGCGAAAACTCTTCTAGCAGCGCCTCCTCGCAGGGGGCGATGATATCGACGAGCGCGTGGCCGATGCCGGTTACTTGCAGGGGCTTATTCATGAGGATTGGGTTCCGTTTCGGTTTAGGCGCGCGCTGGCGTCTTGGGTTCGAATTTGCAGAGACTGGCAATGACGCAACGCCAGCACTCGGGCTTGCGGGCCTTGCAAACGTAGCGGCCGTGAAGAATGAGCCAATGATGCGCATTGTGGATATATTCGGGCGGCACAATGCGCTCCAGCCCCAGCTCCACTTCGAGCGGCGTTTTCCCGGGTGCCAGCCCGGTGCGGTTCGCGACCCGGAAAATATGCGTGTCGACGGCGATGGTTGGCTGCCCGAACGCGACGTTCAGGACGACATTCGCCGATTTGCGTCCCACGCCCGGCAGCGCTTCGAGTGCGGCGCGGTCTTGCGGCACTTTCCCGCCGTGGTTCTCCACCAGTGCCTTGGAGAGCGCGATCACGTTCTTGGCCTTGGTATTGAACAGGCCGATGGTCTTGATCGCGTCGCGCAAGCCCTCCTCGCCCAGCGCCACCATTTTCTGAGGCGTATCCGCCTTTGCGAACAGGCTCTTCGTCGCCTTGTTCACGCCCGCGTCCGTCGCTTGCGCCGACAAGACCACCGCGACCAGCAGCGTGTACGGGTTCACATGCTCAAGCTCGGTCTTGGGATCGGGCATGGCAGCCGCGAGCCTGGCAAAAATCTCTTGCACCTCTGACGCGGTGAGAGACGCGGAGCCGGCGCCGGCCTTGTCTGGCTCTTTATCTTGGGCCGCTGGCTTGGCTTTTCGCGCTGCCGCGGGCTTAGCGGATTTTTTCATCGTTTGTTGCCAATAGCAATAAGGCCGGGCCGGGCGTTTGCGCTAAGCGCCGCGCCCGGCCGGCAGAAATCTACTCAATAGGGCATCTAGCGATCTTTATGGCTTCGTAGTGGTGCATCAGCGGCAAGGCTTTCCGCAAAGCTTCGAGCTTGTCGTAGTTCTGGCTTGGCGAGCCGTAGACGAGGGCATAGCCGTTCAAGAAAAGCAGGATTCCGAACAGCCCCACGCCCCCGCTGACGCCGAGCAGCAACCTCGCGCCGGTGATGATCGAGGCGGACGCCAGCACGATGGCGATCTGCAGCATGGCGCCGGAGTAATCGTAGAATGGGTGCTGCGCCAGCGCGATGTTGCGCAGGTTGTCGCAGCTTTCGGCTTTCGCCAGAAGCTCTTTCCTGCCGTTCCCCTTCTTGGGGTTAAACTCCAGCCGGTCATTTTCCTTGTCGTATTCGATCTTCTTGGCGTCCAGGAACTTACGCGCCGGCTCAGCAAGATTCGGCGACTCGAGCGTCTTCAGCTCTAGCTGATCCGAGGCGATCTGGATCTGTTGCTTGCGGATCGTCTTGGCTTGATAGAAGGCATAATTGTCGTTGACCTGGATGCCGGCCTGCTGCGCGATCTTCATCGCGTCGTTGCTGCCGGTCAAGCTGATCGCGATTAGCACGGCGAGCACGGAGATGTAAATCGCAACCCACTTATCGTGCTTGCGCTCGCTGGTTTCGTCGAAGGTGTCGGCCGGCGTGCCGCTGACGATGCCAACCTTGCGCTCCTCGCGCTCGTGCTCAGGCCGCTCGGCACCCTCCAAGGCCGCCGGGCTCGCCGCCGGCCTTGGCTGCACTCTTGGCTTCGGTTTGCGCTGACTATTCTTTTTCATTTCCTCCCCGCAAACGTCTACGCCGTAAGCGTCGTCTTGGACGCGGCGGTTCCATCCGCATTCAAGCGGTACACATAGGGTTCCCCGGTCCCGAGATTCAACTTTACTATTTCTTCTGGCGACAGTTTGTCGAGCTTCATGATTAATGCGCGCAAGGAATTGCCGTGCGCGGAGACCAGCACGTTCTTGCCGGCTAGGACCTGAGGCAGGATCTTCGCCTCGTAATAGGGCAGTACCCGCGCGGCCGTGTCCTTCAAGCTCTCGCCGCCGGGAGGTGCGATGTCGAAGGAGCGGCGCCAGATGTGCACCTGCTCGTCGCCCCATTCCTTGCGGGCTTCGTCCTTGTTCAAGCCGCAGAGGTCGCCATAGTCGCGCTCGTTCAGCGCCTGATCCTTGATCGTCTCCAGGCCCTGCTGGCCCAGCTCTTCCAGCATGATCTCAAGCGTGAGCTGCGCCCGTTTGAGCGCGCTCGTGTACGCGATATCGAAATGGAAGCCTTGGGCTTTGATGAGTTTGCCCGCGCGATGCGCCTCGGCGACGCCGGTTTCGGTCAGGCCGACATCGCGCCAGCCGGTGAACAGATTGAGCTTGTTCCATTCGCTCTCGCCGTGGCGAACGAGCACCAGTACGTTTTCCATCTCCAATGTCCTTTGCTTCAAGCGCGGATGCAAACTCCGAGTGTCATGGCCGGGCTTTGACCCGGCCATCCAGGGCAATACGCTACGGTTTCAGTATGTTCGCTGGATGGCCGGGTCAAGCCCGGCCATAACAACTGAGTAGGATTGCAGGCTTGCGCGAGGTTGACAGCGCATGGGCTTAGCCGATTCCGAGCACGTCGCGCATGGAGAATAGCCCCGGGCCGCGGCCTTGCGCCCAGAGTGCTGCGGCGACGGCACCGCGGGCGAAAATCTGGCGGTCCTGCGCGCGATGCGTCAGCTCCAGGCGCTCGCCGGCGCCTGCAAAAATCACCGTGTGGTCGCCAACCACGCTCCCGCCCCTGAGCGCCGCGAAACCGATGGCGCCAGCCGGCCGCTCGCCAGTATGCCCGTCCCTGCTTCTGACGCTGTTCCCGGCAAGCGCTAGCCCGCGTCCCTTCGCCGCGGCCTCGCCCAACAGCAGCGCGGTGCCCGAGGGCGCATCCACCTTGTGTTTGTGATGCATTTCCAGGATTTCGATGTCGAAGTCCGGCCCAAGCGCATGCGCTGCCTGCTCCACGAGTGCTGCGAGCAGGTTCACGCCCAGGCTCATATTGCCGGACTTGACAATGGTCGCATGGCGTGCTGCCGCTTCGAGCTTGGGCAGATCTTCCGCCGCAAATCCGGTCGTCCCGATGATATGCACGATGCGCGCCTGCGCGGATAGCGCGGCGGTCTCAAGGCTCGCGGCCGGCGTGGTAAAATCGAGCACGCCCTCGATATGCGTGAACAGCGGCAGCGCCTCCGCCACAATAGGCACGCCCAGATGCCCCACGCCCGCGACCTCGCCCGCGTCCTTCCCGACGAACGGCGAGCCCGCCCGCTCGACCGCGCCCGCGACCTCGCATCCTTGCGTTTCATGCACTGTACGGATAAGCTCACGCCCCATCCGGCCGGCTGCGCCCATGATCGCTAACAGCATCGCTTTTCCTCGACTGCCTCGTGCGGCGGATATAGCAAACTTCGCCGGTTTTTAAATCCAAATCCGCTCGCGCGCAGGTTTTGCCGCGGCAAAGCCAGCCCGCATCGCGTGCAAGACTGGCAGGGGGAAAGTCATGGCAGATCGAACGGCAGGCTGGCAGACGGCGATTTTCATTCTTGCGGGCGTGCCGGCGTTGCTGCAGGGGTGTGGGGGATTAGGCGCACCGCAGACCGCTGTTCAGGAAAGCGCCCCGGTAAAAATCTGGTACAAACTCTGTACCGCCACCCCGCTCGCCCCAACCAGCGTTAACGTGCAGGAAGGCAGCGTCTGCCAAACCATGGTCGATGTGCGCGATAACACGACTGGGCTCCTAAGAGGACGGCTCGCTATTTGGAACGCGGGCCAAGGCCAATACCGGCTTCAGGCCATACTCCCTCTTGGGTCCAGCTTGCCGCTGGGGGTGCCCGTCAAAATCGACGATCATGAACCCATTAAGCTTTCTTACAAAAAGTGCGATTCGGCTGGGTGTTATGCGGAGGCAGCGGCCGGTGAGGGTCTGGTCAGCCAGATGAAGAGCGGGAGCCAAATCTCCTATCTCGGTATCGACGTATCGGGCAAGAGGCTAAGCATCCCGCTTCCGCTGGCGGGATTTGCTGCCGCATTCGACGGCCCTCCGATGCCGGTTAGCAAATATAAGGAAGACGTGGAGAAAATCGCAGGCGTCATCAAGGAGCGTCTGAAACAAGTTCCGGGTGTGGATCAGAATCAAGCGCTGGATAGAGACGGGCGATTTCTTAAAACTAAATTCTGGAATCAACACTCCACTACCCCCTCGAAGTGGTACAAACTGTGCCTGGACGCGCCCGAAAATCCCCAGGCGCAACCGGCGAAGATAGTAAATCTTTGCCTCACCCAGATCGACATCCGGGATAATGCGACCTCGATACTGGCCGGCAAATTTGCAGTGCGGCAAATTCACGGAAAGGAGAAACCGCAGTTTTTAGTCATGCTCCCGCTCGGCGTCTCGTTGCCCGATGGGGCATTGGTCACAATCGGCAGTGGCGAACCCATAAAGCTGAGCTATTCAGCTTGCGACAAGGCTGGCTGTTACGCCGAAGCCACCGTCGAACCGTCCATTGCCGATGTGCTGAAAGCGAACACTCAAATCGCATATGCCGGCAAGGATGAAAAGGGCACTAAGGTGACTGTGCCGCTGAAGCTTTCGGGTTTCGCAAGCGCGTTCGATGGGCCGCCGGTCCCAACCGAAACGTACAGCGCCGAGCAAAGGAAGATCGCCGAGTTCATTCGCGCCAAACTTGAAAAGCAGCCGGCGCAGCAAGGAAATTAGCGTGCCGGGCCGGACGCATGGGCGCCAACATAATGGGGAGGAATCTCCCCTCACCCCCGCCCTCTCCCTATGGGAGAGGGAGCTCGCTCGCAGCCATTGAGAAGGCGTTTCCTCTCCCCCATACGCATTCGCTTGCGAATGCGGGCGCTCTAAGCTGCAAGCTCGCCTTGGCGAGCTTGCCGAGAAGGACAGAATGAGGCGCGGAAGCTTCGATCGGGGCGGAACTGCGCATCAGCCGGCTCTTATGTCAGCGCGTATGCGCTGCGGCGGCGGTCATTTCGCTTTGCCGGTAGCTACGGGCGGCTGTGCAGATCGCCGATTTAGCCGAGTCGCGCTGTGCCGCTCTTGCCGTCGTCGCGGCGCCAACGCACGACCGTCGGGCTCAGGCGGTGCATAGTGAAACAATGCGCCCTGCCGCCCTGCCAATTCCGCCATTGAATGCAAAGCTGCGACTGCGAGACCCACCAGCGGCCGCGATCCACCGTGGTCGACTCGCCATCGAGCAACGCGAGTTCGGTCCGCCCGGTCACACTGCCATTCTTCGAATACCGGATCGGCACTTCGCCCATCGGTGTGTAGACGTAAACCGTCTTACCCGCGATTGCCTGTTGAAGGTCCTCGCCTGCCAGCTGCTGCGCCTGGGCGAAGCTAAATGGCGCGACAGCCAATAGAAATGCGATAAGCTTTCGCTTCATGTCTCGTGAACTCGCTTCGTTCATGTGATTGAATCGGGCAAATCCCGCTGCGCGGAAGCCCGGCAGGAAATACGCCAGGCGATACCCCTCGATGCGCGCGGAGCATAGGGCCGAAAAGGGTTAAAATGTGGCAATGTTTCACGGTCTCGCCAGAATCCGTAAGTACTTAATTACCGTTATTCTATCCACTTTTGGTCATACCGCGCCGCTTTTGGATGTTGAACTAATTTAGCAGAAGCGTTTTGAGAAACCGTTAAGGGCGAATTTTCGGCGTATAGCCGGTGAATACCATACGAATGGATATTTTCCTCATCCGGCGCGCGGATTGGAGGAGGCGTGAGAATGACCCCTGTCCGGCAGCTCGTCAAAAGCGTTAAGTTCGCTTGGTTGCGCGGGGACCTCTATACCCGGCTTCTTCGTTGCGAACTCGTTGCGGATTTGATATCGGTTCCCAGCGGTTTCCCGGCATATGGAACCCGGAATGCATGATAGATATTTGTATTCCTTGTTCCCGTTCATCGAAACTGCAGGTGTTTTGCCGGGGAGGGGTGCTAGAGTGGTTGAATAGACCGGTCTTGAAAACCGGCGTGCGCGCGAGCGTACCGTGGGTTCGAATCCCACCCCCTCCGCCAATACTCAGACCATAATGTGAAGGGACACGACCCGAGGACTCTTGCATCTGGAAAGTCCGTTAAACATATTTTCAGTTTGGAATTAACCATATATATGTCTCGCTCCGTAACCGGCCGGGCGCCGCGCGTGGCGCGTTTTGCTTCGCATTATCAGTCACTTAGACAATAATACAGTTCTGCTTAAAGCTTTATCGAGGCGCTTTCTTTAAAGTAGCAACCTTAAAGGCAAACGGCTTCACCGGAAACACCCCGTAAGAATCGGAGGGATAAAGTTAACAGAAAGGCCCGCGATGACGCGCGCCCGGGCGCCATGGAATTAGCTCTTTCAATTCCGGCGCCACATCCTGTAAA
>JBKQNN010000090.1:0-4436 GCA_052145975.1 Rhodomicrobium sp. | reverse complement strand
CAATGGCGCGGCGGAGCGCGTCGAAGGCAAGCCCCGCGGCATCCGCGCCCTGCTCCCCCGCCACCACGGCGGCACCGGTACGCTCGCCCCAAATCTTGAGCTGCTCGATGGCGGCGGCCCTGAACGTGTCGCCGGCGGCAAGCATGACCTTCAAGCCCTGCTTGGTGAATTGGCTCGCATATTTGCCGATGGTGGTGGTCTTGCCGGTGCCGTTCACGCCCACCATCAGGACCACGTAAGGCTTCTTTGCGGCGTCGATCTCAAGCGGCCGGGCCACCGGCGCCAGCACCTTTTCAACCTCCTCCGCCAGGATAGCGCGCACCTCCTCCGGGGATATGTCGCTGTTGTAGCGGGACTTCTTCAAGGCAGACGCAACGCTCGCGGCCACATCGAGGCCGAGATCGGCCTGGATGAGCAGGTCTTCGAGTTCCTCCAGCGTCTCATCGTCGAGCTTGCGCTTGGTAAAAACGCTGGTAAAGCCTTCGGTAAGGCGCGAGGACGTGCGGGAGAGCCCCTGGCGAAGCCGCTGAAACCAGCCGGGCCGCCGTTGTTCCTTGTCGCCTTCTGCGGCTACGGGCTCGGCGGGTGCTTGCCCAGCTCCGGCTTGTTCCGGCGGCGCGGCTTCTCCGGCGAGCGGCCCGCCGGCGGATTGTTCTTCAAGGGCGGGAGCCGGGACGGCCGGCTTGCCACCCCCGAACATCCGGCCGAACAGCTTGCGCTTTCCACTTTCGCTCATAGGGAAAGACGCTCGCCGATTAGGCGGCTGTTGGCAAGCCCCGTGGCTCGGGCTCTTACGATGGCGCCCTGGCTGGCCGGTTCATCGGCGATCTCGATCTCGGTGAACCCGGGCGTGCGCCCAAGACGGCTGCGCTCCATCAAAACGTCGAACACCTTGTTCTGTTCGGCCTCCAGATGCGTTGTGAGGCGTTCGGAAGCCTTGCCCCGGAGGCGCGCGGCGCGCTCCTTGACGAGCCCGCGGCCGAGCTGGGGCATGCGCGCGGCGGGCGTCTTGGGCCGCGCCGAGTACGGGAAGACATGCACGAAACTCAAGCCGCACTCGTCGGCAAGCCGGAGCGTGTTGGCGAACATGGCCTCGTCCTCGGTCGGGAAGCCCGCGATCAGGTCGGCGCCGAACACCATGCCGGGCCTAAGCTCCCGCATGGCCTCGCAAAACTTGATGGCGTCCTCGCGCGAGTGCCGCCGCTTCATACGCTTTAAAATGAGGTTGTCTCCCGATTGCAGCGAAAGATGCAGATGCGGCATCAGCCGCTCTTCTTCCGCGAATGCGGCGATCAGCGCGGGGTCCGCCTCGATAGTGTCGATGGAGGAGAGCCGCAGGCGCGGCAGCTCGGGGACCAGCCGCAGGATCGTGCGCACGAGCCGGCCGAGCGTCATGCCGCCGGGAAGATCGGCGCCGTAGGAGGTGAGGTCGACGCCGGTCAGCACCACCTCGCGGTAGCCTTCGTGGGCCAGCGTGCGCACCTGGTGCACCACGCCGCCCGCGGGCACCGAGCGCGACGGGCCGCGCCCATAGGGGATCACGCAAAAGGTGCAGCGGTGATCGCAGCCGTTCTGCACTTCGACATAGGCGCGCGCCCGCCCGCCGAAGCCCGCCACCATGTGCGGTGCGTTTTCGCGAACCGAGGCGATATCGTTCACCTTGACGCGCGCCAGTTCCCCGCCTGCGATTTCGAGGAAGGTCGCGGCGTTCGTCTTCTCTGCATTGCCGATCACGTGATCGGCCTCGGGCATATCGGCGAACGTGCCGGGCTCGATCTGAGCGGCGCAGCCGGTGACGATGATCTTCGCGCCGGGATGTTCGCGGCGCGCCTTGCGAATAGCCTGCCGGGCCTGGCGCACAGCCTCGGCCGTAACCGCGCAGGTGTTGACGATGACGGCACGCTCAAGCCCCGCCTCTTCTGCGAGCTTCCTCGCCACCTCGCTCTCGAAGCTGTTCAGCCGGCAGCCGAAAGAGATGACCTCGACGCTCATGGCTGCCGCCCCACCTGGACGAGGCGCCCATCGCCGTTGAAGTGAAGCACGCCTTCGAACTCGAATTCGGTTGGCCCGGTCATGAGAATGTGATCGTCCGCCTCGCGCCATTCGATGAGCAGAGGGCCGCCAGGAAGCTCAACTGCCACCCGCCGCCCGGTGCGCCCAGTCCGCACAGCCGCGACGGCAGCAGCGCAAGCCGCCGTGCCGCAGGCGCGCGTGATGCCCGTGCCCCGTTCCCACACGCGTAGCTTGATGCGATAGGGGAAGTCCCCCCTCACTCTGTCTCTCTCCCCGAGGGGAGAGAGGACGCCAGAATTATCCGCTTCCCTCGACGAGAGGGCCGCAGCTATCTCCCTCTCCCCTTGGGGAGAGGGCTGGGGTGAGGGGGTCTTGTTATTGACAACCTGCGCTAGCGAGATATTCGCGCGCTCTGGGAAAAGCGGATGATGCTCCAGCGCGCGCCCAAAGGACGCCAGATCGTAGCTATCGGCATCCTCAACCCAAAAAATACAGTGCGGGTTGCCGACGTTCACGGCGCTGGGGCGCTCTAAGATGCGGCCATCGGGCGAGGCGTAGCTAAGATCGATAGCGCGGGTATCCTCGAAAGCCTGTGAAAGCGGAATCCGATCCCACTCGAAGCGGGGCGCACCCATATCGACGGCGGCGAGACCGTCTGCCCCGGCCTCGGCATCGAGCACGCCAGCGCGGGTTTCGATGGTGAGCCGGTCCCGGCCGAGCCCAGCGCTCAGCAGCACGGCCACGCAGCGGCTCGCATTGCCGCAGGCGCTCACTTCCGAGCCATCGGCATTCAAAATGCGCATGAATGCATCGGCGGCGCGCGAAGGTTCCAGCACGATGACCTGATCGCAGCCCGCTCCCTCGGCGCGGTTCGCAATCGCCCCGGCGGCAGCCGCGGACAGCCGCAGCGGCTCGGCACGGGCGTCGATTATGACGAAATCGTTGCCCAAGCCGTTCATCTTCTTAAAAGGGATGTGCCGCAGCTCCATGTCCGCGCCGTACTCTGCCCTGTGGGGAAACCGATGTGCACTATATAGCCGGGGGCTAGCCAGTTTGCAAAGAGCGAGTGCGGCTTTTCCAGCACGGCTATTGCTCGCGCGCAACGCCGCCCCTTCGCGCGTCCCAGCGCCAGACACCATTGAGTGTGTGAAAAAATCGAAATAGCGGGCGCCGGGGAAGACGCCGCAGCGGCATTCCCGCGAAGGAGCGTGCGAAGGCGGCATCCGGTACTGCCTCAGGTTTTTTTAATCACTTACGGCCTTTAAGACCGCTTGCACGAATTGCTTAGGCGGAACATACCCGTGGATCGAAACGTAATGCGCTACAAGGACGGGCGCCACATAGGTTATCGCACCTTCTCCCGTCACCCGTATTTCTCCGTTGCCTTCCGTTCCCGGCTTGGGATCAATAAATCGCATACCATTCCGGAGGATGATTGGCGGCTCTGGGCAGAACTCGCATAAGTGTTTGCCGCGATAGAGATTGACGGGGCAAGCAATTAGTCGCTCAAGCGCGCTCACCAAACGCGCGTCCGGCGTTCCACGCTCAAATGGGTGGGCATTGGAAAGCCAACCGACATTTAATATGTCTTGCTGTGGCTCAGTTCTTCCGTAGCAATATGGCGTGAGATCAGGAAAATACATGCCGCCCCCCTTCTTAGAGCGAGGCTGGAATTCCTTGCCAAACTCCTATGTGCGCAGCCTAAAGCAAGACCCTAAAGGCGAAAAGCGCCCCGCAAACACCTGAGACACTACCCGGCATCCCTATTCCTCGTCGAGGGGGCCGTCTTTCGAGACTTCCTGACGCTTGGTTTCAAGTTCCCAGCGCCGCATGGCTTCCATCAGCACCACATCGTGCAGGATATTGTCGATCCGCTTCTGGCGTAAGCGTTCCTTCTCATCGGGCTGTTCGTCTGCGATGAATTTGCGCCAAATCCGGCCAACAGCCCGCTTTACCCGCAGGCAAGGGGCGAAGGCCCGCAAATTCTTTCCGTTCGGTTGTGGGCTTAACAGGGTCATACGCAGCGTCACCGTGGCCATACGCCAGAGTATATATGGAACCTTGCCACCTGATCAATCTATATTCTGTGCTCACAGTAAAGACGTTCCACAAAATGTAGATTATGTCAAAAACAGAAAAGATGATTGCCGTTTTTATGGTTAAAATTGGCCGCTTTTCAGGCAAGCCGTGTAAACCTATGCTCCGTAACGAGAAGCTTCAGGTTCGCAGGTCCGCGCCTGTTGCCTTTTTCACTTGCGCTACAACCTTAGCGGACACTGCCTCGATTTCGGCTTCCGTCAAGGTGCGGTCGAGCGGCGTCAGGGTGATTTCGAGGCCGAGCGACTTCTTGCCCGCGGGCACGCCCTGCCCCTCGAATACGTCGAAAACGCCGGTGCGCGAAATAAGGCCTTTCTCGGCCCCTT
>JBKQNN010000089.1:0-6564 GCA_052145975.1 Rhodomicrobium sp. | reverse complement strand
TCGCGCTCGATCAGCGTGCCGACGCCGTGCTCGGTGAACAGCTCCAGCAGCACCGCATGGGGCACGCGTCCGTCCAAGATCACCACGCCTTCGACGCCCTGCTCGATCACGCCAATGCAGCCCTCGACCTTCGGGATCATACCGCCTGTAATGGTGCCGTCTGCGATCATGGCCTTGGCCTGGGATACCGAAAGGTGGTGAATGAGCTTCTTGTCCCGGTCCAGCACACCGGCGACGTCGGTCAGAAGCAATAACCGCTTGGCCTTGAGCGAAGCTGCAAGCGCGCTCGCGAAGGTATCGGCGTTGATATTGTAGGTGGTACCGTCGCGCGCGAAGCCCAAGGGCGCCACGACCGGGATGATCTCGTTGGCTGCGAGCACCTGCACAATGCGCGGGTTCACCTCTTCCGGGTCGCCGACAAAGCCAAGGTCGATCGCGCGCTCGATGTTCGAATCGGGGTCGCGTTCGGTGCGCGTCAGCTTGCGGGCGATCATCAGATTGCCGTCCTTGCCCGAAATACCGCAGGCGTGGCCGCCAAGCTGATTGATCTGGTTCACGATCTGCTTGTTGATCGTGCCGGCCAGCACCATCTCGACCACCTCGACTGTGGCGGCGTCGGTCACGCGCAAGCCCCCGGAAAATTCGCTCACGATGCCCAGCCGGTCGAGCAGTCGCGCGATCTGAGGCCCCCCGCCATGCACCACCACCGGCTTCACGCTCGCCTGCTCCAGCATGACGACGTCGCGCGCAAAGCCCTCGGCGAGCTTGGCGTCGCCCATGGCATGGCCGCCATATTTGATGACGACGGTCGCCTGATCGTAGCGCTGCATGAACGGCAGCGCCTCCGACAAAATCTCCGCGGCGATACGCAGCTTTCTGAGGCCCTTGTAGAATTCGTTCGGTTCGGCTGCGGACAAGGCTCCCTCCAATCGCTGCTGTTCGCCCGGTCAGAATTACGGCGCGAATCGGTGCCTATGCAAGGTGGAGATTTTATGAAGGCTTGCCTATCTGAATCCCCGCACCGGCTAAGCCGGCTTCCCAGGCTGGAGGCTGAACCGCGCTTGCTTAGCTCGAATAGTCCCTTCAATCCCGTAGGAGCCGGTCCATGTCAATTGAATATCACCATCCGCTGATGAAACGGTGAGTTCAAATATTATCCCTGGCAAATTAAAATCTGAGAGATTTATGTGTGTGACCGCTTCCAGCGTAATCGTGACAACAACATGCCTATCAAGCACGAAGTAACCCTTGTCATCGACTTCGTCTGTCATTCGAAAAGCATGGATTCGAAGGCTACTCTGGCCATTGCTCATGAAATTAGCGTCAAGGAGATAGGCATCATGGAACCCCGGAACGTATCCGAACCAATCGATGAGTTCCTGGCCGCCGGGGATATCGCATAGCGCGGTCTTTGTGGTCATGTCTTCGCTCCATCAGATGGCACTCGCGGGCTGAACCCCGGAGTCAGATGACTCTCATTCGTAACTTTCTGGGACGGAAACTCTGCGGATTGCGCCGATATCGGCCTCAGCCCGCCTACAATCCCTTGGACGGGCGGCGTCGCCTTTAAGCAAAACGCGGGAAAAGCCAATCCGGCGGACTTGACAGACCTGTTCCATAGGTCATGCTGCGATGTGAGTCTAAAGAGAACATGAACCGGGGTAACCGTACCCATGCACTTTGTTGCCGGCCGGAATTCGCTGCTCAGTGCCCTTGGCCATATCACGGGCATCGTGGAGCGGCGCAACACCATCCCAATTCTAAGCAATATTTTGATCGGAGCGGAAGCCTCGGGCGTTTTGACGCTGAAGGCGACGGACCTCGACATGGAGGCGACCGAAACCATTCCCGCCAAGGTAAGCGCAGCCGGAGCGGCGACGGTTCCGGCGCACACGCTGCACGACATCGTGCGCAAGCTACCGGACGGCGCGGAGATCCGTATCGAGCTCAAAGGTCCCGAGGGGCGGCTGAAAGTCGCCGCGGGCCGGGCGAGCTTCGAACTCTCCATTCTGCCTGCAGACGAATTCCCGGACATGGGCCAGGCCGAGCTGCCACACCGCTTCACGGTTGGCGGCGGCGAGCTAAAGCGACTGTTCGAAAAGTCGCGGTTTGCGATTTCGACCGAGGAAACCCGCTATTACCTGAACGGCATTTACCTGCACCGGGTCGAAGGCGGGCCTTTGCCCAGGCTCAGGGCGGTCGCCACCGATGGCCATAGGCTCGCGCAGGTCGAGACCGAAGCCTCAAGCGGCACCGAAGGCATGCCCGGCGTGATCGTGCCGCGGAAAGCCGTGGCGGAGATCATCAAGCTGCTCGACGATGGCCAGGCGCCGGTGGAGATCGCGCTCAGTCCGGCCAAAATCCGCTTCGCGGTAGCCGATGTGGTGCTCACCTCAAAGCTGATCGACGGCTCCTTTCCGGACTACGCGCGCGTCATCCCTGGGGGGAACAAGAAGCTCCTGGTTCTCGAAACCGCCGATCTGGTGAAGGCCGTGGACCGCGTCTCGACGCTGTCTTCTGAAAAGGGCCGCGCGGTGAAGCTCAACGCCAGCGAAGGCTGCGTGGTCGTGTCCGCCAGCAATCCGGATTCGGGCTCGGCAACGGAAGAAATCTCCGCCGATTACAAGAACGAGCCGATAGAGATCGGGTTTAACTCGCGCTACTTGCTCGACATCGCGGCGCAGATCGATGGCAGTAAGGCGCTGTTTAAACTAGCCGACGGCTCCTCGCCCACGCTGATCTCCGACGAAAGCGACTCCACCGCGCTTTACGTGCTGATGCCCATGCGGGTTTAAGCAGCTCCTGCTTGTTGATGGCAAACAGCGAAAATCTTAGCGTCACTCCCCTCACCCTGTCCCTCTCCCCATGGGAGAGGGGACGTTGTTGCACGCTCCGAGCATTATTCAGGCGTCCCCTCTCCCATGGGGAGAGGGACAGGGTGAGGGGAGATCCCTCTGAACATGCCCCGGCGCCTAGCGCATGACTATCCTCCAAAGCGCAGGCGGAGAGAATAGCCGCACCTGGATCGGCAAGCTCACGCTGACGGACTTCCGCAACTACAAGAGCGCAACGCTTAGCCCCCGGCCTGAACCCGCCGTGCTCTTTGGCGCGAACGGGGCGGGCAAGACGAACTGCCTCGAAGCCATCTCGCTCCTAACCGCGGGGCGCGGCTTACGGTCCTTGCCGTTTTCCGAGCTTGCGCGCAACGGCGGCGGCAGCTGGGCAGTCGCGGCGAAGGTTTTTGCCGGGGCCGGAGAGATCGAGGTCGGCACGGGCATGCAAGCGCCCCTTGGCGGCGTTTTGGGTACGCGCACCCCTCGCATCGTGAAGATCGACGGCGCCGTTGCCAAGGGATCGGGCGCGCTCTCGCGTATCAGGATGCTGTGGCTGACGCCCGCCATGGACAGCCTCTTCACCGGAGCGGCGAGCGAGCGCCGGCGCTTCATCGACCGCCTGGCGCTCAGCCTCGACCCGGCCTATGCCGGTGCGGCGGCCACGTTCGACCGCGCCATGCGCCAGCGCAACAAGGCGCTCGAAGACATGAGCCCGCCAAGGCTTCTCGACGGCATTGAAGTGCAAATGGCGCAAGCGGCGGCGGAGATCGCCGTAATACGCCATCGCGCTATCGAAAGCCTCGCCGCGGAAATCGCGGCCGAACGGGACCGGATGCCGGATTCAGTCTTCCCATGGGCGGCGCTTTCGCTGGTGGGGCAACTCGAAGTCCAAGCCGGCTCGGCGACGCAAGCGGAGATGCACCGTTCCTACGCGCAAGCCCTGGCGCACAGCCGCGAGCGCGACCGGGCCGCGGCGCGCACGCTCGTTGGCCCGCACCGCAGCGATCTTGAGGTTACGCACGGCCCAAAAGGCATGCCCGCGAAAATGTGCTCCACAGGCGAGCAGAAGGCGCTGCTGGTAGGACTTGCGCTCGCCCAGGCCCGCCTTGTAAAAGAGGTCTCGGGCGGCATCGCCCCCCTGATCTTGCTGGATGAGATCGCGGCGCATCTCGATAAGGCCCGCCGCGCGGCGTTGTTTTCGTCCATCGCAAGCCTGAACGCGCAAGTTTGGATGACAGGCACGGATAGCGCCATGTTCGCACCGCTCCGGGATGCCACGGCGGTGCAGTTATTTCGGGTATCGGACGGGACTTTCTCCCCTGCCGGCGGTGCAGAGTCCGGTTCGAAGCCCCATATATAGATCCTAGCCAAATGGGGCGGGCCGGCGGGCCGATCGGACAATCATCTATGGAAGCAGCAAGGCGCATGGACGCGGCAGTGGAAGCTTATGGCGCGGACAGTATCAAGGTCTTGAAGGGCCTCGATGCAGTCCGCAAACGGCCGGGCATGTATATCGGCGATACGGACGACGGCTCGGGCCTGCACCACATGGTCTACGAGGTGGTGGACAACGCCATCGACGAGGCGCTCGCGGGCTATGCGGACGTGGTGTCCGTGGCGCTCAACGCCGACGGCTCCGTAACCGTCGAGGACAATGGCCGCGGCATCCCGACCGAGATCCATCAGCAAGAGGGCGTTTCGGCCGCCGAGGTCATCATGACCCAGCTTCATGCCGGCGGCAAATTCGACCAGAACTCCTATAAGGTTTCGGGCGGCCTGCACGGCGTGGGCGTGTCCGTGGTGAACGCGCTGTCGACCCGGCTGGAGCTCACCATCTGGCGGGGCGGCAAAGAGCATTTCATGGTTTTCGCCGATGGCGTCCCCGAAGCGCCGCTCAAACTGGTGGGCGATGCCCCGGGCAAAAAGGGCACGCGCGTGACGTTCACGCCGAGCCCCGCCACTTTCACCATGGTCGATTTCGACTACGCGACGCTGGAACACCGGCTGCGCGAGCTGGCCTTCCTCAACTCCGGCGTCTACATCGTGCTTACGGACTTGCGCGGCGTCGAGCCGGCCAAGAGCGAGTTCAAATATGAAGGCGGCCTCAAAGCCTTCGTCCAATATCTCGACCGCGCGCGCACGCCGCTGTTTCCCGTGCCGATCTTCATCAAGACCGAGCGCGAAGGCGTGGCCGTCGAGGCGGCCCTTTGGTGGAACGACGGCTATCACGAGAGCGTCTTCTGCTTCACCAACAACATCCCGCAGCGCGATGGCGGAACGCACCTTGCCGGCTTCCGCGCGGCGCTGACGCGCACCACCAACACCTACGCAACGACGACGGGTATCGCCAAGAAGGAGAAGGTGCAGCTCACCGGCGACGACGCGCGCGAAGGGCTGACCTGCGTGTTGTCGGTCAAGATCGCCGATCCGAAATTCTCAAGCCAGACCAAGGACAAGCTCGTTTCCTCCGAGGTGCGCCCCGCCGTCGAGAACATCATGTCGGACACGCTCGGCACCTGGTTCGAGGAGCACCCGGCCGA
Organism: Rhodomicrobium sp.; assembly: GCA_052145975.1. Lineage (GTDB taxonomy): Bacteria > Pseudomonadota > Alphaproteobacteria > Rhizobiales > Rhodomicrobiaceae > Rhodomicrobium. Next base: position 1,190 of record JBKQNN010000089.1, on the reverse strand, counting down.
AGCCAAGCTCATTATCATGAAGGTTGCCGAGGCCGCCGCCGCGCGCGAAGCAGCCCGCAAGGCGCGCGAGCTGACGCGGCGCAAGGGCGTGCTCGACGTGGCCAACCTGCCCGGCAAGCTCGCCGATTGCCAGGAGCGCGACCCCGCCAAATCCGAAGTGTTCCTGGTCGAGGGCGACAGCGCGGGCGGCTCGGCCAAGCAGGGCCGCGACCGCTCGAACCAAGCCGTGCTGCCGTTGCGCGGCAAAATCTTGAACGTGGAGCGCGCGCGCTTCGACAAGATGCTGGGAAGCCAGGAGATCGGCACGCTCATCACCGCGCTAGGCACCGGTATCGGCCGCGACGATTTCGACATCTCCAAGCTGCGCTATCACCGCATCATCATCATGACGGACGCCGACGTCGACGGCGCACACATCCGCACGCTGCTGCTCACCTTCTTCTACCGGCAGATGCCGGCCCTGCTCGAAGCCGGGCACATCTACATCGCGCAGCCGCCGCTCTATAAGGTCAAGCGCGGAGGCTCGGAGAACTATCTCAAGGATGAGCGCGCCTTCGAGGACTACCTCATCGATGGCGGCATCGAGGGAGCCGTTCTCACTCTTGCCGATGGCGAGCGCCGCACGGGGCTCGATTTGCGCTCGGCCGTGGATCGCTCGCGCTCTTTCGCGCATGTGCTGGATCAGCTGCATCAACGCTATAACCGGATGGTCGTGGAGCAAGCCGCGATTGCGGGCCTGCTCAATCCGAAGCTCGCCGATGACGAAAAAGAGGCCGGGCGCTTGGCCTCCGTGGTGGCCGGGCGCCTGGCCGCCCTGTCCGAGGAAACCGAGCGCGGCTGGACCTGGACCCGGAGCCCCGATGGCGGCTTCATCTTCGAGCGCGAGGTTCGCGGCGTGAAGGATGCGCGTCAGGTGGACTGGGCGCTCATCCAGTCGGCCGACGCGCGCAAGCTGCACTCCTATCACGCGGAATTCGGCGCCCTTTTTGAGGGCAAGTCCACGATTGAGCGGAAGGCGCACCAGACGCCGGTGTTCGGCCCGCGCAGCCTGATGGACGCCGTCTTCGCCGCCGGCCGCGCCGGCCTTACCATGCAGCGCTACAAAGGCTTGGGCGAGATGAATCCCTCGCAGCTCCACGAGACCACGCTCGATCCGAATGCGCGCACGCTGATGCAGGTGAAGCTCGGCG
>JBKQNN010000088.1:0-13427 GCA_052145975.1 Rhodomicrobium sp. | reverse complement strand
ATATGGGTTTGCGGGTATTTAAAAAATGCGGCTCCCACAGTAAACAAGGAAGAGTATTTGCGTAGAAATACCGGCGCCGCAGGCTCGAAGGCCAGCGCGAGCCGGGCAGCGCAAATAGAAGGCGGCGTCTTGCAATGTTCGCCTGGGCGCCGCCGCTTCGATGTCTTCCCTAAGCCGCCCGCCGGTTTCCTGCGGCGTCAATCCCGCGCAGGAGAGTGTGAAAAAATGAGCGCCCCCCCTGCTGTCATGGCCGGGCTCGACCCGGCCATCCACTAATGCATTGAGCGTGTTGGGTTTTCCTGGATGGCCCGGTCAAGCCGGGCCATGACAATTGAGTTTGCTGCGATTGCCCTGTGCGGCGTTAGCGCATCGGTAAGGAGCTATGGGTCACCATTGTGTCATGGAAATACACGGGCGCGGCCGGGAGGCGTTGAATGGCGCTTTTTGCGGGATTGGGAGCAGGGCCGGGACGGCTGCCGGGCGGTAGACGGCAGGATCGGGCAGCGCGGGCGGGCGCGGTTCGCAAGCGAGCGCGCTGCGCCAGAGAGGTAAACGCGCAGTACTACGCTCACGCTCCCGAAACCGCAGAATTTGGGAGGCCAACCTATCGGACATGATTAACAAACCGCTAAAAACTTATGGCGGCCGGTATCGGGTGACACTCGATATACCGGGACGGCGCGGGAAGGCTCAAGCCTGCTGCGGCTCGGCGGGCGGGGCGGGCGTCTGGGGCTCTGCCGGCGCCGGCGCTTCAGCCTTCTCCCTTGGCCCGCAGATGGCGCGCGCGAAGCCCTCGCAGCCCTCGCGGATGCGCTCCATCCCGCGCAGCACAGCCTCGCCGCGCCGCAAGCGCCGGTCGAGCGCGGCCATGGTTCGGGCGAGCCCCGGATCGTCATCGTCGAGCCAGACCGGGAACACGCGGGCATAGATCGCCAGCAGGCCCTTCACGCGCAGGAGCCCGCGGGCGCCTTCGCCGTTGATGCCGGCGGCGGCCAGCATCCAATATTGCGATTTGAGTGCGGGGCGGAGCTGGGCCAGCGCCTCGCCGAAGCTGCGGCCGAGATCGGCGCGGATGCGGCGCAGCGCGGGCTTATAGGGGTGCATCGCTTCGAAGCGGGTGATGAGCACGTCGAACAGCCGGTCGCGGGCGGCGTCGGCGGTGGGCTTGGCGAATTTTTCGAGCACGGCTTGGTCCACGGCGCGCGCGAAAGCCGCCAGGATTTGCGCCTTGCTCTGCAATTCGCGCCGCATCTCCGCCAGCGGCACGCCCGCTTCGCCCGCGATCTCGCCCAGGCTCAGCTCGCGCCAGCCGCGCGTCTCCGCAAGCCGCATGGCGGCGGCGACAATCTTGTCGCGAGGGGTTCCACTATCGAGCATGGCCGCACTCCTGTTTTATTAGATACGTCCGTTATATGCGGCGCGGCGGCGGGCGTTCAACCTTAGAGGCGCACGTATTTTGCTTTGACCGGGCTATGACCCAGCGCAGTCATCAGCGGCTCCAGCCGGCTATCGTGCACGCCCAGCGCGCGCAAATGCTCAACGGTATTAATGACATAGTCGATATCGCGGCCGGACGCACCCACGCTGTTGCGGACAATATGCGCCTGCCGCTCGATGGGAAGATCGCCAGCATATTGGCGGTGGTTCCGATGCACCAGGAAGCACAGCGCCGCGACGGCGCGGTGGCTGCCGTCCAGCAGTTTCACGGGCTTCATCAGCGCGGAGTAGGTGTTGGTGACGTTCTCGCGCCGGTGTAGATAGGCCCGCGTCTCCTGCACGAGCGGCGCCGGCACCCGGAACGCGATCCCCTCGCAATGCCCACCCTTGTCGAGTCCGAGCACGAGCCCCGGCGCGGACGGCACGCCGCGATGCACCACCGAATAGAGGCACAGCGCCCGGTGCGCGCCTTCGAGGAGCGCGTGCGAGGCCTCCCCGTGATGGAAATTCGGCCGCCACATCAGCGAGCCGTAAGCGAAAACCCAGAGATCCACTTTGCTATTCTGTCTGCTTTTGCGGGGGTTTGGCGCCGTGCTCCCGGCCGAAGTCGGGCGCGGGCGTGTCCTGGCGAGCCTCGATGATACCGCGCCGGATCGCGCGTGTCCGGGTGAACAGGTTGAACAGCGTGTCGCCGTCGCCCCAGCGAATGGCTTTCTGCAGGCTGGCCAGGTCTTCGGTGAAGCGGCCCAATATTTCGAGTACCGCCTCCTTGTTGTTCATGAAGATGTCGCGCCACATGGTGGGGTCGGACGCCGCAATGCGCGTGAAATCCCGGAATCCCGAGGCCGAGAATTTGATGACCTCCTTCTCGGTGACGCGCTCTAAATCATTGACAGTGCCCACGATATTGTAAGCGATGAGGTGCGGCACATGCGAGGTGACTGCCAGCACGAGGTCATGATGTGCGGGGTCCATGATTTCGACTTGCGCGCCGCAGGCTTCCCAGAACGCCTTGAGTCTCGCGACCGCGCGCTCGTCCGCGCCGGGCAGCGGCGTGAGGATGGTCCAGCGCCCGTCGAACAGCTCGGCGAAGCCCGATTCCGGACCCGAGAATTCGGTGCCGGCGATGGGATGGCCGGGAATGAAGTGGATGCCTTCGGGCATGTGCGGGCCGATGTCACGGACCACGGCGGATTTCACCGAGCCCGCATCGGTGAGGATCGCGCCCGGTGCCAGATGCGGGCCGATTTCCGCCGCGAGGGCGCCGAAGGTGCCGACCGGCGTGCAGAGGATCACGAGGTCCGCGCCCTGGACGGCCTCCGCGGCGTGCTCGTATACCTCATCGGCAAGCCCGAGCCGGCGCGCGGTGGCCCGCGTCGCCCCGGTGCGGGCGCTGGCCGCAATCGTGCCCGCGAGGCTCGCCCGTCGCATCGCGTGGCTCAAAGACGAGCCAATCAGGCCAATGCCGATCAGCGCCACTTTTTGAAACATCGGTTTTGTCATTGTCCACCGTCCCCGCGCAGGCGGAGACCCAAGTCCTTGCTTTTACACTAGCAGTTCAACCCCTCACCCTATCCCTCTCCCTATGGGAGAGGGGACGGTGTTGTACGCTCTTCGCCTCGTTCAGGCGTTCCTTCTCCCATGGGGAGAAGGACAGGATGAGGGGAGATGCCCTCTTTTCCTTACACCATTCTCGCGATCAGCGGTTCTTGAATTCGCGCAGCGCGTCGAGGGCGGCGCGGTTTTCATGTTCGAGGCCGATGGTCATGCGCAGCGCGTTGGGCAGTTTGTAGGCCGCGAGCTGGCGCGCGATGATGCGCTTGGAGACGAGATAATCGTCGGCGTCCTGCGCGGTGCGGCCCGGGTCCGTGCCGAACGGGATCAGCACGAAATTCGCTGAGCTTTCAGGCACTTCGTAGCCAATTTCGCGCAAGCTTTGCGTAACCCGCGCGCGCCACAGAGTGTTGTGCGCCCGCGCCCGCTCGATATGCGCCATGTCGCTCAGCGCCGCCACCGCTGCCGCCATCGAAGGCCCCGCCAGGTTGAAGGGCCCGCGGATTTGGTTCATCGAATAGGCCACCGCCGCGGGCGCATAGCCCCAGCCCACGCGGGCCGACGCAAGCCCGTAAATCTTGGAAAAGGTGCGCGTCACGATCGTGTTCTGCGAGGGCGAAACCAGCCCGATGCCGGCGTCGTAGTCCGCGTCCGTCACATACTCCGCATACGCTGCATCGAGGACCAGTAAAACGTTGTCCGGCAAGGCATTGCGCAACAGCCGCACCTCGTCCGCGCTGAGATAGGTGCCGGTGGGGTTGTTCGGGTTCGCGATGAAGACCGCGCGCGTCCGCGGTGTGACGCGGGCCAGGATCGCGGTCACATCGGCGGTCAAGTTGCGCTCGGGCGCAACCACGGGTGTCGCGCCGGCGGCCAGGATCGCGATGCGGTATACCAGGAAGCCGTGCTCGGTGTAGATCGCCTCGTCGCCAGGCCCCAGATATGCCTGCGCCAGAACGTGGAACAGCTCGTCGGAGCCGTTGCCGCAGACGATCCGCGCCGGGTCGAGCCCATGCGCCGCAGCCACCGCCTCGCGCAACGCAGTGTGGCTGCCGTCGGGATAGCGGTCGAGATGCGCCGCCGCCTCGCGATAAGCCGCAACCGCCAGCGGGGACGGCCCCAGCGGCGTCTCGTTCGACGACAATTTTATGACCGGCCCCTCGCCCTTGAGCTTCGACCGCCCCGGAACGTAGGGGTCGACCGCGAGCACGCCGGCCTTAGGGCTAGGAGCCTCTCCGCGCAACGCTATCTCCATGGAAATAAAATAATGAGCGGCCCTTATAGCCCCAATCGCCCGCGCGCGACAATACCCGTTCAGCTTCACGTTGTCATACCCGCGCAGCTGGGAAGAAATATCTGGCGGAGCTGCAATGCTAATCCGCGACATGTGACGCTGTGCCGTGAGCCGGGCCAGGCAATTATAGTACTGGCGGAGAGGGTGGGATTCGAACCCACGGTACGCTTTCACGCACACACGCGTTCCAGGCGTGCGCCTTCAACCACTCGGCCACCTCTCCATGCGCCCTCGCGGGAGGCGCGCTTTGTAAGCGCGCACTATACCTAACGCTGGTTCCGCTGCAAGCCCATACCGATCCATGCGAATGATTTCCCGTGCAGCCGTGATACGGAATGACAGTCACAGAACTATTCAACCGGATCTCGTATGATAAGCTAGGGCGTGCAAAGGCCGGATATGCCGCAAGGAGAGCGCTATGCAGCGGATCACGATTACCATCGACAGCGATTTGATGGACGAAGTCGAGCGCTTCATGCAAACGCGCGGCTACGAAGCGCGCTCGGAGGTATTCAGGGACCTGCTGCGCGCAGGGCTGGAGCGTGCCAACGAGGATAGCGGCGGCGCGGGCGAGTGCGTCGCGGCGCTAACCTATGTCTACGACCACGAGATGCGCGGGCTTTCCAAACGCCTCTGCGACGCCGGGCACGAGCACCACGACCTGGTGCAGACCACGCTGCACGTTCATCTCAATCACGAGAGCTGCATGGAGGTGGCGATTCTGAGGGGCAAGACTGCCGAGGTAAAGCATTACTCGGAGCATCTCATCGCCGAGCGCGGCGTGCGGCACGGCCGGCTCGTGACCGTGCCCGTCGAGATGCCGGAGGAAGCCCACGTCCATGGCGAGGATGCCGCCGAAGCGCATAAGCACATCCGCGTGCGGCAGGCGGGCTCAAGTTGACGGCGTCTCCTTGGCGCCGGCACCCTGCTCCGCGATGGCGCGCTGGGTGAGCTTGTCAGCGCGCTCGTTTCCGGCGTTGCCGGCGTGCCCGCGCACCCAATGCCAGCTCACCTCATGCCGGCGGCGCGCCTCATCGAGGCGCTGCCAGAGATCGGCGTTTTTCACCGGCTGATTGTCCGCGGTTTTCCAACCCCTGGCCTTCCAGCCGCCGATCCATTGGGTGATGCCGTTCCGCACATACTGCGAGTCCGTGTAAAGCTCGACGCGGCAGGGACGCTTCAAAGTTTCGAGCGCCATAATCGCCGCCATCAGCTCCATGCGGTTGTTCGTGGTATGCGGTTCGCCGCCCCAGATGTCGCGCTCGCGCCCGTTATACATCAAGACCGCACCCCAGCCGCCGGGCCCTGGATTGCCCTTGCAGCCGCCGTCGGTATAGATAATTACGGCGCCGGATTGCGCCTTCCCATCCCCGCTAGAAGCCATAGGCGCTGGGCGTCCTGACGCCCTGATGAAATTTGAGCTTGCGCCAATATTCCATGGGATCCTTGCGCTTTACAAATGCCGACGGCGGGGTGTTGAACCAGTCGTAAAGGCGGGTCAACAGAAATCTAAGCGCGGAGCCCCTGGCCAGAACCGGCAATGCCGCGACCTCGTCCGGCCCGAGCCGGCGCACGGAATTATAGCCGCTTAATAGCGCGCATGCCTTCGTCACGTTGAACTCATGGCCGGGCTCGAAACACCAGGCGTTCATGCAAATGGCCAGGTCGTAGGCGAGGAGATCGTTGCAAGCGAAATAGAAATCGATCAAGCCTGACACGCGGCCGTTGAGGAAAAGAACATTGTCCGGGAAAAGATCGGCATGAATGACGCCTTGGGCGAGGTCTGCCGGCCATTCCGAGCCCAGCGCTTCGAGTTCCGCGCCGATTTCCGCGTCCATGCCGGGCAGCAATTTGCCGGCTTCCCCTTCGATGGCCGCGAACAGCTTTTCCCAGCCCGCAAGGGAAAGGGCATTCTCGCGCCTGAGCGGAAAGGTGAGGCCCGCTTCGTGCAATGCGGCAAGGGCTGCGCCAAGCCCGCGGCAGTGTATGGGCTGAGGCTTTCGCAACGAGTAGCCGGACAGGAACGTCACGATAGCGGCGGGCCTGCCTGCGACGGTTTGCAACACCCTCCCCTCCCGGTCGTGGACCGGCGTCGGGCAATTCACGCCATTCTTGGCAAGGTGCTCCATAAGCCCAAGGAAGAACGGCAGATCGTCCAGGCAAACGCGCTTTTCGTAGAGTGTCAGGATAAACTGCGCGCGATCGGTGCCCAGGAAAAAATTGCTGTTCTCGACCCCTTCGGCGATGCCCTTGCAGGCGGAAAGCTCGCCGATGCGATAGCGCTCCAAGAGCGCATCGAGTTCCTCGGCCGCAACTTCGGTGTAGACCGCCATGCGCCTTACTGCGCCGCCGCCGCTTGCAGGGCTCGCGGAATCTTGAAGATCACGCCCTCGACCGCCGTTCTTACGGACTCGATGGTCACGTCGTACCTGGCCCTGAACCTGCCGATGATGTCATCCACGAGAACTTCCGGGGCCGACGCGCCCGCCGTAAGCCCCAGCGTTTTGATGTTCCGCAGCTTGTCCCAGGGAATATCGGCACCCTTTTGAACCAGCATCGCTTTTGCACAACCCGATCTTAGAGCCACCTCGACCAGCCGCTTGGAGTTGGAGCTGTTCGGCGCCCCCACCACGAGGATCGCGTCGCAGCGGTTCGCAATCGCTTTCACCGCACTTTGCCGGTTTGTGGTGGCGTAGCAGATATCTTCCTTGTGCGGCCCCTGGATCAGCGGGAAGCGCGCTTTCAAAGCTTCCACGATTTCAATCGCGTCGTCGACCGAAAGGGTTGTTTGCGTGATATAGGCCAGCCGTGCGGGGTCGCGCGGCTTAAGCGCTGCAACGTCCTCGACCCTTTCGAGGAGCGTGATCGCACCCGCAGGAAGCTGCCCCAGCGTGCCGATCACCTCCGGATGCCCGGAATGGCCGATCAAAATGATATCGAGACCGTTGGCATGATGGCGCTCCGCTTCCGTATGCACCTTCGATACGAGCGGGCAGGTCGCGTCCAGATAGAAGAAATTCCGCTTGAGCGCCTCCTCGGGAACGGTCTTGGGCACGCCATGCGCCGAAAAAATCACCGGTGCGCGGGTTTCGGGAATTTCGCTCAACTCTTCGACGAAGATGGCGCCCTTGGCCACCAGGCTCTCAACCACGGTGCGGTTGTGCACAATCTCGTGCCGGACATAAACCGGCGCGCCGAATCGCTCTATCGCAAGCTCGACGATCTGAATAGCCCTGTCGACCCCGGCGCAAAATCCCCGCGGAGCCGCGAGGAGCACGTCGAGGTGTGGTTTAACCGTCATAAAGGCTGCCTCCAGCGCAGATGAATCGCAAATGCTTTCCAGGCATCCGCAAAAAGGTCAAATTTGGCGGTGAAGGGAGCGTTCAAGCTTGCGGCCCTTTCTGCGGACCGTTAGGTTCGCCATGAGCGCGTTCGAATAGGTGGCCTTCTTGTAACAAGTATGGACGCGACAAACCATAAAAAAGCGAGGAGACTACCAAAGTCGCGGGTTCGCTTGCATGCGTTGGAATAAGGCACAGAGAGACTGGAAGGGCAGATGAGGCGATTCAAAGCGGCGGTTTCAAGCATTATCGGCCTCGGGCTTACGGCCACGGCTTTGGGCGGCTGCGGCATTTCGTCGATGCCCTCGCTTGGCGATGGCGCCCTGTTTTCCAACAAGAAGGCTGAAGCCTGGACGCCGATCCTCACCGAGGAAAGCATGATGACGGCCGCGCGCACCAACTCCGACGGCGCTATCGAGATGGCGGCGGCGAACGGCTGCCCGGTGCTTCAGGTCGAAGCGGGCCAGCGCGACATCACCGTTTACGAAGGCAACCGCATCGGCAACAGCAAGGCCGTGATCCAGCGCAGCGAAATCACCAAGACGGCAAGGGAATGCAAGCTTTCCGGCGGCATGGTCCAGGTGAAATACGGCGTCGCTGGCCGGGTTCTCTTAGGTCCGAAGGGCAAGCCGGGACCTGTGACCCTGCCTGCCATCATGCAGGTCTTCGACAAAGCCAAGGGTAAGCTTACGTCCGAGCCGTTTACACTGAACGTGACGATCACAAGGGAAAACCCGATATCCTATTTCGCGGTGGTTCGCGACGTGACGATCCCAGTCAGGGAAGGCACGGTGCCCGGCGATTACAGCATCACCATCGCCTTCGAGAAAAAGCAGCCCGGCGCTGCATAATACCAAAATCCGCTCGATTGCTTCAGCAAAAGACCCCCTCACTCTGTCTCTCTCCCGGCAAGCTCGCCTTGGCGAGCTTGCACTTCTAAGTGTCCGCATCCGCAAGCGGATGCGGATGGGAGAGAGGACGCTCGAATATCCGCTGTGCACAATTCAGGGGTTCCTTCTCCCCGTCCGCACCCGCTTGCGGGTGCGGCAGCAAAAGATACAAGCACGCCAAGGCGTGCTTGCCCGGAGAAGGACAGGATGGGGGGGGACGCCGTGGAAGCAATCGAGCGGATTTGGCGTAGCGCCCGCTGCGTTCACTTTGGCAGGCGGCTTGGCCGGCCATCCTTGCCCACGAATGGGAAAATACCGGCCTGGAAACAGGTGGCCATGTGCCGCGCCTTCTCGATCGCCGTCTGCGCGAGCGCAGGGCTTAGCGTTTCTGCCGCGGTCTTCTCGAACAACGCAAGCCACCGCGCGAAGTGCTCGGGCTCGACGGGCAGCTGCATGTGCACCGGGAAGGGAAAGCCCGAATAACGCTCCGTTCCCAACAGAGCGCGCGACCAGAAATCCTGGAGCTTGCTGAAATGGTGCTCCCAATCCGCGATGCTTACCTCGAACACAGGGGCCAGCAGCGGGTCCTTCTGCGCCTCCTCGTAAAAGCGCCGGACGCATAGGCCAATGGCCTCCTCGTTCGTTGGCGTATCGGCCGCCTTTGCCGAAACTTCAACTGTCATGTCGCCACTCACCTTGCAATGTATATACGTCTTGACATAGCACGCCCCCGTGGCCCGCTCAACCCGCCCCTCGGGACGAAGCTCTCTTGCGCTTGCACGAAAATTGCAGGTAGGTTGCCGGGTCCTACTTAAATGCGGCAATCCAGGCGATGATCCGGCTATCCACGACTCTCAATGCCCGCGTCCTGCATCATAATCCGGAAATCGGGCTCTCGACCCTGTTTTTCGACGACGGCGAGTTGCGCGTGCCCAAGGTCGACGCACCGCCGGGTGCCGGCGTCACGGTCGAGATCGACGCGAGCGACGTTTCCATAGCCTTGTCGCGGCCCATGGATGTGTCCATCACCAACCGGCTGCCAGGAACCATCGTCGAGGTGGAAAATCTTACCGCGCCCTACGCCCGCGTCACCTTCGATCTAGGCCACACCCGCATTCACTCGCTCGTCACCTGGGAATCCGTGGAGCGCCTCGGGCTTCAGCCGGGCCTGCGCGCCTGGGTCATGGTCAAGACGGTGGCGATTTCGAAAATGGACCTCAAGCCTCAAGAGCTTCCGCAGCCCCGGCCCGCGCTTGCGCCTCGAAATCCCAGTCGAGAGAAGCCGTAAGCTCGCCGATTGCAGCCGCGGCCGCGGTGGCCGAGCGGCGTTCGACCGAACGGAACAGCGCCACAAGCCTTTCGCCAAAGACCGTCACCTCCGCGCCTGCCCCCCGCCGGCCCGGGAACGTATCGACGACTTTCGATTCGAACGTGCGGTTCAGCGCGTCGGTCATAAGCCAGGTCTTGCGGTAGGAAAGCCCCATGAGCTTACTCGTGCCCAAAATCGAGCGGCAGCTCTTGATCGTCTCGATCAAGGCGATGTCGGCTTCGTCGAGGCTGCCGCCGTTGGGGAAGGAGAGACGCAGATGGACTTGCGCCGGGCTTTTCTCGCTATGGGACATTGCGGACCTGTTCCGGCATCGGCCATAATGCCCGCCGATTCCTGCGGGTTAGTTCCCTATGCATATCCCATAACTCCTTCGCACGGAAGTGCTGGTTCCTTCGCCCATGCCGCAATCCTATCCCCGAGCTGGAGCCTCCGCCGCCGTGTTCCGGGGAGACGATGTCCTTTTGGTTCAGCGGGGAAAAGGCATCTACCTCGGGGCTTGGTCGCTGCCAGGCGGCGCGGTCGAGCTGGGAGAGACGGCGCAAGAGGCCGCCAAACGCGAGCTTTGGGAGGAGACGGGACTGCTTGCTTTGGACCTGACTTTAAGCGATGTTGCGGACGCTATCCTCAAGGGGCCGGACGGCGCCGTCGAAACGCATTACACGATTGCCGTATTTGCGTCGGACCGGTTTTCCGGAACGGTTGCGGCGGGCGGGGATGCCTTGGATGCCGGCTGGTTCAGTGCGGAGGCGATCGGGGGCCTCAAGCGGACGCCCGGCCTGGAGGCGGCAATCGAAAAGGCTAGGCTAGCCTTGGAGAAGGGCAAACGATGACGTTCAGCCGGTGGCATAATGCGAAGGCAGCGATTATGGCGGGCATACTGGCCGCGCTGACGGTGCTTGCCACCAGCCCCGCCCCTGCACAATTCTCATTTTTCGCGCCAAGACACCGCTCCGCCCCCGCACGCCCGCCCGCGCCGGTACAGCCCGCCGCCCCGGTTCCGTCTCCCTCGCCGCCACCCTCGGACGACAAACCCTACGATACCCAGCTTGTCCGGCTCTCGGAAATCCTGGGAACCCTGCATTACCTTCGCGAACTTTGCGGGGCGAACGAGGGGCAGGTCTGGCGCGAGAATATGCGCGAGCTCGCCGCCTCCGAAGGCACGAGCGCGCTCAGGAGGGCGAGGCTAGTCGAAAGCTTCAACCGCGGATACCGGGATTATTCGCGGACCTACCGCACCTGCACGCCGCCCGCCCTTGTGGCGATTCAACATTTCATGGATCAGGCGTCCACCATTTCCGACGGGCTCCTCGCCAACGATAAGTAGCCCGAAATCAGGCGGGACAGCTCACTGCCGTATTTCATGCTACGAGCCGCGCGCGGGTTAACGCCCACAGGGTGATGGGCACCCGCAGGTGCCTTCTTGATGTTTCGCCAAGGCCAAGCTAGCTCTGAGCCAGAATGCCGCACCCAACTGGAGACACCCTGAATGAACGTCACCCGGCTCCTTGCTTTTACCGCTCCTGCCTTTTGCGCGCTCACCTTGAACGCCGCCGCAGCACCCGAGGCTTATACGTTCGACAATAACCACACCGAAGTGCGCTTATGCTGGAACCATCTCGGTGTCAGCCGGCAATGCGCTCACTTCCTGAAGTACGATGGCGTGCTCCAGTACGACCAGGCCAATCCTGAGAACAGCACCGTAAACGTTACCTTCGCGACCGATAGCATTGAGACGCTCGTTCCGGTGTTCAATGAGCACATGCGCAGCGAGAAGCTTTTTGACGCAAAGAAATTCCCCGAGATTACGTTCAAAAGCACGAAGTTCCAAAAGACCGGCGACAAGACCGGCAAGGTAACGGGCGACCTCACAATCAAGGGCGTGACGAAGCCGGCCACGCTGGACGTCACGCTTAATTTTGCCGGCATCCAGCCGATGAGCAAAAAGCAGACGCTAGGCATCGGCGCGGTTACGGCGCTCAAGCGCACCGATTACGGCGTGTCCTACGCGACCCCCTATGTTTCGGACGAAGTTTCGATCGAAATCCAGACCGAGATGTACAAGAAGGACTAACGCTCGCTATCGCGAAGGAAGGGCCACTGCCAGAGGTTACGCCCCTCACCCCCGCCCTCTCCCCATGGGAGAGGGAGTCCCGGCGTACCCGTTGAGAGGGCGTCCCCTCTCCCCCATCCGCATTTGCTTGCGAATGCGGACGCTCTAAGCTGCAAGCTCGCCAAGGCGAGCATGCCGAGAGGGACAGGGTGAGGGGCATGCGCCCCGTGTGGATAGGTGCGTTGGCGCTTAATGCCGGCCGCTTAATTCTGCCAGGGATGGAGGTTTCTGCCGGTTCCAGCGCCTTCCTTGCAGAAAACCTGATAGACGAGCATGATCGCGTTTCTAATCTCCTCGTTCGCGATGCTGTAGAAGATGACTTTGCCCTCGCGCCGAGTGCTTACCAGGCCGTCGAGCCTTAGGCGCGCGAGCTGTTGAGACACGGCCGGCTGCCGCAGCGCCAGGAGGTTTTCCAAGTCTGTGACCGAACGTTCGCCTTCCGACAAGAGATAGAGCAGCACCAGCCTGGTTTCGTGGGAAAGCGCCTTCAGGAAGTGGCTCGCGTGATGCGCGCTCTTCATGATTTGGCCTATATCGGGTGAGCCTTCAAGCGGCCCCGCGTGTTCCGGTCCCGAGCCATCGGTGAGGTTCTTGCACTTCTCAATAGTCATGCAGTTTCAAGCCCTCATCCAAATTGCAGTTCTCATATTTGGTATTATATATATGAATGTGATAGGAACGATAACAAATATCTGCGATCCGGAAAGCCTCAATGACGCACATCGGCAAAAAACCCCCCGCCTTGTTGTCAAAGCGCGCTTTCGTGGCGGGCAGCGCCTCGCTTCTAAGCAGTTTGGCCAGCGCTTATGCTTCGCCCAAACTGGATCTTGACGGGCTTTACAACGAACCCTGGCTCGCCAAGTCCTCCGGCAGCTTGGCCACGGACTTCGCGGAAGCCGCGAAATCGGCGAAAAATTTCGCAATCCTCTGGGAAATGCGAGGCTGCCCGTGGTGCAAGCTGTTGCATATGGAAAACTTCGCGAGAGAGGATATCGCGGCCTATCTGCGGGCGAATTTCAGCCTGGTTCAGCTCAACATACGCGGCAAGCGCGAACTGAGCGATTTCGATGGGGAAAAACTTACCGAAGAAGACCTCTCCTATAAATACGGCATCAATTCCACGCCAACCTTTCAGTTTTTCAAGCCGTCGGATGCCGCGGCGGGACAGGATCTCGGCCGCGCGGGCTACCTCAAACCGGTGGAATTCCTCACCCTGCTCCGCTTCATCCGGGAAAAGGGCTACGAGAAGGGCTCCTACGAGGAATGGGTCAAGACCCACAAAAACCCCACGTAATACCAGATCCGCTCGATTGCTTCCGCAGCCGTCATCCCGGAACCGCGCTTGCGCCCTATCTACCGTCTTGGCTGTCAAGCGGTTTGGGCGTGGCGCCAGGGCTCGCCGGAGCGGAGGATGGCGTTGAGCGTGACGATGAGTTTCCGCATAACGGCTGTGATAACCACTTTGGCAGGT
>JBKQNN010000087.1:0-5039 GCA_052145975.1 Rhodomicrobium sp. | reverse complement strand
GACTTGCCAAAGACCCGCAATAAGCGAAAATGCAACAAATACAGCCGCTCAAGCCGAGTTCCGCCCATGGTGAACCTGCCCGGAGTCCTGTTCAGCGTTTTCACGCAGCCAGGGTCGAAAACTGCCGTTCGAAAAATTCGAACTTAAGGCAGTAAACCCTTCAAGAGCGGATATGCTCACCCGGTTTAGGGCGGGCCGGTGAACTCAGGATAAACTAAGTCAGACGTCGGACAAATCCCAAAGCTTTAGCGTGCAGTCGTCGCCGCCAGAGGCTGCGAAACGTCCATTCGGGGATATGGCAACCGACCTTATGCCGAAGGTGTGCGCGACAATGGTGAGCATCTCTTTGCCACTGTTCGTCTCCCAGAACTTCAGCGTTCCATCGAGGCTTCCGGACAAGACATAGCGGCCGTCCGGCGAGAACGCGACCGAAGTTACCCCGCCGTCATGTCCTGGATACGCGGCAATCTCGCAGCGGTTCGTCACATCCCAAAGCTTCAATGTCTTATCGCTGCTTCCCGATACCGCAAGCTTGCCATCCTTGGAGAAGGCGATTGAATTGACAGCACCAGTGTGGCCGCTCAGAGTGGCCAGCGCTTCGCCCGTTGCGATGCTCCGAAGCGTTATGCTGCCATTGATAGAATTGCCAGCGAGGGCAAGACGTCCGTCGGGCGAATAGACAGCACAGGTGATAGAAGCACCTTCAATAATTTTGACTTTCTTTTTCGTTTCCACATCCCACAGGTAAAGTCCGTTTTCGTTGTGAGCTGACAACAAGAACTTTCCGTCAGGCGAGAACGACAACCCGACCGTCTTTAATTTGTCGTTTTTAACCCTAAGCGATATAAGAATTATCGCAGCCAGAAGCCATCCGATATATGGAATACATAGTAGTACAACAATTGGCAGCCGCCGCGGTCCGGGAGCTAACCAATGTAGAGTTGACTTCTCGCCTGCAGCAATATTCTCAAGGCAAATCGGTGCTGCAATGAGGTTACAACTCCCAGAAGCTATAATGTTTCCATCAGGAGAGAATGCCACAGAGCCAACTTCTGCTGCGCCTGCTGAAAGACCACCCTTGCGGTTTGCAAGGTAAGGCTTCTGCCGATCTCCTTCAACACGCCAAATCTTAACTGACCCGTCGCCCGAACCCGAAAGAAGCAGATGACCTTTGGGTGAGAAGGTGGCAGCGGTTACGGCTCCGGGATAGCTTGTAAACGTGTGAATAAGCGGGGCGGTTTTTTGCCCTCGCTGTACGCCCCGGTTTTTCCGCTGCTCGGTATCCTGTTTTGCGCGGGCTTTTCGAGTGCACTGATTTGCGGGAGATATTTCCTGACTTCTTCCTGAACGGAGCGCGAATCGTCATCCTGTGCCTCTTCGAGTAGCCCCCTGATATGCTTTCGCAAACCTTCGTTCGATGTTATGCTGTATAGGCGCGCCAACTCGGCAACTGCCGTTTTCTTGAAGGGAACGCTTCCGCTCTTCAAATTCTGCCCGGCTATCGCTGTCTGGGCTTCGATATCCGGCGGATCGACGGGATCGGCGCTACGCCTCCCCCTTCGCTGTTCGTCCTTCGGCGCCTTATTCAGGAAAAGTGGCAGCGTTGAAATATCGCCCGCCTTTTGCCGCGGCAAGTGCAACTCGGGATAAACGGCGCTTACATCGTACCGGCGGGCGATGCGGTGGCGCACGGCATCCCGTAAGCTTTGCAGAGAAAGTCTTTCATCCTGCCCCGGCGCGCCGTTGCGAATTACGTCCGCCAGGGCGCCAGTGAACATTGTGAAGTCTTCATTTTTGGGCGCCAACGCCGCTATGTCGCTGGAAGCTGCACTTAAAAGAGCGGTGCCGTAAGCAGGAAATCCTTCGGTGACACGAAGTCCGAAAGCCTCGTCCGCGGCTTGCATCGTTCCAAAGTCGCCGCCCGCCGCGCTCGAATAGCAGCAATCGAAGATCAAATAGACCCGCTTGTCGATCAGCCACTTATCGAGATCCTGCCGGAGATCGTATGTCCTTAGGACGGTAGTTGCCTTCTGCGCCTCTCTCGATGCTTTGATTAGCAGATAAAATGTTTGACCTGGCAAAAACCCGCCATGGCCGCAATAGTAGAATATTATATCCCTCATCTCTAGCTGATGCTTGTCGATAAAGTCCATAATGGACTTGGTCAACTCGTGAGGCAGAAGCTCCCGGTCGAACAAATCCAAAATCACGATGTTTTTGAATGTCAGATTATCTGGCTGGAGCAGGCTCCTGAACAATTCGGCGGAACGCTTGAAAGAGGGATTGTCCTGGTTTTTCCAATACGGAAATTCGCTGGCGCCTAATAGTACGACGCCAAGCGTTGCGGGTTTTGACAGGACTGGCGCTGACTGAGCGCCAAAGTCCAGCCCCATCTGCCTCGCCGCCTCTTGCGACGAAACATTGCCCGCCCCGTTACCGATGCGCACCTCTTTGCCGTCCGCGTTCGTCAGGCTGATCGAACGTCCCCAGCGCTCGCTCGCCCAGTTGATGGCTCGAATAAGCGTCGCGATCTTCGAGCCCCAATCGATGGCTTTCATGCCCCAGCCAATGATAGTAAGGGCCTCAGCGATGAACATCTGCTCGCCGCTCTTGCGCTCCACACCGATTGTGTCGCGTGGGATTTCCCCGGCGATCATTTCCTGCTCAAGATATTGAAGAATTTCGGCGGCCTCATCCGGCCTGGCATCGGGAACCCTGATCGTGACGCTGCCTGCACGCTCAAGTTGCGGCATATCGTGCCCCCACAAACAAGTTCTACATCAATATGCAAAAACTCATGGCATTGTGCTCACTCAGGCTGGCAGCCAGCGAAAGTCCCTGAGCACCAGAATATAAATACTGCTTAAATGACGCCCTTGCAATTCATGAGCGAAGCCGCAAGGCGGTTAGGCCACAGGCAGTTCGTGTCACTTCTGCTTACCCCCAAGGAACCGGCATGCTCGCCCTGCGGCAAAATGACCGGAATCGGCCTATCGGCACCTAATATGGAGCTATGGATCGCCGTTAGCGTCTAGCCGCAAGGGGGCCGCGGAACGGCGCTCTAAGGGCGCGCCCTAAGTATTCGAGGATTTCACGTTGACGCCCCAGGCGAACGCCACGCGGGGCAGCGAAACGCCGCCAAAGCGCTCCGCCACCGTAGCCATCTCAACGCCGCCAAGCGCCTCGTAGAACGCGCAGGCGTGCTCGTTGTCTTTCAGCGCCCAGACCACAAGGCGCTCGTAACCCGCCTGCCTAAGCTCCTGCCGCGCGGCCGCGAAAAGGCGCCTGCCCAGCCCTATGCCTTGGAATATGGGCGCCACATAAAGCTCGAAAATTTCGCCCGCGGGCCAGGGCCAGCTTCCTCTCGCTTCTCCCCAGGCCGCGTAGCCTTGCGGAACTTCGTCGAATACGAGGAGAGCGATCTTCGAGCCGCGCTGAATCTGGCGCTGCCACCACAGCGGCCCGCGCCGGGCAATCATGCGCTCAAGATAAAGATGTGGGATCACCCCTTGATAGGTCGAACGCCAAGCTGCGTCGTGAATGTCAGCAATCGCGCTGGCATCGGACGGCAAAGCCTGCCTGAAAGTGACAAGATCGGCTCCCATAAGCCAAGCTTACATCCACATTTTGCTGTTAGCGAGGGGTTGTAGGCCATGTTGATGAAATTTAATGCAACAAATCAGCCTGCATCCGGATCGTCTTCGCCGCCGGGCTTTTTCAGCAGGCGGCTTAGGATTTGAGCGGCCAGTTTCCCATCCTCTTCGCCAAGACACGAGAGGACGGCGCGGTCCGCCCGCCTGACATAGGGTTTTATCGCATCGAGCAGTTCCCGGCCTTGCGTGGATAGCGTCACCGCATAGGTGCGTCCATCCTGCATCGTCCGCTCTCTTTGAATGATGCCGCGCCTCAGCAGCCGCTGAACGACATCGGCGAGCGTGGAGCGATCGATGCCCGTTAGCCTCACGAGATCCGTCTGGCTGAGGCCCTCATGCTGGGCCACCGACGAAAGCACGGCGAATTGCCGCGCGGTGAGATCGAAATCCCGCGTTTCGAGTGCGAAGATCTCGGATGCCCGCTGACTGGCGCGATGAAGAAGATGGATCATCGAACGGTCGATAGCGTCCGGCCGCCCGTTTGCGGATTTTTTCCGCTTTTTTCCCGCCCGGCTTGCGGCTTCCTTTGAGGTCAGCATTGTCATCCGGCTGCTAGCTTGAAGCCTCGTCCTGCGCTAAAAACGGATCCAACAACAACCATGTTCCCGTACCCAGGAAAAGTTACAAAAAATAAGGCTAAAGACTCAGGTGGACGATGCTTCAGATTCTCCGGATGATACTTCCGGCGTCTGATATTTCATAATCAAGGATATTTGAGCCGCCATGAACGCCATCATAAGCGGCGCCACGCCGAAGGATTTGAATACGACCCAGGTGCTTTCCGTGAAATTCCGCCAGACCACCTCGTTTAGGATCGCGAGCGCAATGAAAAAGCCGATCCAACGCTGCGTCAGAAGCCTCCAGCCCTCGTCCCGGATTTGAAACGCCTCGCCGAGCAGGATTTTAAGCAAAAGCTTGCCGGATAACAGGCCGCCAGCGAGGGCGGCGGCGAACAGCAGATAAAGGATGGTCGGTTTGATCTTTATGAAGGTTGGGTCTCGCAGATAGATGGTCAGGCTCCCAAAGATCAAGACGAGGGCGCCGGTTACAAGCGGCATCACGGGCAAGCGTTTCAGCAGTATGCGGCTGGCGATCAGGGACACCGCCGTCGCGATCATGAGCGCGACGGTCGCATAAATTATGCGCGTGACGTCAGCCGCGCCGGCTGCGGCATCGCCCTTGACCCAGGCGTAAGTGCCGAAAAAAACCACAAGCGGCCCCATCTCA
The DNA here is from genome assembly GCA_052145975.1 of Rhodomicrobium sp. Lineage (GTDB taxonomy): Bacteria > Pseudomonadota > Alphaproteobacteria > Rhizobiales > Rhodomicrobiaceae > Rhodomicrobium. Next base: position 159 of record JBKQNN010000087.1, on the reverse strand, counting down.
AGCGCAATCTTGAGCATTGGGTTGGTTTCCGGTTTTTTGCCGGCGCCGTTCGACTGCTCCATCCGAGCCCTCTCTTGGTCTATGCTACGCCCGCGATGGCGCGCGCGAAATCCTTCGCATCGAAGGATTGCAAATCGGCCGCGCTCTCGCCAACGCCGA
>JBKQNN010000086.1:0-2803 GCA_052145975.1 Rhodomicrobium sp. | reverse complement strand
GCACGTCCTAGGGCATCGCACCCCGCGCGCTGGCGCCGAGCCGCGCCGGGGCAGCAAATGCCGGGTTCGTCAGTTGTCACCCCCCGGCCGGAAGCCGGGATTTGGCGAATAGCTGAAGGCCGAGCCCCGGCCATAGGACGGAGCCCCGTATGGGTTAGGGCCGGGGAGACCGCTGGGACCCGCGCCCGTGCCGGCGGAAAACTGGAAGCCGCTCGACGACTGCTGCGTCTTGCCGTTCACCTTGTCCTGCAACGCCTTGAAATTGTCCGGGTCGGACAAATCGAGCGCCGCGCCATTCTGGCCCTGTGCCGGCTGCTCCTGCGTCCACGCCAAGGCGCCGCTAGAGGCCGCGATCATAGCGGCTATGGAAGCCGCGCCGAGTATAGCAAGTGTGCGCATCTTTTTCCCTCGCTCACCGATTGCTTTTGCAAACATCTATCATGCCGCCCCCGCTTTTGTACACCCCCTAGCGCTTGCTTTCCGCCGGTTGCTGACAAATTGAGACAAGCCTCCCCGCAAGCTGTGACCGGATCGCAACAGCCCTCGCAACCGGTGCCCTTTGAAGGTTGGCGCGGGCGTTAACGTTTGGCATGGAGGGCATGGCGCGCTGCCTGTTCGCTCATTGTGCTATTGTAGCCGATGCTCCTTGCAACGGCGTTAAGCGCGGCGTAAGGCGCTGATCTCAAACGAATATTCCAGGCTTGCGCGGCGGGCGCCACGGGCAAAATGCACCGTTTCGCGGTTAATCCGCGAATTGCTTTTATATTTAACCGGGTTTTTGGAGGGCAGAATCCCGCCGAAAACGCCGATCTATTTCGCAAAAAGACGGCGGCGGAAATTAAGAATTGCGGGCGTTTACCCTATGCGCATTAACCACAGTAGGGCGCTACGAAAAATGGAGCGGCAATGCAGCGCTTGGCGCTAGTTGCTTACCCCTCACCCCAGCCCTCTCCCGCGAGGGGAGAGGGAGTCTGGGCGTGCCCGTTGAGAGGGCGTACCCCTCTCCCCTCGCGGGAGAGGGGCAGGGGTGAGGGGGCCTAACCTGCGCCTACATCGGCAGGACAAACTTCCCCCCGCTACGGCCCGATTGCCAAAGCAACCACTTTCCGGCTAAAGCTTCGCGCGTAGGCGGGAGTGTGGGGCATGACGCGGGACGAGACGGTTGCGCTGTTTCTGGAGTGCGAGGGCAAGCGTGCTGAGGCGCGCGCGGCGGCGCTGGCCGGAGGCGAAGACGAAGAGGACGCGTATGAGGCCGCGCATGAGGCGGCGAAGGCGCATTGGAACGCCTGGGCCGAAGCAAGGCTCGCCGAACGCAAGGCCATGGAAGCGGATGGCCGCTGGGCCGCGGAAAAAGACGCCTACGGAACCCTGGAGCCTAAGAACCCGGAGACCCGTGCCTGGATGGAAAAGGCGGAAGCCAACTTCTCCCGCGGTCTCTTTCTTGTAAGGGGGGTGGAGGGGACCAAAGAGACCGCGGGAGAAGAAAAAGAGAACAAAGACGGCGAGCCGCCTGTCAAATCAATTCAGCTTGAGGGAGACAGTGCGGATTTCTCCGGCTTCGTATTTCCTGGCGACGCCCGCTTCGGTAGCGCCACCTTCTCGGGCGACGCCCGGTTCGATAGCGCCACCTTCACGGGCTAAGCCTATTTCGATAGCGCCACCTTCACGGGCAACGCCAGGTTCGCTAGCTCCAACTTAAATCGGGATGCCTTTTTCCCGAAGGCGCGATTTGGGTCTATCGCAAGCTTCCCGCTCTGCAATTTTCGCCAGCATGCAACCTTCGAAGGTTCGCGCTTCGACGCCGATGCCAGTTTTGCCGCGATCAGGGGAGACCGGGGCTTCAACATGGCCGGCGCGGTCTTCGAGGTTGTGCCGGATTTCATCCAGGCGCATTTCGAGGAGGCGCCGCGGCTCGACAATTTGAGTGTTGGGCGGAAGCTGCCGCGGCCGAAGGAGCTTGATGAAGACGAGCGCAAGGCCCTCAACGCCCCGCAGCGCTGGTACAGGCGCAGGCTTGAGAAGAACCAGCACTACCGGCGCGTGGCGGAGGCCATCGCAACGGACAGCGATTTGCGGAACGTGCCCGCGCGATGGCGGGCGCTGAAGCGGCTGGCGATCCAGGGGCACGATACCGAGCGGGAGCTGGAATTTCACTCGCGCGAATTGCGCTCGCAGCGGTTTACCGAGGACTGGCCCGCGCCGGCCGCATTCTGGCGCGGCAAGGCTTGGGGCGGGGCCTTCCGCTTCTGGTCCGGCTACTTTTACGAGTGGTTTTCGGACTTCGGCCGCTCGCTGGCCCGGCCGTTCCTCGCTTCATGCGTGGTGGTGATTGCCGCCGCGGCCTTCTTTCTCAGCCAGACGGACATGATACAGCGCGAGCTTGGCTTGCGGCAGGCTTCCTATGCCGGCGCGGCGGTGCAGACGGCGAGGTACGCGCTTTTCGATAGCGTGCCCTGCTATGCGGGCTGGCGCGAGCGCTGGCCGTGGTGGCGGCGGAACGTCAGGGCCGGCGATCCGAATGCGAGCCGGATCGGCGGCCTAACCGAGCCCTTCCGCAGCCAGACCGGCGCCCGCATCGAGGCGCTGCACCTCGCCTTCCGCAACGCCTTCATCGTGCTCGACGGCTCGGGCGAGGCCGCGCACCGGACCTTCGGCTGTCTCTATGGCGTGGAGCTTTACGGCGGCTCGAACCCGCTGGCCATCGTGCCAAGCGCCGTCTCCACCGTCAGCGCGGCCCAGAAGCTGTTCTCCGCGCTGATGATCTTCCTGTTCGGCCTCGCGCTGCGCAATATGCTCAAGATGA
>JBKQNN010000085.1:0-14426 GCA_052145975.1 Rhodomicrobium sp. | reverse complement strand
GATCCCAGGGCCGGGGCAGGCCCAGCGCCTCGTTCCAGGCCGGCAGCTGCACGGCACGGGCGCGCGCGTTCTTCGAAAGCACCACCGCCAGCATTTCGAGCAGGATGCGATAGACGTTGTTTTCGGGCTGCTGCTCAGTGAGCCCCAGCGAGTTGACCTGGACGCCGTAGCGGAAGCGCCGGAGCTTGGGATCGGTCACGCCGTAGCGCTTTTCGCAAATCTCGTCCCAGAGGTCCACGAAGGCGCGCATCTTGCACATCTCGGTGACGAAGCGCACGCCGGCGTTCACGAAGAACGAAATGCGCGCAACCGCCTCCGGGAACGCCTCTGCTGGGATCTCGCCGCTGTCCCTCACGGTGTCGAGCACCGCTTGCGCGATGGCCAGCGCATAAGCGAGTTCCTGCACCGGCGTGGCCCCGGCTTCCTGCAAATGATAGGAGCAGACGTTGGTGGGGTTCCACTTGGGAACCTCGCGGAAGGTGAAAACCACGATGTCCTTGATCAGCCGCATCGAAGGCTGTGGCGGAAACACGTAGGTGCCGCGCGACAGATATTCCTTGATGATATCGTTCTGCACCGTGCCCGTCAGCGCTTTGCGATCCGCGCCCTGTTCGTCCGCCAGTGCGACGTAGAGTGCAAGCAGCCATGCCGCGGTCGCGTTGATCGTCATCGACGTGTTCATCTTCGCGAGCGGGATGCCGTCGAGCAGCGCGCGCATGTCGCCGAGATGCCCAACGGGAACGCCAACTTTGCCCACCTCGCCGCGGGCCAGCGGATGATCCGCATCGTAGCCCGTCTGCGTTGGCAGGTCGAAGGCTATCGAGAGGCCCGTCTGCCCTTTGGCCAAGTTCTTGAGATAGAGCTCGTTCGACGCTTTAGGGGTCGAGTGCCCCGCATAGGTGCGGAAAATCCAGGGCTGATCGGGCATGGCGGGCCGGTTCCACCTTTTATGGACGCTGTTGCACTGCACCATAGCACGGGGGTTGAGGCCGCCCAACCCTTTCCTAAGTGTTAAGCTACCGGCGCAAAGCTGCCTGCGAGCCCGTGCGCGCAAGCTCATGCACACCTGCCTCACAAAATCTTCGCTTCACAAATTTGCTTTAATTTGTAGAAAATGGTCTTATGTGCCGGGATTGTTAATATTCCCGAGGCGATTGGACTGGAAACCAATGAAGGGCAGGCCATGAGACTATTCTTTTCGCTATCGTCTTTCGCCTTCACGATGATTCTTTCGCTCATAGCCTTCACCTATACAGCCATTCATTTCCCCACCACCATGCGAGACCTTCTTGCGGGCGCCCAGCATGCGCGCGAGCAGATCTCGACTTTGGGGTTGCCGGACAGCTACATGGTTTGGGTGGATATCTTCCTTCAGCCCAATCAGATCGTGCTGGTAGGCTTCGCTATCCTCATGCGCTTTTTGATCGGCCTTATTAGCAACCTATTCGGTGGCGGAGGCAGCGCACGCGACCCGGATTCGGAGTCTTCCTCGTCCCGTTCTGGCTCCCCGTTCAGCCGCTGGGGTTAGGCATCGCTCAGAAATAAGTGAGCCGGATGGCACCGTGATTTTGCCCGGCTGCAAGGCGCAAAAAGGGGCGCATATCCTAGATATGTAACCCTTTTTGCGACGCGGCAGGCGGGCAAAAGAACAAGCCAGACGACGCAGTTATTTTTGAGCGATGCCTTAGGCCAACTATTCAAGTGTACCAGCCCCCGCGCGCCCGCCTCCGGCCAGTCCGTCATCGGTAAGCCCATCCCGCTCGATCAACTCGCCGTAAAATGAAATCAGCGCGGCCAGAAAATTTAGTGCGCCTGTAACAGCCCTTGCTTGCTCCACGCTTTGCTCGAGCGGGGCCGGCGCGGCGGGGCGAACTGGCTCCACCGACGGCTTCAAGCTTTTGAGGGGAACTTCGCCGATGGAAACAGGGCTGCGATCGGCGGAAAAAGACTCACTCATAACGGCTGTCTCCCAACGTACTTAAGCGCCGCGGCACAAAAAGCTTTGACGCCCGCGCTCACCAGGGGGCCCCTACCCCTAAGCTTGAGCGCGCGACCGCGCGAACCGTTAGTATGTTATATTTTCCACAACGGTCAAACAGTTTATATTTTACAGAGCAAATCGTAAGATCGCCTCAGCGCACCGCTCTGCCGTCCTCATGCCGCTTGCCACTCGCCCTATACGCTCCCATTATGGCGGAGCGTGAAAAGAATTTCTTTGGGAAAACGGCTGGGAGGAACGGTGATGAAGGCTGGCGCGCCTCCGGTAGCTTCGTTTGAAAGGCTGGGTATTCGCAGCGCAACGGGCGCAGATCTGCCGGCGATCGTGAAACTCGACGAGGCCGTAACCGGCCAGGCGAAGCCGGATTACTGGCGCGATCTCCTCTCCGCGTTGGAACAGTGCAGCAAACAAGATTTGATATTCCTTGTGGCCGAACTCGATGGGCGCGTCATCGGGTACATCGCCGGCAATGTGCGCGCCTTCGAGTTTGGCTCCGAGCCGTGCGGCTGGGTTTTCGCTCTCAATGTCGACCCGGGCGTCCGGGACAACAATGCCGGCACGCGCCTCTTCGATGAGCTGTGCGGCCGTTTCAGGCAGGCCGGCGTCGCCAAGGTTCGCACAATGCTGGCGCGAAACAACGATCTGGTCCTCGCCTTCTTCCGCAGCCTTGGAATGATGGCGGGGCCTTTCATTCAGCTTGAGAAGGATCTTGATTGAGGGGGAGGATTCCCACAGACTTCGGCGCCGCGCCGCAGCAGGGGTGAAGAAAATTGAAGCTTCAAAAAGCGACCATGTGCGGTCTCTACGCGACGCTTGAGCTTGCCGCTCATGGCGGCCAGCAGCTTTCCGCCGCCGGCATCGCTACGAAATACGGCATCTCGCTCAATCATCTCGCCAAGGTGCTGCGCGCGCTTGTGCGTGCAAAGATCGTCGAATCGGTGCGGGGTGCTGCCGGCGGCTACCGGTTTTGCGGCAATCCCAAGCGCGTCACTTTACTGGATATCATTGAGCTGTTCGAGGACTTTCCCGGCGAGGAGCACGGCGCGCCGGGCGGTAGCTCGGGCGAGAAGCGGGCGCTTGACGGCGTGCTTCACGAAATCGACGAGATCACCATTGCGACGCTGCGGTCGGTGTCGATCACCACGCTCCTGAGCATCATCGAGAAGCAGCAGCGCAGCGCGCCCGCCGCGCCGCAAGCCGGCCGCCAGAAGGCCGCCGCCGGCGAATAGCGCGAAGGCTCGTGGGCGCCACGCTACGTCATCGCGAGGCGGCAAAGCCGCTTGACTAAAGTGGTATTGGCGTACTAGATTACCGATTATCGGGCGCCGGAGCGAGCCCTCCAATCGCCCGTGCCACGAAAGAGCGGGGGACGCACCATGCCAGAGGAACTCCAAGCCCATCGCTGGGTGATGACGGCGGTTGGCGCGCCGTTCGAAAGTCAGCCGTTCGACGCCCGGCCTGGCGCGGGCGAAGTGGCCATCGCAATCGCCGGCTGCGGCGTCTGCCACACCGACCTCGGCTACCTTTACGACGGCGTTCGCACCAATCATCCGCTGCCGCTAGCCCTTGGGCACGAGATTTCCGGCCGTGTAGTTGCGGCGGGCGAAGGCGCGGAGGCTTGGCTCGGCAAGGCTGTAATTGTTCCCGCCGTGCTGCCCTGCGGAGAATGCGATCTTTGCAAGCGCGGCCTGCCCAACATCTGCCGTAAGCAGAAGATGCCGGGCAACGATATCCAGGGCGGGTTTGCCTCCCACATCGTCGTGCCGGCGCGCGGGCTTTGCGCTGTCGGCGAAGCCCGGCTGGAGAAGGCGGGGCTCAGCCTTGCGGATGTCTCCGTCGTGGCAGACGCGGTCACCACCCCTTATCAGGCAGTCATGCGCTCCGGCGTGCGGCCCGGCTCGCTGGCCATTGTGGTGGGTGTGGGCGGCGTGGGCGGCTATGCGGCTCAGATCGCGAAGGCCTTCGGCGCCACGGTTGTTGCCATCGATGTCGATGCGGCGAAGCTTGAGATGATCGGCAGGTATGGCGCAGCACTGACGCTCAATGCGCGCGATCACGATCAAAAGGCGCTCAAAGCGCGCATCAATGAATTCTGCAAGGCGCAAGGGTTGCCGCTGACGGAGTGGTTCATCTTCGAATGCTCCGGCACCCCGGCGGGGCAGCTCACCGCTTTCGGCATGCTTACATTTGGCGCAACGCTCAGCGTTGTGGGCTTCACCATGGACCGCGTCGAAGTGCGGCTTTCCAATCTCATGGCCTTCGACGCCCGCGCCATCGGCAATTGGGGCTGCCCGCCCGAGCTTTATCCGGCCGCGCTCGATCTGGTGCTCGACAAGCGCATCGAGCTTGCATCCTTCGTCGAGCAGCATCCCCTCGCATTCATCGAGCGCGTATTCGCGGATGTGCACGCACACCGGCTCGCACACCGGGCAATCCTCGTTCCCTGATCCCTTTGTCGGCGCTACCGCCCACTGGGCTACTTGAGCGCAAATTTGGAGTTCATAATGCCGGCGCAGCTCAACGATCACGACATCGTTCCATTTGAGACGGTCCAAGGGATCCGCTACGAAAAGCGGCCCGCGCGGCTGCCGAACGGCAGCGTTGCGGAAGGCCTGTTCAATGCCTGGATCTGGCTCGACAACCCAAGCCAGTACAATTCCTACACCACGGACATGGTGAAAGGCTTGATCCGCGCCTTCCGCGCCGCCTCCAATGCGCGCGATGTGGTGGCGGTGGTCTTCACCGGCGTGGGCGACAAGGCGTTCTGCACCGGCGGCAACACCAAGGAATACGCCGAATATTACGCCGGCAACCCGCAGGAATACCGGCAATATATGCGGCTCTTCAACGACATGGTGTCGGCGATCCTGGCTTGCGACAAGCCCGTGATCGCGCGCGTCAACGGCATGCGGATCGGCGGCGGCCAGGAGATCGGCATGGCCTGCGATTTCACCATCGCGCAGGACCTCGCGCGCTTCGGCCAGGCCGGCCCAAAGCACGGCTCGGCGGCCATCGGGGGTGCCACGGACTTCCTGCCCGTGATGATCGGCTGCGAGCGCGCAATGGAATCCGGAACGCTCTGCGAGCCCTGGTCGGCGCATAAGGCCTATCGCCTTGGCATGATCATGGACATCGTGCCGGCGTTGAAAGTGGACGGCAAGTTCGTCGCCAACCCGCTGGTCGAAACCGAACGCTATCTCGACGAATACGGCCGCATCATCCATGGCGAGCCGAAGACCGGCGAAGCGCTGGAGAAGGGCAAGGCGGTGATGGCGCGCGGCACGGTCGATCTGTCGCTCCTCGACGAGAAAGTCGAGGCGCTGTGCAGCAAGCTGCTGATGACCTTCCCGGAATGCCTGGCCAAGAGCTTCGAGGAACTGCGCAAGCCCAAGCTCGAAGCCTGGAACCGCAACAAGGAGAACAGCCGCGCCTGGCTCGCGCTCAACATGATGGCGGAGGCCAAGACCGGCTTCCGCGCCTTCAACGAGGGCCCGAAGAACAAGCGCGAGATCGACTTTGTGGAGCTGCGACAGCGGCTGGCCAAGGGCGAGCCTTGGACCGATGCGCTGGCGGAACAGCTCATCCCGAAGGCGTGAGCAAACTCCCTCTCCCCTTGGGGAGAGGGTTGGGGTGAGGGGGTCTTTGCAAGGCTTATACTTGCGGCAAGTCCCCCCTCACTCTGTCTCTCTCCCCGAGGGGAGAGAGGACCCTCGAACTACCCTCTCGCCTCGATGAGGGGGCGCAGCCTCTTCCCCCTCTCCCCTTGGGGAGAGGGCTGGGGTGAGGGGGCTTTGCAAGGTCTGTAATTCTTTGAGGAAGTGCGATGACTGATCCCGTCAAAGTTTGGTTCGAGCGCGACGAACGCCTGCTACGCCTGCGGCTCGACCGGCCCAAGGCGAACGTTCTCGACGCCGCCATGATAAGCGCGCTCGATGCAGCGTTTTCAGACCACGGGGCGAAGCGTGGCCTGCTCGGCATATTGATCGATGCCACGGGCCCGCACTTCTCCTTTGGCGCCAGCGTCGAGGAGCATTTGCCGGCCCAGTGCGCGGCGATGCTTGGCGGCTTTCACCGCCTTATCCTGCGCGTGCTCGGTTCGCCGGTGCCCGTTATGATGGCCGTGCGCGGGCAATGCCTTGGCGGCGGGCTTGAGCTGGTTTCGGCGGGGCATCTTATTTTCGCAAGCCCCAATGCGCGGCTTGGCCAGCCCGAAATCCAGATCGGCGTCTTCGCGCCGGCCGCCTCCTGCCTGCTTCCGGAGCGGATCGGATTGGCGTCAGCGGAAGATATGCTGATCTCGGGCCGCTCTTTCACGGCGGAGGAAGCTTACCGCGCCGGCCTCGTTACCGAAATCGCTGCCGATCCGGAAGCGGCTGCGCTCGAATATTTCGACAAGCATCTGGCGCCCAAAAGCGCAAGCTCGCTCAGGTTCGCGGTGCGGGCCGTGCGCGGTGCGCTCGTTGAGCGCGCGACGTCCCGGCTGGCCGAGGTGGAGCGGCTTTATCTCAATGAACTGATGAGCACGCGCGACGCCGCCGAGGGCCTTGAAGCCTTTCTCGCCAAGCGCCCGGCTCAGTGGAGCGGCAACTGATGCTTGATGTAACCCCCTCGAAAACCGCGGAAATCGCCGAGCGTTGCGAGGCCACCTTTCTGGACCTCGATTTCAGCGTGGCGCGGGCTTGGAAAGCGGAAAAGCCGGGCCGCAAGGTCATAGGCTTCATGCCCTTCTACGTGCCGCGCGAGCTGATCCATGCGGCGGGCGCATTGCCGCTCGGCATCCTGGGCGGCGGCGATCAGCTCGAAGTGATCCACGGCGACGCCTACTATCAAAGCTATATCTGCCGCATCCCGCGCTCGACCATCGAGCTTGGCGTGTCGGGGCGCCTCGATTTCGTCGATGGCATGCTGTTCCCTTCGATCTGCGATGTGATCCGCAACCTCTCGGGCATGTGGAAGCTCATGTTTCCGGGAGTGGCGGCGCGCTACATGGATCTGCCGCAGAACTTTGAGGACGAGGTTGGCGGCGAGTTCTATCGCTCCGAGCTTGGCGAGCTGCGCCACTGGCTGGGGGACATCGTAGGCCATCCGGTAACGGATGAAGCCATCCGGGCTTCCATTGTGCTCTATAACAAGAACCGCGCGCTGATCCGCGAGCTGTATGCCTTGCTCGCGGCCGAGCCCTGGAAAGTGCCCTCCACCGAGGTCTACCTGCTACTGCGCGCCGCGCTGGTACTGCCGGTCGAAGAGCACAACGAACTGGTGCGCGCCTATCTCGATGCCGCGCGCGGCCAAGACAGGCCAATAAAGGACAACTCGCGCGTGGTTATCAGCGGCGTGTTCTGCGAGCAGCCGCCGTTGAACCTCATCAAGTCCATCGAGCTTTCGGGCTGCTACATCGTCGACGACGACTTCATGCTCGTCACGCGCTGGGAAAAATCGGATGTGGCCGAAGGTGGCGATCCGATTGCGGCGATGGCCAGCGCCTACCTGCACAATTCGATGTCGACCTCGGCCAAATACGAGCCCGACGCGGCCAAGAAAGGCGCCTACCTCGTCGACAGTGTGCGCCAAAACAGCGCCGAGGGCGTGATTTTCGCCATGCCGAGCTTCTGCGACCCGGCGCTGCTCGAACGGCCCATGCTGCAGAACGCGCTCAAGGCGGCGGGCATCCCCTTCATCGCATTCAAATACGCCGAGAACTCCGGGCAAATGCAGCCGATCCGCGAGCAGGCCGGAACCTTCGCCGACTCGATCAAGCTTTGGAGCGGGGAGTGACGGCCGGCGCTGCGGAAATGAACAAACGTTCCACCCCTCACCCTGTCCCTCTCCCCATGGGAGAGGGGACGCCTTCTCAACGGGCACTGCCGGACTCCCTCTCCCATGGGGAGAGGGCAGGGGTGAGGGGCGGAACGCCAGTATTTTACGGGTAACACGGAACACAAAATGAGCACGATCATCACACATCCGAAAGTTGCCAGGGCCGAGGCCATCAAGGACGCCTCGATGGCCAAGCAGAAGGAGATGGTGAACCGGCACTACGACCGGCTGGCGGACGCGCCCAAGACGGGCGAGAAGGTGGCCGCGACCTTCGTGCCGGGCAACCTCAACGAGCTGCTCATGTGCTTCGATCTCGTAAACAATCTGCCAGAGGTCAATGCGATCCAGAACGGCCTCAGGAAGACCAGCGGTTCGTTTGTGATGGAGGCCGAGAAGCTCGGCCATTCCGAGGACGTCTGCACCTATGTGAAGTCCGACATCGGCATGATGGCCAAGGGCAATATCGGGCCGAACGGCCGCAAGCTGCCGGACCCGGATGTGCTGCTGCTCTCCTACACCGGCTGCTTCACCTTCATGAAGTGGTTCGAGCTTTTGCGCGAGCAGTACAAGTGCGAAACGATCATGTTCCATACACCCTATATGGCGGACGGCAAGATTACGCCGGACATGGTCAAATACATGGTCAAGCAGCTTGAGACGGACGTCATTCCCAAGCTCGAAAAGGTCTCGGGCGTCAAGTTCGATATGGACCGGCTGCGCGAATATCTCGGCAAATCGGCGAAGGCCGAGGACGATCTCGTCGCGGTGCTGCAATCGGCAAAGGCGAAACCTTCGCCCATCGACGCCTATTTCGGCGGCATCTATTACATTGGCCCGATTTTCGGCGCTTTCCGCGGCACGGACGACGCCATCGAATACTATAAGTTCCTGCGCGAGGAAGTCGAAGGCCGGCTCGCCCTGGGCAAAGGCCCGGTGACGCCCGACGGCGACATGGGCAAGGAGCGCTACCGGCTCGTCGTCGAAGGGCCGCCGAACTATACCCACTTCCGGCAATTCTGGAAGATGTTCTACGATGAGGGTGCCGTGGTGGTGGCTTCGAGCTACACCAAGGTCGGCGGCACCTACGATTTCGGCTTCCGCCACGATCCGGCCAAGCCACTGGAATCGCTCGCCGAATACTGCCTCAATGTCTACACCAACCGGAACCTGCCGATGCGGGTGGACATGCTCGAAACCTACATCAACGAGTATGAGGCTGACGGGCTGCTCATCAACTCGATCAAGAGCTGCAACAGTTTTTCGGCGGGCCAGCTGCTCATCATGCGCGAGGTCGAGCGCCGCACCGGCAAGCCCGCGGCCTTCATAGAAACCGATCTCGTCGACCCGCGCTACTTCTCGCCCGCCAACGTGAAGAACCGGCTCGAAAGCTACTTCCAGATGATCGAGCAGAAGCGCGCCAGCGCACGCGCCGTCGCGTGACGCAGGGGCGGGGAAAAATAAGGTGTGCTGGCCTCAAGACCCCCTCATCCTGTCCTTCTCCCCAAGGGGAGAAGGGACGCCAGAACTGCCGCCGAGGGTAGTTCTAGGGTCCTCTCTCCCCTTGGGGAGAGAGACAGAGTGAGGGGGTCTGGAAGCACGGATTTTAAAGAAAGAAGTCACATGAAGACTTTTATCGGCATCGATCTTGGCTCGACCACGACCAAAGCCGTGCTTTTGGACGAGAACCAGGGCGTGATCGGGCGCGGCATCACCAACTCACGCTCGAACTACGGCACGGCGGCTCGCGTCGCTAGCGACGAAGCGCGGATCGATGCACGTTTCACGCTGCTGCGCCGTTCGCTTGCCTCGGCTGCGGGCGAGGCCGGCGCGGCGGAGTTCCTTGGGGCTCTGGAGCGCGCTTTCCGCCTGGAGCAGTACCTGGAGCAGCTCGGCGATCTTGAGGAAACCTGCGTAGGCCAGCTTAAGACCGGGCGTTTCGCGGCAGCTGGCCCAGCCATGGCCGAGGCGTTGAAGGTTGTCTTTCAGCGCGTTCGGGAAGAAGCCCCGGAGCTTTACGCGCCGGGTGCCAAGCGCAAGTCGGACTTCTTCCGGGATATTGCCGGCTCGCGCTTTCATGTGCATGCCGAAGCGGCGGCCAAAGAGGCGGGCCTGGCGCTCGACGCACTGCTCAACGCCTACGACAAGTCGATCATCGAGGTGGAGAACCGGCCGCCATCGGGAGATTTGTCCGCGAAATTCAAGCGCGCCGCGAGCCACGTTCTTCAGAGTGCGGGCGGAACTGCGCTCGTGCCGCAGGACAGCATCGAGGACGCGCTCGGCATCGAGCTTGAGGAAACCTATTTGGTCGGCACGGGATATGGCCGGGTGACGCTGCCCTTCTCGAAGGAGCACATCCGTTCGGAAATCCTCTGCCACGGCCTTGGCGCGCACATGATGTATCCGAACACGCGCACGGTGCTCGACATCGGCGGGCAGGACACCAAGGGCATCCAGGTCGACGCGAACGGCATCGTCGAAAACTTCCAGATGAACGACCGCTGCGCCGCCGGCTGCGGCCGCTATCTCGGCTACATCGCCGACGAGATGAACATGGGCCTGCACGAGCTGGGCCCGCTCGCCATGAAGTCCAACCGGCCTGCGCGGATCAACTCCACCTGCACCGTTTTCGCAGGCGCCGAGCTGCGCGACCGGCTCTCTCTCGGCGAGAAGCGCGAGGACATTCTGGCCGGTCTGCACCGTGCCATCATCCTGCGCGCCATCTCCATCATCTCGCGCTCGGGCGGGGTGACGAATGAGTTCACCTTCACCGGTGGCGTGGCCAAGAACGAAGCGGCGGTGCGCGAACTGCGTAAGCTAATCAAGGAGAACTACGGCGACGTAACTATCAACATAAACCCTGAGTCCATCTACACGGGCGCGCTCGGTGCAGCGGAATTCGCCCGGCGCGCGGTCAACGCTTAAGGAGTTACCATCATGCCCATTACGGCCGGGATTGACGTTGGCACCGGCGAAATCAAGGTTGCGATTTTCGAGGTGGAAGGCGGCAGCGAGAACTTGCGCTCAAGTAGCGCGGAGCGCGGTAGCGAAGAAAAATGCCTTGGCAAGCGGGTGGAGCGCGTGCGCCAGCGCGATCCGCTCGTGCTCGCTACGCAAATCTACGATGAGCTGCTGGCCGAAAATGGACTCAAGCGCTCCGATGTTGCCTACTGCGCGACGACGGGCGAAGGGGAAACGCTCGGCTTTCAGACCGGCCATTTCTATTCCATGACGACGCACGCGCGGGGCGCCATCTATTTGCGGCAGGGTGTCAGCGCGGTGCTCGACGTGGGCGCGCTGCATGGCCGCGCCATCCGCATCGACGGGCGCGGCAAGGTGCTCACCTACAAGATGACGAGCCAGTGCGCCTCGGGTTCGGGCCAGTTCCTTGAGAATATCGCGCGCTATCTGGGCATCGCGCAGGACGAGATCGGCAGCCTGTCGAAGCAGGGTGCCAATCCCGAGCAGGTCTCCGGCATCTGTGCGGTGCTGGCCGAGACCGACGTGATCAACATGGTCTCGCGCGGCATCACGGCGCCGAATATCCTGCGCGGCATTCACGAATCCATGGCAGGCCGGCTTGCCAAGCTGCTGAAAACGATCGGCAAGCTCGACGGCGGCGTAATTCAGATGACCGGCGGCCTGGCCCTCGACGATGGCCTGGTCAACGCCATGCAAGATGCGCTCGTTAAGGAGAAGGTCGCCGTACCGGTTGAGACTCACCCGGATGCGATCTATGCCGGTGCCATCGGAGCGGCGCTTTGGGGCGCGTTCCGCTGGGAGAAGCTGCAGCGCATGGGCGCTGCCGCCAAGGCTGCTTGAAATAGGGAGGAATAGCCGATGGCCCTTAAAATCACCGAAGACTGCACCAATTGCGACGCCTGCCCAAGCGAATGCCCGAACGAGGCGATCTCGATGGGACGCGACAGCTTCGTCATCGATCCCTTACGCTGCACCGAGTGCGTTGGCGCCCACGATGAGCCGCAATGCAAGCTCGCTTGCCCGGCCGGCTGCATCGTATCCGATCCGGATTATCCCGAAACGCGCGAAGAACTGGAAGCTAAATACCGCCAGCTGCACGGCTAAAAGAGGTCATTCGATGTCTTCAGCACCCGCACCGGCTGTGGAAACCGGCTCCGTCCGGCCTCTGACACCTGCCGATTTCGAGCGAATCGTCGAGATCGACCGCGAACTCTCGGGCTTTTCCCGCCGGGGTTTCTTCGAAAAGAGGCTGCGCTCGGCCGAGACATATCCGAAAGCCTTTGTCCCATTGGGTTACGAGGAAGACGGCGCGCTCGAAGGCTTCGTTATGGCCCACATGCTGGACGGCGAGTTCGGCGGCTCCGAGCCTGCGGGCATCCTCGATGCGATCGGCACCACGCCCAGGGTCCGCGGCCATGGCGGCGCCCGGGCATTGCTCGGCAGGCTTATCGAAAAGCTTAAGCGACGCGGCGCCAAGGAACTGCGGACGCAACTTCACTGGCGGGAACAGCCATTAATCCAGTTTTTCGCCGCTGCCGGCTTTGAGCTATCGCCCCGCGTGGTTCTTGACCGGACTTGCGCGAGGCAAGACCGTGAGATCGCTCCCGGCGAAGTGCGCGAGGACGGGCAGGACGATCTGCCGCGCGACCGCGTGCCGGTTCGCACGCTTCAGGCGGCGGACTTGCCAGCGGTGGTGGCCATCGACCGGCGGATCACCGGACGCGACCGGACGGCCTATTATCGGCACAAGTTCGATGAGGTGCTGAACGGGACGGGCATCCGCTTGTCGATGATCGCAACGGCCGACGAGACAAGTGCCGGCTTCATCATGGCCCGTGTGGATTATGGCGAATTCGGCATGGCGCAATCGGAGGCAGTGATCGACACTATCGGGGTCGATCCCGAACTCCGGGGGCGGGACATTGCCTCGGCGCTACTGGCGGTGCTGCTCGGGAACCTCGAGTCGCTTAGGGTCGATAGCGTCCGCACCGAAGTGCCGTGGAACAGCTACGGCCTGCTTGCCTTTCTGGAGGCGCGCGGGTTCCGGCCTTCGCAGCGGCTGGACCTCACCCGGGCTTTGTGAAGCAAACCGCGCCTCAGCTGTGCAAAACCGCGTACAGGAGATAAGCGGCGACAGCGATCACAAGGCTCGATAGAAGATAAAGGAACGGGCTAGCCGCCGAACGCAACTTCTCATCGAGCACAAGACCGCTCTCCTCGGCTCCCCTGACTGGGTCCTCCGGCGGGAGGGCTTCGCCATTTGCGCCGCTGCCATTTTCCCTCATGTTTCCATCCTCCTCGCTCGTGCCGGGACAACTCCGCCTGCCCGCGAAATCCGGCCCCGCGCCAAACCTAAATCGAAGCTCCGTATCGATTCGCCGCCCTCCTCTTCGCTGTCTGGTTGCTGCCAGCATAAAGGCATTACCTATACAAGAAAAGATAGACTCACATTTTCTTAACGATCGCGCTTTGCGGTGCAGCCTTTGCTGTGCGCCGCTCTTTTTACGTTGAAACAATATAGCACAAATGTTTTGCCAAATCGTTTATTGTTAGTGCATTGATTCTGCAGGGTAAATATATCGCCGCATTCGGCAATCCTGCCACATTTGCGGTTAATGCGGAAGTTGCAAATATATTTAATAGGGTTTTGGAGTCGCAGAATGCGGCCTAAAACGGGAAAAAATTCGCAGAAAGACGGCGGCGGAAAATACGATGCGGTGCCGTTAACCACGCCGGCGTTTACCATGCCGCGCCCGTAGGCAGGCTTAACGGATTTTTTAGCTCCGGCGTGGCCGGAACGCGTTTTGCATTGGCGCGATTCATCACCATATTGTGGTTATGGCGAAAGAACATCCGCATGCTGAAGCTACCTATAAGGTCATCCTTCAAAAGGATCTGACCTTTGGGGTCGAAGTTAACGTGCCCGGGAGTTTTCCGGCGATGGTGACGAGCTTCGCCACGGAAGAAACGGCCGAAGCTTGGATTGCCGATTATAAGCAGCGGGTAGCGGCGAACGTCTCTTACAAATTTATGCGACGGCGATCTTCGAGGACCTGATCCGGTTTTTCGGCAGTGAAGATCGATACCACCGCTTCATGCGATCCAAGGGCGCAATCGAAGTGTGCTATAATGAATAAAATAGCGAGGGCGGCATGCGCGAAATTCTTCCCTACGATCTCCTGCGGGAATTAAATGCGGTCGAAGGCCGCTATATCCAGTGGGAATGGGAGCCACAGACTCTTACAAACGACTACATTACCTTGAGAGAAGCGAGCGGCTACGCGGTTGTGCAACGCGATAGGAGCGGCAGAGAGTTCGGCATCCACCCGTCGCGCGATACGGTTCAAAAGCTTATCACCGAGCGTTCCGTATACGAAGACGAGTTGAAACGCGCCTCGGGTCTTCGAATTTACCGGCCAACGGATGAGGGACGGCCGCCGCGGACGCATTAGCCAAAAGTCCGGGCAGGTAAGTATTTCGCCGCGTTAAGACAGGCTGTATACCGTCGTCCCCGCGAAGGAGCGTGTGAAAAAATCGAAATTGCGGGCTCCGGAAAGACTCCGCAGCGTCATACCGAATCCGGTTGATTGCTTCAGTAAAGACCCCCTCACTCTGTCTCTCTCCCCAAGGA
>JBKQNN010000084.1:0-11448 GCA_052145975.1 Rhodomicrobium sp. | reverse complement strand
CGCATGGCATTGATCCCTTTTCGTGTCCAGATCGTCGCGAAACGTCCGGATAGGAGTAGAATCAATGTCATGCGCTCCGTCCATAAAATTAAACCGGACAGCCGTGGGCTCGACCCGGCCATCCATGCAGCAAGAAACGGCGCGCGGTTTCAATCGTTCGCTGGATGGCCGGGGCAAGCCCGGCCATGACAATACAGGGATGTCCCCAATGAGTGGCAAAGCATTCGACCGGTAACGCCCCGCCTTTATTTGCCATTCCCGGCTCGCGCTGGCCCTTGGAGCCGACGGAGACAGCATTTCCCTGTCAATAATCTTCCTTTCATACTGTGTCTGCCGCATTTTTTACATACCCGCAAACTCATATCTTCTGACAATACACCGCCGCGGGCTTGCCTTTCTTCCTCCACAGGCGCGCTGCCAAGAAAAAGCAATTCCGGCGACGGATAAGCTCAATACGGACGAATAACTCATTGATGTTACCGCATTTACCTGTGCTTGCCGTTAACTATTTCTGCAACCGCAAGTTTGGTTTCGTGGTTAACACGCGCAAGAATCTAATATTAACGGGTATTTTGGAATCGTGGAATTCGACCTAAAGTGGCAAAAGATTCGCAGAAAGACGGCGGCGGAAAGGATCGCGCCCGTCCATTAACCAAGCCAAATTTAACTATGGCAAGCCCTTACGGCTATCCATCCCCGCCTAACCGTTTCGATGAGAAGGTGGCTCCAAAGTTAATCTGATCTGACCGGCGAAACAGGCCGTTTGCAGACTCGGCGCATTTCGAGTGCCGCCATTCCCGCCACAGCGGCTTTCGTATCCCATAGCGGGCGATCTAAAGGGATGATCGTATGTGCCTTCATTGAACATACGTTGTTTTTCGAGCGCAACAGTCCTATAACGAAATCGTTGGAGGATTGTGCCATGCCCAGAACCGCCACAGATAAGACCAGCCGTTTCCCGATGCAGATACCGCCCGCCGAGAAGGCCCGGCTGATGCGGGCGGCAGCGCTTGAGCGGACCAGCCTGAAGGATTTCGTACTGCGCAACGCGCTGCTAGCGGCCGAAGCCGTGATCGAGAAGGCCGGGCGGACCAGCCTGGATGAGGAACAGACCCGTTTCATCCTCGATCTGCTAGACAACCCGCCGAAGCCGAACGCCAAGCTGCTGACGGCAGCGCGTGCGCTCGCCGCCCGTAAATGACCCTGCCGGACTGGCACGAAGAACCGATCGCCAAGCGGCACAATCGCAAGGGGTTCGATTGCGGCCAAGCCGATCTCAACGGCTTTCTCGCGAAATATGCCCGGCAAGCGCACGAAAGCGGTGCTTCGAAGACCTATGTTGCTGTCGATAATGCCGGCAATCCGGCGATACTTGGTTATTATACGCTGAGCCCGGCGCAGATCGATTTCAATCTCGCGCCGGAGGCGGCCCGGCCCGCCGGGGGCGGCCGGCATCCAATCGGTGGTTTTCGCCTCGGGCGGCTGGCGGTGAGCAAGACCTTGCAAGGGCAGGGGCTCGGCGGTGAACTGCTGATCGCGGCCGCGCGGCGCTGCATTCAGGTTTCCACACAGGTAGGCGGCTCCCTGCTGTTGATAGACGCCAAGGATCGGCGAGCGGCGGATTGGTACAAATCCTACGGCGCCCTCGAAATCCCGAAAGCGCCTCTCTCTCTTATCCTACCCTATGCTGTCTTCATCGATGCGATGAAACAGGCCGGCATTCCGATCTTATAGTGGGGCTTGGGAGATCGCGATGGCCGGCAATCTGCGGCAGCCGCATTGTGTCAAGGGCGGGAACGCCCGTCATCGCGAAACAGCCCCGCCAGCCGTGGCGATTTAGGAACGAACTCGGTTGTCATGGCCGGGCTTGACCCACGGCTGTCCGGTTCGCTTCATTTGAGGTATACTCTTCCGTCACCCCGGAAAGCGCAACGCGCTTATCCGGGGTCTTGCAAAGCCGCGGGCTTGACCCGGCCATCCATGGGTCATTGATCGCATTGGCTTTATCGTGGATGGCCGGAGCTTGCCCTCGGGCAATGACCCGTGGGTCAAGCCCGGCCATGACAGTGATGGGCGTTTGCCGGTTCTGGATCACCCTGCCGCGTCGAGAGACCTTTGCCGCATTATCGATGGCGGCCTGCAACTGACGCCCGGTATTACTCTTCGAGCTTCGCCTCTTGGGTCTGCCCGGCGGCCACGTGGATCTGCGCCGGCTTCAGAGGTGCTGCCGCCCCTTGCGCGCGGCACTCCACATCGTAGACCCCTGCCTTGAGGATGAAGCTCATGGCCGTCCCCGCCGCGCGGCCAGCGGGGCCCGCATTGCGGTCGGCGCCCGCTTCGTATACGGCGCACACCCTCGCGGGCTTGCCGGATGGAACAGCTATTTTCGCCTGCCCCGCGCTCAGGATGACGCTTTTCGTCACCGTTTGCCCGGCCGTTACCGAAACCGCGTTCTCCACCCGCACGTTTCCGTACTGCGTCACCAGCCGGTAGTCTCCGGCCGGGAGTTGCACGCGGTATGCGCCTGCCTCGATTGTCAGGAGAGGCGCTTGCCTCTTGCCGGGCTCTGACGCAGCCGGATAAATCCGGTGCCATGCGGAAACGGTATTGGGCGATCCCTCCGCCTCATAAGTCTTGATCTCCAGAGCGCCGGCATTGAGCGCCATCCGCACCACCGAAACCTTGCCCGCCTCGACTTTCACAGCGCTGTCGAGTTTTGCGGGGCCGGCCATGGCCGTGAGCACATACTCGCCGGCATTTACATGAAAGATCGCGGGCGACTCGCTGGATCTGCCGAGTTCCTCCAGGGCGCCCCCCTGTCTGCGGCGCGACAGAAGGAAGAAAACGCCCTCCGCGGCGCCAGCCTCCCGCGTCAGCATGCCTTCGGCGGAGATGGTGCCCGCGTTGAGGGCCACGGTTTTCTCCGCCTTGCTCCCATTCACGGCGAAGCTGTCCTCGGCGCTGGCAAAGCCGTATGCGGCGCGAACCAGATAACGGCCTTCCGGAAGCTTGAGCAGCGCCTGGCCGCCTCCAACGGTCCAGCTTGGGTCCTCCGCCGGCTTTTGCTGGCCCGTAGGCGTCGTGTGAATTTTGAAAATCTCCCAAGTCACGCCGGCGTCGAGGGGCAGCATTCCTTCCGAGAGTATGGCCGATAGCACGGTATTGGACTCCGGCGGCGGCGCTGGCTGCACCGCGGGTTTGGTCTCGGCGGGAGCGGGCGGCGCTGGTGGCGGGGCCGCTTCCGGAACCGCGGCAGCAAGCTTCTTTTCGCCGCTCTCAGGCTTCGCGTTCTCAGCCGGGGCCGCCTGGGGCGGGGCTGTCTCTGCCGCGGGCTTCGCGGGCTTGCCCTCGGGAGCGGTGCCCAGGGTCTGGCGCAGCAGCTTCTCAAGGTCGGTGGTGGACTTGACTGCGGTGAATTCGCCGCCCATGGCCTTCGCCGCGCAGGTGAAATTGGCCACCGGCTGCTCGCTCATACCAGTGCCCAGCACCGTCAGCTTCGCATTGGGATAGGTGGAATGCAGCGTCTTGGCCTCGCTGCAGATATCGCCGGTGCAGTCGTCGCCGGTTCCCGCAACGATCACGGCGGAAATCGGCGCGTCCTTCGGCTCCCCCGCCGCGGCCAGCGCCGCCTGCAGCGTGCCGAAGACCGGGGCGCGGGCTGCCCTCGGTTGCACCGGGCTCAAAGCCCGGTCCAGCGCGCGCGCAGCGGTCCCCGCCGGCTGCAAAGGTACGAGCTCGCCCCTGTCCTCGCACTTCTTGGCGGGGTTTGTCCCGAACGCCCAGACAGAGAGCGGTGCTTGCGGGTCCATCCGGCTCGCGGCGGCGGTAACGGCGGTCTTCACCGCCTCGATCTTGCTACGCTGGCCGAGCCTGGCGCTCATTTGCGCGGTGGCGTCGAGAATAAGCACCGTCCTGCTTTCGGCCTGGGCGATGCCCGGCGCGGACAAACACAGCGCGATTGCGCAGAGAGAGAATTGAAACACTGTCCGCATTGCCGTTTCCCTTCTGCCTATTGCTTATAAGTAGACATCGAGCCCTAAGGGTTCAAAACCTGAATTGTTCCGCCACGATGCGCTCCTCAAGCGCATGGCCAGGATCGAATAGCAGTTTGAGGTTGATGTTGCGCTCCTCGCGCACCAGAACCGAAACTACATTACGGAATTCGGTGTGATCGGCAACCGCACTCATCGGGCGCTTATCCGCTTCCAACACGTTAATTCCGACTTGGGCCTTGTTGGGCAGCAAGGCTCCGCGCCAGCGCCTGGGCCGGAAAGGGCTGATCGGGGTCAGCGCGAGCAGATGGGCCTTTAGCGGCAATATCGGGCCGCCCACGGAAAGATTATAGGCGGTGCTGCCTGCCGGTGTCGCCACAAGCACGCCGTCGCACATGAGCTCGCTCAGCCGTTCCTTGCCATCGACGGCGATGGAAAGCCGGCCGCTTTGCGCCGTCTGCCGGTAGAGATGCACCTCGTTGATGGCGAGCGCCTCAAGCGTTTCCCCGGCCATGTTCTCCGCCACCATCTTGAGCGGGTGAATGACGCTGAGCTTGGCCCGTGCGACGCGCTCGATGAGCCCGTTCTCATGGTACTCGTTCATGAGAAAGCCGACGGAGCCGCGGTGCATGCCATAGATAGGAACGCCGGTTCCCATGAAGCGGTGCAACGTTTGCAGCATAACGCCGTCGCCGCCGAGCGCGATCACGACGTTCGCCTCCTCGGGCTCGACCGCGCCATAGCGCTTGGAAAGCCGCTCCAAGGCGTCCTGCGCCTCCGGTGCGGGGCTTGCAACGAATCCGGGGCGAACCTTATCGGGAAACACGCCAGTCTCAGTCTGAACCACGTCTACGTGTGTCATGATGTCTCACCCGCTTCGATTGCAAGCGGGCCGGGTTGGCGGCGGATGCGAGGAATAGGAGTGGATATCATGGACGAAAAAGCCGGAATGATCGTTGTTTATACCACATTTCCAAACGAGAGCGACGCCCGGAAAATAGGGCAGGAACTTGTGGAAGAGAAGCTCGCAGCCTGTGTAAATTTGTTTCCTGGTATGCTGTCGATCTATCGATGGCAAGGGAATATAGAGTGCGGGAACGAAACCGCCATGCTGGTCAAAACGAGAAAAGACTTGGGGCAACAAGTGCTTGCCGCGCTCGAAGCCCGGCATCCCTACTCGGTTCCCGCTCTCGTTGTTTTTGAGCCACAGTATGTGGCCGTTCCTTATCTGGAGTGGCTATTCGCACAAACGGCGGCCGGGCTGTAAAAGTTTTTGGCTAAAATATGGCGTCTCCAGACCCCAATCTGCGGCTTTTTGGCAACGGCCGCGCCCCCTCTTCTGAGATTCCGCTGGATTCATAAGCGCTTAGCGCCTGAATCAACGGACTTGCAATCGCCCAGGTTCACAATCATCTTTATAGCATTAGCGGGGAGCGAGTCATGGGTAGGCATTTTAAGTTAAAGGAGGCGGCAGTGGCGTGTACCATCGCCTTGTCGCTTGCCCAGCAGGTAACGGGAGCGGCGGCTTTTCAAGCCGAGCCAGCCGCGCCGCCACAGAGTAATACGCAGGCAGCGCCACTATCGCCTTTCGGGCAGCAACTTTCCCTGCCGGGCAAGACGCCCCAGCAGGTTCCCACCGATCCTCTTGCCGTAACTGGCAAGGACGGCGGGACGGAAGTTACGATACCCGGCATAGGTTCGGTCGGAAAGCTGCCGAAGCTCGATTTTGGCCTGGAACTGCTGTACGGCGCCAGGAGCGCGCCGGAGCCGTTGCAGTTCGATCAACAACCTAACGTCGATCAACAGCAGCATCTGCCTGAAAACGATATGCAGATCAAGGGTACGTTGAGCCACAAGTTCTAGGCTGGCTGAAACAAGCGCCGCCGCGGTTGCGAGGCGGCGCGCCAATCATACCTTCGCGCATAGGCGCCGGCTTAGCCGCTGGCGCTTTTTCGTTGTTGCGAGGCCCCCCAGGGCCAAGCCTATTCCGCCGAAATAGCGCCAGCTACGAAGGCGGAAGCGAAGCGGGCGAACTTTCCCGCCAACGCAAGCGTTAGGTTGGGGCGCCCTTTATTGCCTTCAGAGCTGCTTCGGGCTAACGCCTGCGCACGCAAAGACGTAAACCCGGCGCCACGATGGACATCCGCAACTCGCCTAAATGCTCCGAAATCGTTGGCGCTGCCGCCGTGCACGCCTTCACCGCGACAGGTGCGGCGCTCGGTCTGATGGCGCTGCTTGCCGCGAGCGGCGGCGAATGGGCCGTGTCCTTCGCCTGGCTTGGAGCGGCGCTGATCGTCGATGGCGCCGACGGCCCGCTGGCGCGGCGGCTTGAGGTCAAGCGGGTTCTGCCACGCTTTTCGGGCGAAGACCTCGACAAAATCATCGACTACGTGACCTATGTAACCGTACCGGCATTCATGGTTGCGCGCGGGCCCATCGTGCCGGAAGGCTTCAGGCTGGCGCTCGCCGCTGCAATCATGATGACGTCCCTCTATCACTTTTCCGACAAGCAGAGCAAAACCGCCGATGGCTATTTCGTCGGTTTTCCGGCCATCTGGAACATCGTCATACTTTATTGCTTCGTGCTCGCCATCCCCCCTGCCCTGGCCGCCTCGCTAATCGCGCTTTGCGCGATGCTGACCTTCGTGCCTTTCCGTTTCGTGCACCCCCTTCGCGTCCGGCGGCTCAGGGGGCTTACCTTGGCGGTGATGGCTATCTGGGGGATCGCGGCCGTTGCCGCTGTCGCCGCAGGATTTCCCGGAACGGGGGCCGTACAGCTTATATTCGTCCTTGCCGCGGCCTATACCACGGCGCTCGGCCTAACCGCTCGCAGTCAAGGCGCCGGCACCGGCGCGGAATCGTAGTGGACTGAACGCCTTGCTGCGACCACAAAGTGAGACATCCCTGGCCGCCGGCCCTGATTTCGTCCATAAGCGGCTTTAGCGAGAGCGTCGCGCCAAACATTTACGGAAGGATTGTCATGCGCGCCCTTAGGGTCTTGATTTTCGCGGCGATCTCACTGGCGGCGTCTGCCGTAAGCAGTACTGCGGAGGAGGTCACGCTCGAATATTTGGGGCTTGAACTTTCGGGGAATCTCGATCTGGCGCAAGGGCGGTCTCTCAAGGACGGCGCGGTCATACTCGTGCATGACACGCAAGGCCACGCCCGCATGGAACTGATGGCCGCGCTGCAGGACGGCCTGCGCGATCTTGGCATCAATTCGCTGGCCATCACGCTCGGGCTTGGCCTCGATAAGCGGCATGGCATGTTCGATTGCGGCCTAGAGCAGGATCACCGGCACGAGGATGCCATCGACGAGATCGACGCTTGGGTACATTGGCTTAAGGAGAAGGGAGCGCCGTCGATCACGGTTGCGGGCCAGGGCCGGGGCGCAAACCAGGCCGCACTTTATGCCATCAACAAGCTCGACAAAGTTGTGAAGCGGATTGTGCTGATTTCGCCGCTTATGCAGACCCCGGAGAAGGCGGAGGCCGAGTACCGCGCGCGCTTCGGCACGCCGCTACGGCCCCAGCTTGGCAAGGCCGAGGAACTCGTTGCCGCCGAGCACGGGAACCAGCTCGTAGACGTTTCGGGCTTTTTGAACTGCACGCGCGCGCAGGTGACGGCTGGCGCTTTCGCAGACTATTACGGCCCAAACGAGAAGTTCAAGACCACAAACCTTTTGCAGAGCATCAAAATCCCGGTCTTGCTGGCGGTAGGAGAGGCCGACCCGAACTTGGGCGAGATCCAGGCGGGCGCGGCTGACTTCGCCAGCGCAAAGACCGTGACCCTCGCCGTCATTCCCGGCGCAGACCAGGATTTCCGCGACCTCGGGGCCGACGAAGTGGCGAAGAGGATCAAAGAATTCATCGGCCACCGCTTGCAGGGTTGAAGCGCCCCGCGCTGTCCTTTTCCCCGCAGACGCTTACAGCAAATTCAGTGCGCTGGTGGATGACCTGGTCTAACCGCATGGGCGCTAGCATAACAGGGGAATCGCCCCTCTCCCCATGGGAGAGGGAGTCCGGCTGCGGCCGTTGAGAAGGCGTCCTCTCTCCCGTGGGGAGAGGGACAGGGCGAGGGGAGATTCCTCAGTTCGTTACACCATCCGCTATTTTTGCGCCCATGCGGTCAGGCAGGGGCATGAAAGTGGTGGAGGCTGGCGGTTCTTTTACACGCGCGCGAGGGCCTGGCCTATTGCTGCCTGCGCGAGCGGCGACATGATCCGGTAGCCAAGGGGGTTGGGATGCAAGCCATCCTCCGAGAGCTCCGGCCTCACCAGCCCGTCCGGCCCGCTCATGGCGCTGAAGTAATCGATAAACGCAAGGCCGCTGGCCTCGCAGTAGTCCTTGAGCCATACGTTCAGCGCCAGGACTGCGTCTGGGGGGTGCTTTAACAGGTTGAACCGCGAGAGTGGCGTCTCTTTATGCGCTGGCGGCAGGAGCGAGGAAAACACAGCCCGCACGCCGCCAGCCTTGACGATATCGGCCATGGACGCAAGATTGGCTGCGATGTCCTCAAGCCGCATTGCGCCGGTATTGCCGCCAATGTCGTTGGTTCCGGCGTGGATCACGGCCGCGCGCGGCCTGAGCGCGATCGTATCCTGCCGCAACCGGATCAGCATTTGCGGGGTGGTTTGACCGCCAATGCCGCGATTGAGGTAGGGTTTGCCCGGGAAATGCTCTTCAAGGTTCCATCCTTCGGTGATGGAGTCCCCGAAAAAGACAACGCGATCCTCGTCCGGGCCGGCCGGTTTCAGCGCGGCATTCGCATCCCGGTAACGGCAGAGCTCGGCGAAATCGTCCATAAGCGCTTCCGCCCGGCATTTCCGCCACGCCTGGAAATCCTCCTCGAAGCCGGACATTTCGGACAATCGCAGCACCCCACCCTTATTGCGCTAGCAGCCTTGTGACGGCCTCGCCCTTGACGTCCAGCGTCACCGCGAACAGCATCGGGTCGTCGGGATCGCGTTTGACCTCAAAGCCAAGCTCCTGGCACATCTTGAGCATGGTCGCATTTTCCTTGAGCACGGTGCCGTAGAGCGTCTTCAGGCCCTCAGCCCTGGCATAGCGGATCAGATGGCGCATGAGCACCCAGCCTAGCCCTCTGCCCTTCAGATCCGAACGCGCGAGCACCGCATATTCGGCCTTCTCGTAATCGGGATCGGCAAAGAAGCGAACGACGCCAAGCATTTCAGGCTCGCCATCCGTCTCGTTCCGCAACGCGACGAAAGCCATTTCCCGGGCGTAATCGATCTGGGTCATGCGCGCCAGGAACCCATGCGAGAATTCTTTCACCGGCATCATCAGCCGCAGCCGGATATCCTCCGGCGTCACCCGCGACATCATTTTCGCGTGGATAGGCTCGTCGTCGGGGCGGATCGGACGGATGAACAGCTCTTCTCCGTCCAGCAGCTTCTCACGCGTCTCCCACTGCACGGGATAGGGGCGGATCGCAGGCGGCGGCGGCGGGAACTTGACCGGGTCTCGAACCTCGATCCGGGCATCGAGCGCAAGCAGCCCCTTTTCGTCAGCGAGCAGCGGGTTGATATCGAGCGAGCGGATGGCAGGATGCTGTACGGCCAGCGAGCTTAGCTTCACAAGGCAGAAGGCCAGTCCATCCAAATCCACCGCGGCCCGGCCGCGGTAGCCCTTCAAAAGCCGGTAAATGCGGGTCGATGCGATGAGATCCTTGGCAAGCTTGAGGTCGAGCGGAGTAAGCGCCATGGCAGTATCGCCGATGGCTTCGACGCCGGTTCCGCCCGCGCCGAACAAGATCACGGGCCCGAATGTATTGTCGACCGTTATGCCGAGAATAAGCTCGAAAGCGTCGGGGCGCTTTACCATAGCCTGGACCGTGACACCCTTGAGCGTGGCATCGGGCTTAAGCTCCCTGATGTGCGTGAGCATTTGCCGCGTTACTTTTTCCACTTCTTCGGCGGAGGTGAGGTCGAGCCGCACGCCGCCGATGTCCGACTTGTGCGAGATGTCCGGCGACAGAATTTTTACGACCAGGGAAGAATAGCTGCGCAACAGTTCTGAAGCGGCTCTTCCGGCTTCCCCGGGCGTGGTGGCAACGCGGGTCGGCACGGTCGGAACGCCGTAAGCCTCAAGCACAGCCTTGGCTTCGGGCTCGGTCATGAGCTTGCGGCCTTCTTCGATGGCGAGCGCGATGTCTGCTTCCACCAGGTCGTAGTTGAAATGCATCTCGGCCGGCAGCGCTGGCGGCGTTTGCATCAGCTCGGCCTGAGCGGCGCCATAGCGCGCAAGCTGAACGATGCCGCGGACGGCCGCGCCGGGTGTCACGAAGTCCGGTATTTTCGCTTCGCTGAACAGCGGCTTGACCTCTTGCGACCTGCTGCGCTGGAGCCATGCTGCCAGGACGGGTTTCGACGATCCAGCCCTCCGGCTCTCTTTCACGGCCTCGACGGTCGCCTTCGCCGCATCGGCGGACGAGGCCAGCGCGGTCGGCACGTTCATCACCAGCACGGCATCGGTATTTTTATCGCGCATCACCTCGCCTATCGCGGCGCGGTAGCGAGCCGGACCGGCATCCCCGATGATGTCGACAGGGTTGCTGTGAGACCAGGTTGGAGGCAGCAAGGCATCGAGCGCATCGATGGTTTTTGGCTCCAGCTGCGTGAGCGTGCCGTGCAAATCCGCCAGCGTATCGGCGGCCAGGACGCCCGCCCCGCCACCGTTTGTAATAATGGTGAGGCGGCTGCCGGCCACGCTCTTAACCCGCGAGATTACCTCGGCCGCTTCGAACATCTCGTGCAGGTCGAGAACGCGCAGGATGCCCGCGCGGCGAAGCGCCGCGGTGAACACGTGATCGGAGCCGGCCAGCGCTCCGGTGTGCGACAATGCCGCTTTCGCCCCTTCCGGATGCCGGCCGGACTTGATCGCGATCACAGGCTTCGAGCGGGAGCAGCGGCGCGCCGCGGACATGAATTTCGCCGCTTGCGAAACGCCTTCTATATAAAGGAAAACCGCGCGGCTCATGACTTCGCCGGCCAGGTAATCCAGCATGTCGCCGAGGTCCACATCGGCGGCATCTCCGATCGAGAGGACATGGCTGAATCCAACGCCTTCCACGGCGGCCCAATCGAGCATTGCGGTCATTATGGCGCCCGATTGCGAGACGAGCGCGATATCGCCGCGCTTTGCCATGGTCTGGGCGAAGCTGGCATCGAGGTTCAGGTACGGCACCTGAATGCCTAAGCAGTTCGGCCCGATAACGCGCAAAAGATAGGGCCGCGCCGCGTCGCGCATCTGCTGTGCCAGACTACCCGTTACGCCGGCGGTTATGACCACCGCGGCGCGGCAGCCCTTGCGTCCGAGTTCTGCAATCACGCCCGGGACCGCCTGCGGCGGCGTGGCCACGACGCCAAGTTCCGGCACGAAGGGCAAACGCTCGGAGGAAGCGTAGCACGGCCTGCCCAGGACGGTGGAGCGCTTGG